>JBILDU010000132.1:0-6643 GCA_044352465.1 Bdellovibrionota bacterium
AAAAAGTTTGGGCGATCATAATTTCTGCGCATTGATCAAACGAAATATCACGCGCTATCATCAAATGGTAACGGAGAATTCATGACTGACACGAACAACGATCGATTGGTTCGGGCTCGCGCTTATGCGAACCTTTTAGGAGCGATTCCCTCCTCATTTACTGAAGCGACCCGGAAACTCCGCCAAGATCCCGCCCCAACGTGCGCCGAACTGGCCCCGAGCGCCGCTTTCTTGGTTAAACGGCTCACCCGCACCGATACGATTCGTACGGCGCTGTGTTTCGCCGCATCCACTTTTAAGCCGGAGCGGCATCCCGTTCCGGGTGAGGTCAAGGTCGAGGACGTCCTTTTTGATTATCGGCCGCTCGACCTGGCTGCTACTATCGGTCTCATTTATATCCATCGAAGGGCGCGGACGATCTGCCCAACCGAGGAGTGGTCGAATATCGATGCGCACCTGGCGAAGTACCTCGATACGGCGGTGCATGTTGGCTACGCCCTTTCGAACGCGGGTGCGGTAGCCGGAGTCTTTCTTGGGGGCTATATTCCCCTCGCCCATGCGATGTTCTTGAAGCACGACATCAGCGGGTTTAAGGAGTACCGCCGGCATCTCAAAGGGAAGAACCTTTGGTACGACTGTGAGTACGAGGTCTCGCGCTGGGGGTGTACGAGCGTTGAGCTGGCCGCTTTCTTTATTCAGACCCTCGGACTTGGGCTCCCGCTCGCTGAAAGTTTCGTGAAGGGTTTGAGCTCGAACGATCCCGAGGGGGCCGATCTCGACGAGGAGGCCTACCGGTTCTATATCGTGGGGCGATGGACAACGAACATCCTGAAGACCGGGGCGATTCCGGACATGACCCATCGGGGTAAATTTTATCCGCTTAAGGCAGACCTCGAACGGGTGCTCGAGTTTTATCGGGCAACCGGGGGGTCAGGCACCCGCTATCGCTGGCTTGAGAAGCGGCGCGAGGATCTTGAGGGCGCGACCCCAGAGAAGCCGCGGAACCCCTCGGTCCGGGCGCTCGAGGAGATCGACGCCGCGATCGGCTCGGACGACCTCATCGAGGAGTAGCTCGTTCTGGAATCAAGGGTAATTTGTCAGCCCTTCACCGGCTTGAGCGACCGCATCACCTCACGACACACTCGGCTCGCTGAGTACCCGCGTAACTTTCGTCGGGCCGATGCCGTCGTGGGGCGGTGACTCACCGCCTTATCACCCACCACGCCGCTACTAAAAAAGCCGATTCGCTTCACCCCAACCCTCCCCTCAAGCGCGAGAGTCGAGCCGCGGAGCCTTACGGTGCCCTTGGAGAGGTCGATGCGACGTGGCGCGGCGGAGCAGGCCCGCCCGTTCACCATAAGACCAAGCTTGCTTGTGGTGCCCGGCCTATCAGCCCGCACATCGACGAAAAAGCTTTCCCCGGCGCGAACGCTCTTCGCGCCCCGGCCCCGACTCGAGTTCACCCGAATCTGGGTAACTCGGGAGCTCTTTATGGTCCCGTCACAGGCTGGGATGAAGCTGAGCTCGAGCCCATCGCGAATAGCGCTTCCCCCGGTTGTGTAGGTAAAGGCGCTCTCCGATACCAGTCCCGCCAACCCAATCGTTGCCCCCATTTGGGCCACGAGCTCGGTAGTGAGGTCGGAGAATTCAATCGAATCTCGAATCGAGCCATCGGGAAAAAGGGTCAGGGTCACCCCAACGGTTCCCTCACTCCAGCCATAGAGGTGCGAAACCCATCTGAATGTGACTCTGTCTTGGTGCATGGCAACCCGAACCCCGCCCCCACCCCGGGCAGCCAAAAGGTCGGCGTGGAACGCCGCGATCGATCGCCGGGGAGCTGTCTCACCCGGATTATAATCGAAGACGGTATCCCCAGGGCCGCTGCCCATATAGAGTACCCCGTTCGGGGAGACGGTAACGGTTGAAAAGCTCTCCTTATGGAAGGGGAACTCAAAGGGCAGGCTTAACGAGACAAAGCCAAGTTCATCGCCGGAGTGTACCAGCGTTCCTTGGTCGGCGCTCTTATCGCGGCCGTAACGAGTGGTGACAACGTCGTAGCGACAAACGAGATCTGCAATCGGGGTAGGTTCAAACGGAGTAGTTTCATTTCGCACGAGGCGCCCGATGTTGAGGGCGCGGCCGGTACGGGTGAGACCGTCCAGGCTTGGCAGAGCTACCGCCGTATCAAAGAGACGGGTGACGACCTGGGGCGCGGAGAGGCTCGGCTCTTGGGCGAGGAGGAGTGCGATCGCTCCAGCCACATGGGGTGTCGCCATCGAGGTTCCCGAGTACGAGGCGTATCCACCCGGGACGGTGCTGAGAATGTCGTCACCAGGTGCGGCCAAATCGACCCTATTCGCCCCGTAGTTCGAAAAACCGGCGAGGTTCTGCTGTTCGGTGAGCGCGGCGACTGAGAGCACGTTAGCGACCTCGTAGCTGCTTGGATAAGCCGGCCGTAGATCGTTATCGTTCGATTCGTTTCCGGCGGCTGCCACGAAGACTATACCGTGGGAGTTTAGTTGCTCCAGAACCTGCTTAAACGGCTCGGAGTAACCTCCACCACCCCACGACGCATTTACGACTCGAACGTTAACCCCCCGTTCCTTGAGGTCGAGAAGGTAGTTCAGCGCTTCGATCGCGTCAGCGAGAGTTCCGCCACCCTCCGCATCGAGAAACCGGAGCGCCAGAATTGAGGTCTCCCAGTTGACTCCGACCACACCGATTGAATTGTCCCCGGTGGCACCGATCGTACCCGCGACGTGAGTGCCGTGACCGTTAAGGTCTTGAGGATTCCCACTGCCCGAAATCGCATCGATTCCGTGAACATCGTCGACGTACCCGTTGCCATCATCGTCGAGCCCGTTGCCGGAAATCTCACCCGGATTACGCCACATGTTCGCCACGAGGTCTGGGTGGTTGTAGTCGACTCCGGAATCGAGAACCGCAACCACGATGTCCCGCGATCCGGTGGTGAGGTCCCACGCTGGGCGGGCATCGGCCCCACTTTGTGCTCCTAGGCCCCAGAGCGATTGAAAGCTGACGTCATTGGGGGTGCGTGAGGCGCGAACGATGTAGTTTGGGCTACACGAACGGACAAGTTGCTTTGAAAGGGAGGCGCAGAAGGAGTCTCCCTCTTGCACCGCACGGGCAGCACTCACGGCCAGATCGCTTGGGCGCGGTACAGCCCCCTTACGATTGAGGAGCTTGATTTTTGAATTGATTGTGCGCCCGTTAGCAAGGGTTTTCGGCGCAACGCCGGTAGACTGGGCTGCGCTTATTGAAAGGTCGGCGTCGTAAAACTCAACCAGGTACTCGTCGGGAACCGCCTCAAGGGGAGCTGCAAACGCTCGCCCGGCGGTAAGGGCTAAAAACGCCCCCCGAACAACAACCCGTCGCATGAAACCACCCATCGAACCTCTTACGACCTAAGACACCGAAACATCCGCCCGAGAGACGTCGGTCATCCAAGACCTCGGTCGTCACATAAATGGGATGCTTTGGGGGCCAGCTAGATAGCCCCTGACCGTTTTCTTCGACTGCTCGTTCTAATGACTTGACCCCGAATCGCTCAGGCTCGCCCTTTTTAAGGCAAGACACCCTCCGTGTAGGCGCCACGGCCTGCGCATTTACGTTGTGATAACAATCGGTTACCGCTTACGACACGACGGCAACGAGTCTTATTGGATGTTTGTTCAGAATGAGGAGATTTCGGTATTTAGCTCCATTTCGGGGTAGGATATTGAGCTTCTTCTATGTTTGAGCCGAGTTCGGTAGCGTTTGGCCGGGGTGGAGTGTCCCCCTTTTTTGTGTCCTCGCCGTATGGAGATAACCTCCCCCTTTGACCGTTCGTTCGTTTTTCAAGCGATGCGCGCCGACCGTGCGGCGAAGTCGAGCGTTTTGCCCAGCGCTCTTGGCCATTCCCACATTGGCCGTGCGGCTTCGAGGCGATTAGAGTTCGATCTCGGCAGACGCGCGGCCCTAGCTGCCCTTTCCGAGCTCGGTTACAGCTCGTTGGAAATTGCGAAACGTGCTGACGGTTCCCCCGATTGGCCAGCAGGTGTCACCGGGTCGATAAGTCATACTGAGGTGGATGGCGAGATTCTCGCGGTCGCCGCAATAACCTCTAACCCATCGGTCGCATCCGTGGGGCTCGACATCGAACGGGTTAGGCAGGTGAATCCGAAGCTTCTCGGTCGGATCGCCTCGCCGGGAGAGGTCGCTTGGGCCAATGCGGCGGACACCGAACGCCGGACGATAATGATTTTCTCGGCTCGAGAGGCGCTCTATAAAGCGATCGTGCCGCTTTATCGGGCGTCGATGCGCTACCGCGAAACGGTGCTTGAATGGGCGGATGACCTGGCCGGATTTAGGGCCGTGACCCACTTACCGCACCGAGATGGTGCAACGATCGCTCTCACCATCCGCATAGTTCAGCACCCAAAACTCGTCGTGGCCGGGGTTGTGCTCAGCCGGGCAAACTGGAGCGCTACCGCGCCAGGAGGGTCAGCTCCAGAGTCCCCTCTCGAATAAATCGAGCCAGGTTGCGCGCGTTCTGTTGAGCCGGAAAAACTGGCTCGCCCCCTTTCATCGGGGCGCACTCAACCACGAAACGATACCCATTCGGCGTGATCGTCCGCCGGACTTTATACCGAAACTTCTCGCCGTTCTCTGTGGCGGTTGAGATCTCGCTCGCTCGCTCCGAGACCTCAGTTACAACCGCATCTCCGCTGACGTACTGCGAGAAAAACAACCGGGCTCTTGCCCAGGCCCCATCAGCCTCCTTAAGAGGAACCAAGAACTCAAGCGGCGTCGAAGCCACAGCGCTAGCCGCTTGAGCCTCCACCGTTTCCACCTCGATCTCGTAGTGCGGAGCGACGACCTCTGGCGCGGGCGGTGCAAAGGCGCAACCGCTGAGGAGTGGTAAAAGAACAGCGGGCGCAAAAAAGGCTGCTGTGAGCCCCTGAGGGGCTGGGCGAAGCAAAACCGGGATCAATCGGAACATAGCCGGGAGAGCTTTTCCTAAATTACGTCGAGTCACTTCTCTGGTGCCCCTTTTCATATTTTCTTCCTGTAGATCCCAGAGTAGCGGGGCAGGAGTGTCCCCTTCAATAAGTTTTTTTATTTGGGGCTCTGAGCTCCGCCCCGGTGCTCACATCTCACTGAGACGGGAAAGTGGCATCGCCTTAAGAGAACCACCGAGCGCTGGCAAAAAAAAAGCGCCCTCGAGGGACGCTTTTCGCCTATTTGGAAATTCGCTTAGCTGAAGGAATTCCCACATCCACACGAGCGCTTCGCATTCGGGTTGTTGAACTTAAAGCCCGTGCCCTGAAGTCCGGAGACGAAATCAACCACAGTGCCCTGAAGGTATCCAGCGCTAATCGGGTCGATGAAAACATTGATACCGCCAGCATCGATAGTCGTGTCCCCCATCCGCGCCTCTTTGTCGAAGTCGAGGTTATACTGGTAGCCGGAACAGCCACCACCGACCACGGAAACCCTTAGACCGTCGCCGGGCTCACCTTCCTGAGCTATCGCGTTACGAACAGCTTCAATCGCCGCTGGAGTAAAGACCACCGGGGCGCCCTCAATTGTGGTGCCACCCATCGACACAGCTGAAGGGGTCGCTGAGGAGCCACAACCGCCGGTTGATGTCTCTTTAGAGCCACATCCACCACCGCCACATCCGCCCATAAGTCACCTAAATTATCGTAAATGCAAACACTAAAAGCTTTGAAACCGACCCCTTAATTGTAATCACCGGGGGACGGTATGTCAAACCGCACCGCTTTTGAGCACGGCCGTCTTTGAGCACGGCCGTCGCCCTCGCAACCTACGCCCCTCGGTAGATGCTCATAACCTCGCGAAGTATCTTCACTCCCTCAGCTCGGGGCCGCTGGAAGGCGTTCCGCCCCATGATGCTTCCGAATGACCCACCAGCATTCAAAGCTTTGATCTCCTCCACAATGTGCTCATCGGACTTGGCCTCGCCCCCGGAGAAAATAACGATGCGCTTACCACCGAAGCAACAGTCGACGACGTGACGGGTACGCTCAGCAAGCGAGCCGATCTTGACGCCGGCCTTTTCATAAACCTTCTTCGCAGCATCTTGCTCAACGAAGGCGGTCGGGGGCTTAACCTTCACGATATGAGCCCCGAGCTGACAGGCGATGTGGGCCCCGTAAGCGATCACATCGATACCGGTCTCGCCGTCCTTCGAGATCGCCTCACCGCGGGGATACGACCAAACCACCATTGGGAGGCCGTAACTCCGCGCCTCTTCGCCGATCTCACGAACCTCTTGATACATCTCGGTGCGGAACTCCGAACCGGGATAAATCGTAAATCCGATCGCAACGGCGCCGAGCTGCAACGCATCTTTAACAGAGCAGGTAATCGCCGGCACCGGCTTCTTCGTTGGATATAAAGAATCGCTGTTGTTCACCTTCACGATTACGGGGATCTGCCCGATGTAGTCGCCATGAGCGGAGGCCAATTGTCCGAACGGCGCTGCGTAGGCGTTACAGCCCGACTCGATCGCCAGCTCGAAATGGTAGGCGGGGTCGAACGCCGCCGGATTGCCCGCAAAGCTCCGCGCTGGGCCGTGCTCGAATCCCTGATCCACCGGCAATATCACCATCTTCCC
>JBILDU010000064.1:0-17804 GCA_044352465.1 Bdellovibrionota bacterium
CTGTGCCGGCGAGGGTGCCGTGCGACAACATTCGCGCAAGGTTTGTCACAACCCCGAAATTATCGGCGCGGTACCACGACAAGATCTCCTTCACTCGGGGGGTCACTCGGGGGGACATACGCGATTCTCCTTAATGTTTTTCCCTCGAAGAGCCGACCGTACTGTAGAGCCGAGTCGGCGGGAACGGGACTTGAGTATGTTCAATAGTTTCGGGCTTGTAAAGGAAAACTTGGGGCGGCGCAGCACGCTCTCGGGCTGGTTATCGCTCGGTTTTGTGGCGCTTTTGTTGGGTTTTAGCCCGGCATTCGCCGACGAGCCGGTAGCCGACGAGCCACGTGCGCGGTTATCAGCGGACCCAACGGTAACGCCGGTTACCCTATCGCCGATCGACCTCGCGGGGGGCGCCAAGCTGACACTCATTTCACCAAAGGCGTGGGAACCCCTAGCCCACCGAATCTCCCGTGATATTAAGGACGCGCACCAGTACTTCACCCACATCTTCGGTGAGATTCCTCCCTTTGAAACATCGGTACGACTGCTTGAGCAGAAGACGTTCTACGCCCTGACCGGTGCACCCACCTGGACGAACGCGATGTTTTATCGGGGACAGATAATCATTCCCCTGTCCACCTCTGAGCCGATCGATTACGAGAACATCTATCGCTCTGTGCGCCACGAATTCTCACACGCGGTCAACGGTGCGCTGACGCGGAATCGGTGTATCGGCTGGTTGGATGAGGGTCTCGCTCAACTTGAGGAGGGACCGGAGAACCCCTTGCTCCTCCAAGCACTCAAGGATTGGATGAGAGACAACCGTCCGGTGCCGTTCCGACTGCTTCAAGGGGGGTTTACGAAACTCGACACCGCGATGGTGCCAGCTGCGTATGCGCAATCGTTAGTGGCGGCAAACTCGCTCGTCCGTGGCTTCGGATACGGCAGGCTACGCCGGTACTTCGACGCACTTCGGGATGGTGCCGATAAATCGGATGCGTTCCGCGAGAGTTTCGGCCTCTCTGAGGCGGTCTTTGAGCAGCGCCTCGGTCGAAAAATAACCGAACTCACCCACATGCGGGCCCATCGGTAGTTCAATTCAGGCCTCAGAGCGAGGCGCTCCCAGGCCTGAGGACTCGCTATAGGCGGTTGCCGAGCGGCTCAGCATATCCGGTCATCTCAAGATACCCCACCGCCTCCCGGTCGTCGCTCCGAACCGCGCCTTCGTAGTAGGCGATCCCATCCTCCCCCTTTGCCGCCACCTCTTGATCGGGCATCAGGCTCTTAATGGTAGTGTTAATACCGAAATCCGCCACCTTAAGCCGAAAGGCGATGGGATAAGCCCCGCCGCTCCGTGGGCTCTTCCACGGCTCGCCAAGGGGTGTCATCACGATCTGGTCCGCTCGAAGAGAATTGGTGACGCCGGCGCGACGAACCGTACCGGAAAGAAACGGGGGGGACCCATCCGCTGTGCGGATACGAAACAACATAAGGTCCGTACCATCCTTGAACATCAGACTCACCCAGTCCCAACCGACCTGGTTCGATTCGAGTGCGTTCGACATGTATTCATGATCCATCCACGCGATGCCACGCACAGATACCGGCGTGCCTCGATCAACGACATGACCACGGATCTCAATTCGGGGGACCGAGTAATACATCGATGCGCAACTCGCGCACCCGCTCTTGCGGCTAAAGCCCCCCTCTCCGTTGAGGATGGGCGGTGCGTCGGTGCCGAGGAAACGGAACTCAAGCTCCGGGGCGAGGGCGGGCAAACTAAATCTCAGCAAATGCTCCCCCGCGACGAGCTCCGCGCTCCAATCGAGGTTTCGCACGTCCAAACGCCCGCGCGCTGCTCGCGCAAATCCAAGCCGCTCCGGGGCGAGCCGACTATCCGACACGAAACGCCCCGCGCCGATATCTGAGAACGCAGCATGAGCGAGGTAAATCTGCGCTACCGAGCCATCATTGGAGGCCACTCCCCGCCGAAAGAATGTCAGCTGAAATCCATACCGACGATCACTTGAGAAGAGGTCCTCCCCCTCCGGCACCAGGTGGCCGGTGTAGTACCACCATTCGGTTTCATATTCCGGATGAACACCGTGATCGTTAGGCAGCGTGACAACAGCACCGGGGATCGCCGGCGTAAAGCGGTGCGCCGACTCTCCCACCGCAACGTTCGTCACAAAGAGAAGTGGCGTAAACGCAGCTACGAACACCCTCAGCGACCACCAAGGTCCCACTAGTCCTTTTCTACTCATCCTCACACCCCTTCTCGCTTACACCAACCTCCGGCCGAATAGCCACCACGGCGGCGGCGCAAACCGTACTGATGAGCACCACTGCCACAGGGCCGGCATACCCCGCCACTGTCGGACGAAAATCTAACGTCCAGCCAAAGGAGAGCGGGTTCACGAGGCAAATCAAGATGAGCGCGAGTGCCGTGCCCCCGAGGAGCCCGAGCGTTACCGCCGGCGCAACCAATAGCACGCCCTCCACAAACACGCCCCAGCGGAGCCCGCGCCGAGAGAGCCCCAACGTTTTGAGAGTCTGAATATCACGGCGGCGTTCAGTGTGGAGCTGCATCACGGTGAGAATAAAACCGAGGGCGCAAATAATCACGACGATAAATCGCATCAGGTCGGTGATCTGAAACGTTTGGTCGAATATCGAGAGTATCGTTGCGCGAAGCTCATCGTTGTGTTGGACCGTAATCTCGCCCCCCACCGACGAGTCCAAAAGTCCTCGGCGAACCCCGTCGATAAGTTCGGGGCGCTCGACATGGATCGCGGCAGAGGTCAGCGCCGTAACGCCAAAAAGCCTCCGGAATCGCTCGAGCTCGAACAGTATCACCCCGTGTTCCGAGCTGTAATCCTTGTATATCGCCACAACCCTTGCTCGGACTGCACCGATCGAGACCGTTCCGCCTACCCCGACCTGGAGCTTCCGGGCGGCGGCTTCGCTAACGATCACTGAGTCCGTTGACGCAAGGACGAGCGGGTCGAGCACCCCAGCGATACACCGGAATACCCTCCCGTGGGCCGGGAGGGTGAAGTCGTGCCCTCCGACCGTCATCGAGCCGAGAGGTGATGAGTGTTCAAACGAGGCGAACCGAACCACCGAGGATACTCCGGGGAACCGCGCGACTGTGCTCTCAAAGTCCTCCGGAAGGCGCGCCGGGCGATCAATCGAGCCAACAGCGATAGGGCGCACGAAGAGGTCGGCTCGGATGGTGTAGCCGATCCAGTCGGTGAGGGTTGCGCGGAAACTCGACACCATCACGCCGAGGCCGATAAGGAGCGAAAGCCCCACTGCGCTCGTAGCGACAGCGACCCCGACAACCCGCACCCCGGCTGTAACGTTCGCCGCACCCAACAGCCCCGCCACCCCCAGACGCGCAGCGAGAACCGGACGAGCCGCCCGGGCGAGCCGATCAAGAAGTGGCCACGCCGCACCAACGAGTACACCGACGGTACCGAACGCCGCCAGGTGGGCAAGCGCTGGGGAGTTAAACCGAGGAGCGAGCAGCGTTCCTAAGACCGCAAGAGCGAGCGCCCCCAGCGCGCCAGCTAGATACCGACCAAACCCGTGGGGAACAGCTTGAATACCAGCCCTCGAGACGAGCCCCGGAGAGGTCTGAGCTGCCCGAAGAGATGGCACCGCGGCCCCCAAAAGACACAACCCGACCCCGCCCATCAGGGCGAGAGGCAGGATCTCAAAAAGGGGGCGGCCCCACAGGTCGGCGGGCGGCTTGCCTCCAGAATAAAGGGCCGCGACCGATTGTAAGAACAGCGTGGCGCACCATTCGGTAAGCGGACGTCCCAGAGTAAGCCCTACCAACGTCCCAAGACCACCGAGAATCGTCGCCTCGGCAAGGACCACTGCACCGAGCTGCGGACGGCTAAAACCGAGAGTTCGGAGAACCGCAAGTTCACGGTGGAGGGCTGAGACGGTAAGCTGCGAGGCCCCAAATACGACGAAGGCGCACACCAACATCGTCATCACGACCAAAACTCCGATATTGAGACGAAACGCCTCGAATAGCCGCTCAGCCTGCTCACTCCGCTGCTGCGGATTGGAGAGAAAAAATCGTGAATTAAGCCCCCGCAGCGTAACCTCGAGGGCGGCGAAATCCGCCAGGGGCGCTTCGCTACGGGGGTAGAGCTTGATCGCGTGCACGCCGGAGCGCTCAGGGAGCGCGGTCAACGTGGTGACGAGGACATCGCCCACCACCCCCCTGCGCCGCTCCGGAGGGGTTGTGGCGATCGGCAATGCGACGACAGCTCCAGCGATCGCGACGGAGCCGAGCTCGCCCTCCTGAAGCCCTAAGGCAGCAAGGGTTGTCGAAGTCCCCCACCAACGCTCCTCACCTCCCCCCTCGGTCTTCGAATAAAAATCCTCAAAGCTGAACGGGTCGATGGCGATGACCGAAACCGAACGGTCTCCCACCGTGCCCCGCCCCTCCCAAAACGGTATCACCTCAAAATGATGGCGTAGTTCTCCGTACAGTGGATCAAGTTCGGAGACTTGAAACAAACCTCCGCGAGCCCGAATCTCAACGGCGTCCTCCCCACTGAGACCGACGATCGAACTCTGAAAGGAACGGACACTTGCGTCGCTCGCATAGAGAACCGCGACGAGAACCGCAACGCCGAGAGCGACGGCGGCGAGGAGGAGCGCCGCCCGCGAGCGCTCGTGCATAAGCCGACGAACGCCGTGGGTGAGCAGAAGATGGGCGACTCCGCGGCTCGAGCGACTCACGCGACGACCCTACCATCACGGAGCTCAAGCACCCGGTCACATACGCCGATCGCGGCGGCACTGTGGGTAGCCATAATAACTGTACACCCATCCGCCGCGAGCTCCCGCAATATCGCGAGTACCGCCTCGCCGTTCGCCGAATCGAGATTGCCGGTCGGCTCGTCAGCAACGACGAGTTGGGGGCGATGAACGATCGCCCGAGCGATCGCCACCCGTTGCATCTCACCACCCGACAACTCGAACGGAAGGTGGAGCCGTCGGTGATGCACCCCCAGGCGCTGAAGCGCGGCGTCCGCTTCGGTAAGCGCTTGGTGGTAATCCCAGCCCTGCAGAAGAAGGCTGACCGCGACGTTCTCGCGAGCGGTAAGCGCGGCTATAAGATTGAAAGCCTGAAAAATATAGCCCACCACCTCACGCCGATGAGCGACGAGCATAGACTCCCGGGCGAAATCGATCGGACCACGACCCAGGTCGACCGTCCCGGTCGTCGGAGCGTCGGTGAGTCCGATGATATTCAGGAGGGTGCTCTTACCGCTTCCCGACGGTCCGGTGATAGCGACAAACTCGCCCGGCGCAAACTGCACCGACAGTGGACGAAGCGCCACTATCGAAACTGAGCCGCGCACAAAGCTACGGGATATGTCGCAAAGTGTGACCATCGTTCGAACGGCTCCAAGACACCGGCGCGTTGAGCACTGGCTGAGCGAAAATTAACCCAAGGCGAAGTACACTGTCAGGCTTGAGCTAATCCTTAAGCAGCTCGCGGGCGATGACCACACGCTGGATTTGGCTCGTCCCCTCGTAGATCTGCATCAGCTTGGCGTCGCGCATCAACTTCTCGACCGGATAATCTTTGGTATACCCATACCCACCGAAGATCTGCACCGCGTCAGTGGTCACCCGCATCGCCATGTCCGCCGCCACCCGCTTACCCATGCTCGACATCAGCGTTGCATCGAGCTTCGCGTCGAGCATCGCCGCCGAACGCATCACCAAAAGGCGCGCGGACTCAATCTCAGTAGCCATGTCGGCCAGCATAAACTGGACACCCTGAAATTTCCCGATCGGCTGCCCGAACTGCTTTCGCTCCTTGGCGTAGCGCACCGCATGTTCGAACGCCGCTCGGGCGATGCCGACGGCGAGGATCGCCGTCATCGGTCGGGTGAGATCGAGGGTCCGCATCGCGATTGAGAAACCCTCCCCCGGTGCGCCGATCATATTCGCCTTGGGGACACGAACGTTCTCAAACGTAATCGGAACCGTGTTGGAGCAACGCTGCCCCATCTTCCGCTCGTGCGCCCCCCGGCGAATCCCCGGCGTATCCCCTGGGACTACGAGACAGCAGATGCCTTTGTGTTTCTTCGCTCGATCGATGGTTGCGAAGACGGTAAACTGCCGCGCGATCCCACCGTTGGTAATCCACTGCTTGGAGCCGTTAATGACATAGCTATCCCCATCATCGACCACTGTCGTTGCGAGCCCACCAGCGTCCGAACCCGCGCCCGGTTCCGAGAGGCAAAACGACACCATCGCCCCCGATTGAGCTATCGGGCGGATAAAGGCCTCCTTCTGAGCCGGGGTCCCGCCAAGCGCTATCGGCAAAAGCGCGAGGTCGTTCGCGACCATAGAGGTCGTAAAGCCCGCACACCCCGCAGCGAGCTCTTCCACCACGAGGCAGGTATCGGTCACCGAAAGTCCGGTGCCTCCCAGTGCTGTATCTTGAGCGAGATTAAGGAGTCCGACCTGGTGGGCCTTCTTAATAATTGCGTCGGGAAACTCCGCGCTCTCATCGTAGTGCCCCGCTACGGGAACGATCTCGGCCTGCGCGAAGCGACGAGCCTCTAGCTGAAGCGCTACTTGCTCTTCAGAGAGACCAAAAGTCGCATAGTCGTGTGACCCCATTTAAGAACAACCTCCCGAAAAAACTCACCGTAAAATCAAGCGCTACGAGACAAAAACAAAAGGGGCCGAGAGCCAAACACCCCCGCCCCCTTCCGACGCGCCTGCGTCGAGGCCGCTCCTACTCGGCCAGCTTGCGCTCCTCAGCCGAGCGGGTGACCTCCTTCTCCATCGAAGCAGCAAGTCCCGTCCTCGTTGCTGACCCGAGTGAAACCGATAAGCCGGTGGCCGCCTCTTCGAGGAGCGGGACGAGGTTCTCGACCTTCGCCCGATAGAGCGGCGCCAAAATCTCGATAGCCCCCACAACCTCGTTCTTCGCACCGCGGACGATGCGGGACAGCGCTACAACGTCAGCCTCCGTGGCGCCGCGATCGATCACCTGACCTGAGTTCCGTAGCTCGTTGAGCTGACTCTTAATAGCAGCGTCTTGGGGGGTATTGGTGGCCAATATCTCCGCCAAAACAGCGTCGGTAAGTTGGGCGGTTAAAAGACGACCAGCAGCGTTCATCTTGGCCGGGAATGAAACCGCCACCCGCGGAGCAACCTTTACAGGGCGCTTCGACTCAACGCTTAAAGGGAATTGAACCTGACCGTTCTGTAAGGTGGCGAGGCTCACCGTTTCGCCGGTCTTCTCACTTAAGGAGCGCAGCACCGGCAGCGCTTTCGCCACGAGCGAGCTCTGCGCTAGATAGGCCTGCCCGAGCTGCAAAGACTTCACTCCAAGGCGGTAATCTTCGGAATCAAAATTCTGTTCAACGTAACCACGAAGCTCTAACGTCGCCAGAAGCCGGAAGACGTTGTTCTTGTGAAGCTTTAGGCGCTTCGATAACTCGGTGACCCCAACCTCTGCCCCGGCCTTCGCAAGCTCCTCAAGGACGTCGAGAGCGTGGGAGACCGACTGGATCATGTAGTTTGCTTTTTCGCGCTTAACCATAAAGCCCCAAAATAAAAGCGGTTACCTGAAAAAAAACATCGCTTGAATATAGACAACCGCGGAGGGTCGGGCAAGAAATTGTTTTGCAAAAACAAAGTGTTGCCTAAACCGACCGTTTTAACTTAAAAACAAGGTTCTATTGAGCTTATAGCAGCTCAGCCCGGTTGCAGCAATCGAAGAATTGGGGAGCTCGTAAACACACTCCGCGGGGCTCGCCTCGATATCACGGGCGGACGATATCTCGGACGGAATAGACCCCCGGCGGGCGCCGGACCAACTCGCGCGCGAGCCTTAACGCGCCGTCCGCAAAGACTGAGCGGTCGCGTACCCGGTGAATGAGCTCAAGACGCTCTCCGCTACCAAGAAAGAAAACGGTGTGCTCACCCGGAACGTCCCCTCCCCTTAGCGAAGCCCCCCCAACCGAGAGCGGCTCTCGCGCGCCACCGGCGGTGCGATCAACTAACCCGGTGCTCCCGGCAAGCGCCTCACCGAGGAGGCGCGCGGTGCCGGAGGGGGCGTCGAGCTTCGCCCGATGATGGAGCTCGAATATCTCCATATCAAACCCCTCCCCCAGCATTTGAGACGCAGCCCGAGCGAGTTCCCCCAAAACGAATACGCCGACTGATGTATTCGGCGCGAAAAGAATCGGGGCCCGGGGCACAACCGTGGAAAGGGCTTCGCGCTGCGCAGGGGTGTGTCCGGTCGTGCCGAGGAGGAGCGGCACTCCTAAGCTGGAGCACACCTCCACCACCGCTTGGGAGATAGACGGGCTCGAGAAGTCGATGACGATATCCGCCCCGAGGACAGCTTCCTTAAGATCGGAGGTAACGATGATGTTCGCCCAATCGGCGGCGGGAAGAGCGTCGCGCTTACGGACGAACACGCTCCTAAGCTCACAATCCACCGCACGGGCGATGGATTCTCGCAACAGGGTGCCCATACGCCCAGAGGCGCCGACAAGACAAACTTTCATCATAATCCGAGGACTCGCTTCAAGAGCTCGATAGTCGCAGGCTCGGCCGGCGTCAGCGGGAGTCGCGTGGTGGGGAAACGAATGAGCCCCTTAAGACACAACGCTGCCTTGATAGGAATCGGATTCGTCTCGGTGAAGACAGCCCGCGCGAGCGGAAGCATTTCGCGCTGAAGATCGCGTGCGGCTCGCCATTCCTCCGCGAGCGCTGCCGCCGTCAGCCGCGAAACCAGTTGCGGGGCGACGTTCGCCACCACAGAGACCGCGCCAACGCCACCGCTCGCCATCGTGGCGTGAATTAAGGAATCCTCTCCGGACAGGAGCGCCAGGCGGTCCCCCACCAGCGCCAGAATGTCCAGCACTTGGTCCATCGAGCCGGAGGACTCCTTCAGCGCAACGATAATCCCCGCATCGACGAGGCGGGCCACGGTCTTGGGCAAAAGGTTACTCCCCGTCCGCCCCGGAACGTTGTAGGCCACGATCGGAGTATCCACGGCCGCATGAACCGCTGCGAAGTGAGCGAATAGGCCGTTCTGAGTGGGCTTATTGTACGGTGGGGTAACGAGCAAAATACCGTCAACGCCACTGTCGGACAGGAATCGCGCTAACTCAACCGCGCGGCTCGTGCTACTTGCTCCAATACCTCCGATAACTTGGGCGCGCCCGGAGACGTGCTTCTGAGCAAATGACACAACGGCGCGATACTCTTCCTCAGACAAGGTCGCGGTCTCGCCGGTCGAGCCACACACGACGACCCCGCGAACGCCGCCCTCGATCTGAAAGTCGAGGAGCTCACGAAACGAACCGTAGTCAACCTCCGACCCGCTCTCATTAAACGGCGTCACGATCGCCGGATATGTTCCGCAGAAGACGGGCTGGAGAGACTTCATCAATCAACCTCCAGCGCGTCTTCCCCAACTGAGGTCTCAAGCAATGTGCCCTCAAGGTCAGAGAGCGGCACTGCGGAGATGGTGCTCTCGCCCCGCTGAAAAGAGACTCGCACCCCTTCACGTACGAGGCCTTCGATGCCTCCTTGATTGATCGGAACGACCTTATAAAGATAGGCCTCTCCCGGCTTCACAGTTGTGTCGAGGAACGTAAAGCGAGTGAGTGCGGGATCTCCCTTGACGTGCCGAGGGTTACGTCCCTCAGCTCGAGCGGCATTGCGAAGCTTGCCGAGAACCGCGAGGTGCGTATCCTCAATGAATGCGCTCTCTTGAAACGACACCGCGCCTTTCGCCTGCTCCTGACCAGGCTCCGCTGAGCCAGTCGCTCCGACCGGCAACGTGGCCCGAACGACTCTGTAACCATCGATCGACTTCAGCTCGCGAGAACGCACATCCTTTGATGGCGCGCGCCACGACAACAAAAGACCGGCGCCTTCGTTTCGCGCGGCCAGATCCGTCACCTCAGCTGGCCCGAAAACCTCCGGTGGGAGAGGACGACCGTACTTGCCACACCCAATGAGGGGGGAGACCAGAAAAGAGACCAGAACGGTTCGCAACAGCACTCGAAACATAGAACCTCACACAGTGGACGGTGTGCCTCGGAGCGGCCTATTGGTCGACAAAACTCCTTAGACGCTTACTCCGACTCGGATGCCGAAGCTTCCGGAGCGCCTTCGCTTCGATCTGCCGAATACGCTCCCGGGTAACGTCAAAATTCTGCCCGACTTCCTCGAGGGTATGATCGCTCCTCTCGCCGATGCCAAAACGCATCCGGAGCACCTTTTCCTCCCGCGGGGTCAGCGTTGCCAGAACCTTGCGGGTCTGTTCCTGGAGGTTCATGTTCACCACTGCATTGGCCGGCGACACGACCCGCTTGTCCTCGATGAAGTCGCCCAGGTGGGAGTCGTCCTCCTCACCGATCGGAGTCTCCAGCGAAATTGGCTCCTTGGCTATTTTGAGAACCTTACGAACTTTATCGATCGGAATCTCCATCTTCGCGGCGATCTCTTCAGGCGTCGGCTCACGCCCCAGCTCCTGAACGAGCGAGCGCGAGGTTCGCACCAACTTATTGATCGTCTCGATCATGTGGACGGGTATCCGAATAATACGGGCCTGATCCGCGATCGCACGGGTGATCGCCTGACGAATCCACCACGTTGCGTATGTCGAGAACTTATAACCTCGTTGGTACTCGAATTTATCCACCGCCTTCATGAGGCCGATATTGCCTTCCTGGATCAGATCCAAAAATTGCAATCCGCGGTTGGTATACTTCTTCGCGATGGAGACAACGAGCCGCAGGTTCGCCTCGACGAGTTCACGCTTGGCTTCATATGCCCGCACCTCGCCGTCTTTGAGAACGCGGACCGAGGTCTCGAATGCTTTGAGGTCCATCAGCGCCTGATCTTCGAGAGCGCGGATCTTAAGATCGACCTCCTTGAGCGCGATCGCCAAATCGCGCGCATCCGTCGCCTTCATCTTTAGACGACGACAGGCTCGCTTAAACTGCAGCTGATTGTCGGAGAGCAGATCAAGCTTATTGGTGGCGATCTCGCTGTTCGAACGACCGTATTTTCTTTCCAGATACCCGAGCTCGGTGCTCGCGGCGCGGGCGTGATCGAAGATCTCCTTCACCAAGGTAGCCATCTTCACGAGCTGCTTACCGTTGAGATTTAGCTTCTCGATCTTCACCGCGTTGCCAGCCAACGTGCGGTTATACTTTCGCTCGATCTCGGCGACGTTTTTCTTTCCCGCCAGACGCGCGGCATTAAGTTCATCAAAAAGTCGCTTCGTCTCTCGGATCGACTTCTTGTAGACGGTCGCCTTTTTCAAAAACGCCTTCTTCAGAGCCTCCTCCTCTTCGCTGACGGTCTTCACCTCAGCCGGCTCGCCGCTTTCGTCGTACTCGCCCTCGTCATCGCGTGGTGGCGGCGTTTCCTCAGCCTCCTCCTTCTCTCCCTCAGCGTCGGTTTGCTCTGCCTCTTCCTCCTCGAAGAGATCCCGCAACCGCACCTGGTCGTTCTTTACCTGATCAAAGAGATCGACCACGTACTGCAGCGAGCGGGGTTGCAGGAGGACCT
This sequence comes from Bdellovibrionota bacterium, assembly GCA_044352465.1. GTDB lineage: Bacteria > Bdellovibrionota_C > UBA2361 > UBA2361 > UBA2361 > JBILDU01. Next base: position 11,587 of record JBILDU010000064.1, read on the forward strand.
GCTCCGTCGCGGCTTTCTGACCCGATTCGATCTTTTTGGCGATAACCACTTCTCCCTCGCGGGTGAGCAGGCTCACATTCCCCATTTCGCGGAGGTACATGCGGACCGGATCGGTGCTCTTGCCAAGCGATGAGGCATCAAGGGAGTCGTCGACCGGGGCTGGTGCGATCCCCGGATCGATCTCTTCGTCGAAATTCTCCGGGCTTTGGTCGATGACGTCGATGTCGTGCTCGCCGAACATCGAGATAACGTCGTCGATCTGATCCTCTGACACCATCTCCGAAGAAAGCGCCTCGTTGAGATCGTCTAAGGTGAGGTAGCCCTTCTCTTTGCCCAGATCGATGAGACGACTCACCTCGCTTTCATCATCAACCTTCGATTTCGCCTTTTCGATTTTGGGCGCTTCAGCACCGTCTACCGGCGCCGCTTCCAGCCGCCGAGCCTTGGCTAATCCGTTCGCTTTGCCCGACGGGCTATTCAAGGTTGTGTTGAGTGTCGCGTCACCACCGGTCAACTTGGCTGCACCGGCTCCCTTGAGCGATTCGAGCGTGGAACGCCCTCCCTTCGTCGGAGCTGCAGCCGACACTGGCTTCATCTCACTTCGCTTCGACGCGACCTTCTCCGCGACTTTGGCGACACTCCGCTCTCCCACACCGCGGACGCGCCGCTCGGTGGTTCCTTTCACCCGCGACTTGACACGAGTCTTGACGAGACGCACCCGCCCTTTCGACTTGAGCGCACTGCGCACAGCTCTGGAACTAACCCGTCTCGCCTTCGGTCGCTTTTTATCTACCACTGAGGACACCCTTAACCACGAAAAGTCAGAAATTTAATATAGTTATGACTGCGAAAAAAACAAGCCACGAACAGAGCGGCTTAACGCCCTGGCAAACCACTCACCCCCCGGCGATCCGCTTCGTCAGGGCAACTTTCTCTTGGAGAAGCGCTATCTTCTCGTTCTCATCCGGGCAAGTCAAAATCAGCCGATCAATATCCTTAACCGCTTGATTCAACTTGCTTTTTACAATGCTACGCCGACACTCCTCAAACGTGCGGGCGAAGTCTACCGCGGGGTCATCGATCATCTGGTATGATCTCTTCCAATGTGCGGTCCACGTCTCGTCGAAGTCCTTGAGAAGCGCTTTAAGGGCCTCTCTTTTTTTTCCATCATCGCCAGCACCCCGCTCCAAAGCCTCGCCCACCCCCTGCACGAAACGGAGAGTGGCGGGCGCAACGTTGAGACAGAGGTCGGCATCGTGCAAAATCTTCCCCAAGAGATCGCCTCGCCGCTGTAGCACGAGGCCGATAAGGGCCCCCACAAGCTCTTGATCGACCCGCGGTAGATCCTCGATCCGGGACTTTCCGCCCTCGGTGTCGCTTGGCTTCGACCCTCCACCGGTTACAGCAGACTGGGCGATCTCCTGTCCCACGGAGCTACGGGACTCAGGGCGTCCCCCCGGGCGACTGGTTGAGACCATCTCGCCGAGCTGTGCCGCATCGATCATTAAACGCAAGCTCGCTTGCTGCACGAGCTCCGCCTGTTCGATTCCGTTCTTCACCCGCGCCAGAAGCTCCGCCACCTCGGTGGCTATTTTTCCCTTCGCCGCGGCACCGAGGCCCCGCGCGTCCTCAGCCCCATGTCGACGCACGACCCCCCGAACGTAGCAGTCGAGGAGCGAGACTCGCTCGAGCGAGGCGATGTAAGCCGCGCTACCCTCACCATGAGCCCGGGCAATAGAATCCGGATCATCCTCCTCCGGGAGAAAGACCGCGTGCGCATCGAGTCCTGAATTCAAAAACAAGGGAAACGTCTTGGCGGCAGCAGCTCGTCCCGCCGAATCGCCGTCAAACAACACCACCACTCGATTTACGAGAAGCGCGAGTCGCCGCACGTGGTTCTCAGTCACCGCGGTGCCGCAGGTGGCAACCACATTTCGGACCCCGGCTTGCCACAAGCCCACCACATCCATATACCCCTCGACGAGATAGAGTTCAGCGGAGTCCCTAATTGCATGAAGAGCTTGAGGAAGGCCGTAAAGGATCTTGTTCTTTTGGTACGCCGGATTCTCCGGGGAATTAAGATATTTCGGAAGCGTCTTAAGGACCTCTGGTTCGACCAAGGCGGGGATGACGCGCCCCCCAAAGCCAGCGATATGCTTTCGATCCATCATTATTGGGAAGATCAGCCGACCACGAAATCCGTCGTACACCTCGCCGCGGGCGTTGCGGCGAACGAGCCCTGCGGCGATCGCTACCTCAAGTGGAGCTTTGTGGCTTCGTAAGAAATCCACAAGCGCGGCTCTGCCGCGCGGAGCGAAGCCGATACCAAACTCGGTGATAGTCTCAGGCCTCAGGCCTCGCTCGACGAGATATCGTGCCGCTACGGGCTCAGCTTCCTTGAGTTGCTGAACGAAAAATCTTTGCGCGAGGGCGTTCACCTTAAAAAACACCTCCCGCCCGCCGGCAGTACCGCGTTCCGTCGAACTCGCCCGCCCCTCCCTTCGAACCTCGACTCCAAAGCGTGTGGCTAATTCCTCAACCGCCTCGGGAAAGGACAAGCCCCTTGTTTCCATCACAAAGGAGAGCACGTTGCCCGAGGCACCGCAGCCAAAACAACGGTAATAACGCCCATGGTCGCGGATATGAAAGGACGGGGTCTTCTCCGCATGAAAGGGGCACAATCCCGAAAAATTGGTGCCCTGACGTTTCAGTGCGACGGTCTCACCGATCACCTCCACGAGGTTCGCCCGCTCCTTGATCTCTTCAATCGTTTTTGGTGAGATCATGTATCTTCGCTATCCGTCTTACGAAACTTTTCCAGCTCGAATGAGGCCATCAATCGCCCCTATCCCTACATGGCTCAGCCACTCATTTGTGGACCGCACCGTCAGTGACGCGGCGACGATAAGTCAGTGATCCCGCGCACCTTCCGCGCGGAGCCCCGGAGACTTACTTAGCGGACCGACCGAACCACCGCAGCGATACCTTGCCCACCCCCCACGCAGAGAGTTGCAAGGCCGAGACTCTTGCCGGTGCGACGGAGGTGGTGAAGCAGGGTTACGACGATGCGGGCGCCGCTCGCTCCGATCGGATGGCCCAGTGCGATCGCCCCACCCCCGATATTCGTACGCTCTGGGGAGAGCTCGAGCGCGCGCGCCACCGCCAAAGCCTGAACCGCAAAAGCCTCATTAGCTTCCACCAGATCAAACGCACCGACTTCTAGTTTGGTCTTTCGACACACCGCCTTGACGGCTTCCACCGGTCCGATGCCCATAATCTCCGGCTCAACCCCCGACGACGCCCAACCAACGAGCTCGGCGAGGGGTGTGAGCTTTAACTCGTTAACTCGCCGCTCGGACATCAACACGACAAAAGCGGCACCATCATTAATCCCCGAGGCGTTCCCCGCAGTAACCGTCCCGTCCTTCTTAAAAGCCGGCTTGAGCTTCGCGAGGCCCTCAACGGTGGTAGTACCCCGTACATACTCATCCACCTCAAATCGCAGCGGATCTTTACCCCGCTGTTCAATCGAAACCGGAGCGATCTCCTCTTTGAACCACCCGCTTGTGATAGCTATTCCAGCGCGACGCTGGCTCTCCGCCGCGTACTGATCTTGCTCGTGTCGGGTGATTCCGAAACGCTCAGCGAGATTCTCTGCGGTGATTCCCATGTGATAGCCGTGAAAAACGTCGGTGAGACCGTCGTTAATCATCGCGTCGTTGAGGGAGAGGTGCCCGAGCCGCGCCCCCCACCGAGCGCCCAGAGTCGTGAAGGGAGCTTGAGACATACTCTCCACCCCCCCAGCCAGGACAGCCTCCGCATCTCCGAGAGCTATCGCCTGAGCCCCAAGGGTAATCGCTTTAAGACCGGACCCACAAACTTTGTTCACGGTATAGGCCGGAACCCCTACAGGGAGCCCCGAGCGAAGACAGACCTGCCGGCCGATGTTCATACCGTGGCCAGCCCCGAGAACGTTACCGACGATTACTTCGTCGACCGTCGCTCCCTCAGCTCGAGCGCCGAAGGCCTTTTCGAGAGCACCTTGGGCCACCACACGACCGAGCTCCGCTGGCGAGGTCCCTATGAGGGTGCCCCCGAAATTGCCGATGGCGCTCCGGGTCGCCGCAACGATAAAGACCTTATTCATGCCCCTCTCCAGCCCCCTCAACGCTCAACCGCCTCGGTACTTTCCTCGATGTAGTCGATGAAGATCTCGGTTATCTCGTATTCCCGAACTCCCGCGGGCAGTTGAACCCGCGCCACATCCCCCTGCTCCTTGCCGATAAGCCCGCGCCCGAGCGGCGACTCGATCGAGATCCACCCCCGGTCAACATCCGACTCATCCGCGCCGACAATAGAAAGTGCTCGAACCTCCCCCGAGTTCATATCTTCGATCCGCACCGAGACGCCGAAAACCACCTTACCCGGCTGTCCCAGCTTGCGTGGGTCTATTATCTCAGCCATGGAGAGCTTGGCTTCGAGGTCGCGAATCTTCGCCTCGGTCATCCCCGATTTCTCCTTCGCTGCATCGTAGTCCCCGTTCTCCGAGAGATCGCCGTGGCCGCGGGCAACTTCGATAGCCCGAGCGAGCTCCGGCCGGGTCGCCTTTAAGCGTTGGAGCTCAGCTCGCATGGCGTTATAACCCCGCGGGGTGATCGGTCGCTTCATCGAAATGTTTCCTCTAAAGTCCCAAATATTCAAAGGTTTGAGCTTGCCCGGTCGCGGGAGGCGCCTATCGACCGCCCGTATGATAGTCTTGCAGGGAGCAGACTTCAAGCAAACTTCCTGACTGAACTATCGCGATAGCATCAACAGCAGCGGCCGCAGCGGCGAGGGTGGTAAAGGTCGGGACCTTCAACTCGTTTGCGACCAGCCGAATCGAACGGGAGTCGAGAAACGGTCCGGAGCCCTCCGGGGTGTTAATGACGAGCGCTATCTCCCCTCGGCCGATCAGGTCAACGATATGTGGTGAGCCCTCGCGAACCTTCCGTACCGGCTCAACCTCGATGCCATAACCCGAGAGAAACTGGGCGGTTCCTCCGGTCGCCACGAGGGTGAACCCCAGGTCCCGCAGCTTACGGGCGAGACCGATCGCCTCCGGCTTATCCGCCTCGCACACGCTCAGGAAAACCTTACCTCCAGTTGGAAGCGTCGTACCTGAGGCGTACTGGGACTTCGCAAACGCGCCGGCGAACCCGCGGTGAATCCCCATTACTTCGCCGGTCGACTTCATCTCCGGTCCGAGAATTGTATCGACCCCCTGAAACTTACTGAAGGGAAACACACACGCCTTCACGGCGACGTAGTTCGTCGTGGGGGGCTCAGCGATCCCGAGCTCCGCCAGAGTCTTCCCGGCCATAACCCGAGCCGCCACCTTCGCCCACGGAATCCCGGTCGCTTTACTCACAAAGGGCACGGTCCTCGAGGCACGCGGGTTCACCTCAAGGATATAAACCTCCCCCTCCCGTGAGACCGCGAACTGTATGTTCATGAGACCCACAACGTTGAGAGCTCGCGCGAGGATCTTTGCCTGGGCGCGGATCTCCGCCACAACACCGGCGGGGAGTGTTTGCGGGGGCAGGCAACACGAGCTGTCGCCGGAGTGGATTCCCGCTCGCTCGATATGTTCCATCACCCCTGCGATGACGACCTCGGTTCCGTCCGAAACCGTGTCGACGTCCACTTCGATAGCGTTATCGAGAAAGCGATCAAGCAGGACTGGCCGCTGATGCGATACCGTCACGCATTCAGCCATGTACGCCGCAAGGTCGTCCGCGGAATATATAACCCGCATTGCTCGACCACCCAAAACAAACGACGGCCGAATCATTAATGGAAAACCGATCTGCTTCGCTGCTTCGAATGCTTCGGCCGCGGAACGAGCGGTCGCGAATTTCGGCTGCCGGAGCCCCAGACTCGTCACAAGCTCAGAGAATCGCTCCCGGTCCTCAGCGATGTCGATAGACTCAACCGAAGTGCCGATAATGGGCACTCCCGCCCGGCGCAGTTCGTTCGCCAGCTTCAAGGGTGTCTGACCACCGAACTGAACGATCACCCCGTACGGTTTCTCCCGCTCCACAATCGAGAGCACCGACTCGAGTGTCAGCGGCTCAAAGTACAACCGATCGCTAATGTCGTAGTCGGTCGACACCGTTTCGGGGTTACAATTAACCATAATCGCTTCGTACCCGTCCTCACGAAGCGCCAAAACCGCATGG
>JBILDU010000040.1:0-24447 GCA_044352465.1 Bdellovibrionota bacterium
GATTCGCGCGAGAATCGTGGGATTCTGAGAGTTCGCAGCAGAGGGACGAAATTCGACTCGCCTCAACTTATCACCGCGAGTGGGCGACCACCGATCGTTTGCGCACCGAAGTGATCGGGCTAGCGCGACAGGTACCTCGAGAGTCACTCTCCCCCCGGAACGACACATCCCCGCCCCACCACTCTGCTCCCCCTCATTTGCAGCCGCGAGAAGGTATGCCTCAGAAACTCCCCAAAAAACCAAAACAACGTCTCGCCAGAGCGAACGCCAGCTATAAACGTCATGAACCGGGTTTTGGCGATCGCGATTCTCTCAGCCGGGGAGACGGCGCCATCGCCTCCAAACCCACTTAATTTTGACAAGAGAGCGCTATAACCTTACTATACCGACTTGAGAGACTTTTTTCCGTTCAGGATCCGATTAGAAATCCGTCCAGCTAAAAGTTCCTTGCGCGCTTGGAGCGCACTTCGGCTTTTTAAGTCGGGAGTGTCACAGGCGCGGTGCGCAGAGCCTTCTGCTTCTGCAGGTAGTGGGCCCCCCGCCCTCTGCTTATATCGTCATCGAGCGTCTCGACTTTGAACGTCTCGCGGTTGTGCCCCCACTGAGAACGACAGCTGCACCTAGCGGTTGCCGGAGAATGCGGTTGCCGGAGAATGCGGTTGCCGGAGAATGCGGTTGCCGGAGAATGCGGGGAAGCGACATGTGGGCGTTGAGAGAAGAGAAGCTATTCTTTAGGAAAGTGTAATGAAAAAATTGTTCGTTGGTAACCTGTCTCGCGACACCTCGGAGCAGGGATTAGAGTCATTCTTCGCGGATTTCGGTCCGCTCGCCTCAGTGGCGATTATCAAAGACAAGTTCACGGGCCAATCCCGTGGCTTCGGCTTTGTCGAGATCGATGACGATGGAAAGGCGGCGGATGCAGTCGCAGCATTAAACGGTCAAGAACTCGATGGTCGTCCTTTGACGGTCAACGAGGCGCGTGAGCGCACCGAAGGCGGTGGCGGCGGTGGTCGTCCCCGTAGCGGCGGATTCGGTGGTCGCGGCGGCGGCGGTGGCGGTGGCTACCGCGGCGGTGGCGGCGGCGGCGGTGGTGGCGGCTATCGCGGCGGCGGCGGCGGCAGTGGCGGCGGCTATCGCGGCGGTGGCGGTGGCGGCGGCGGTTATCGCGGCGGCGGCGGTGGCGGTGGCTACCGTGGCGGCGGCGGTGGTGGTCGCGGCGGTGGTGGCTACGGTGGGGGCGGAGACTCCTACTAAAGCTACGCTGCGACAACGCAGAGAGAACGGTCGGCGCAAGCCGGCCGTTTTTTTTTACTTTTTGACCCTCTTTCCCCCTAAGAAAAGCGGGGTAACGCCCCTACTTCGCAGGCCGCGAAACACCCTCAAATGGTAGCGCGCCACTACGATAGAGATTCGAAGCACGAATGAATGCAGCCACGTTCGGCGTCAGAAGACCCGCCGGAGACTCGCCCAGGCTCAGGAGTTGTCGCACCGCAGAACTTGAGGCGCCCGAAAGCTCCCCGCCCTCAATCACCGTCACAGCGCTGGGGATATCCTGAGGAATCGGTTCACCCATACGGGGGACGGCGAGAAAACGAACAGCCTGAATGAGTTTGGCATAATCTCGCCACTCACCGACCTTCTTTATATTGTCGCCACCGATTACGAAGAAAAACGTATTCTCCGGCTCTCGTAACTTTAGATACTCAACAAGATCGATGGTGGCGGAACCGGGCAAACGACCATCGAGTTGGACCGACTCAATCGCCACACGAGGATCGTTCGGGAAAGTCTCAGCAACGAACAGCTCAACCATAGCTCGACGCTGCTCCGCGGAGGCAACGACCGACCGATCGTATCGGTCGGTCCCAACCGGGACGAAGCGGAGCTGGTCGACAAGTCCAGACTTGAGGACGTTCCGCGCAGTGGCGGCGTGGCCAATAGTAGGGGGATCAAATGAGCCGCCGAAAAGCGCGATGCGGGACATGCCCACGAGTATACTGGCGCCAAACGGTGAGATCCAGGCGCATTCTTTACCATCGAGTTGCCAGGGCCTACCCGCCAGACTACATTGGAGGCCCAGCTATACTTCGTAATCGGCCCGACAACGTGAGGGAGCCCACGGTGCATACCCCCCCAAATATCGTCATCAGTGCAGGTGAGCTTTCGGGTGATGAGCACGCCGCCAAAGTCATACAGGCGCTCCGCGCGATCGTCCCTGACCTCTCCGTCAGGGGGATGGGGGGCCGAAACTTGGGCGCCGCGGGGGTAACACTCGATGTTGATGCTGAAAAATCAGCGGCGGTAATGGGGTTTGCGGAGCTCTTTGGCTCGCTCGGAAAGGTGCTGGGCGCACTCCGCACGATGAAGAAGCTCGTCCGCGAAACAAAGCCAGACCTCCTCATCACCGTCGATTTCGCCGAATTCAATATGCACCTTGCCAGCGCGGCCCAGCGGGCCGGCGTGCCGGTCTTGAACTATATCTCCCCGCAGGTGTGGGCCTGGCGCCGCTATCGAGTCAAGTCGATCGCTCGCGCAATCGACCAGGCTGCAGTAATCTTCCCTTTTGAGCGGGAATTTTTCGAGGCAAACGGCTACCACAAATCGGTCTATGTGGGACACCCGTTCGCCGATGAGTGGAGCGACACCCCGCCGAGTCGGAGCGCCGTTTTGGGCGGACTAGGGCTAGACCCAGCGAAACCGACCTTGGCGGTTCTTCCGGGAAGTCGACAGAGCGAAGTATCTCGCAATCTCACCACGATGCGCGCAGCGCTCGAACTCCTCCAAACGCGACATCCGGGAGTCCAAGCGGTCGTGGTCGTGGCACCAACGATCGACGCCGCCGCAGTAGCGGCGGAGGTGGGCGCCCCCCCGTGGCTACGAGTCACCCAAGGAAATGCGATCGAGATCATGCGCGTTGCCGACGCCGGCCTTCTAAAATCGGGCACCTCGAATCTCCAAGGGGCGTTTTGCGCGCTCCCTTTTGCGATGTTTTACCGGGCGAGTCCCCTTTCGGCTTTTATCGTCCGGCGGTGCGTCGATCTCGCCGAGTATTCGATCGTCAACGTGCTCCGCCCGGGCACCGTGACTGAGATTCTTCAGGAGAAGGCAACGCCGGAGTATACGGCGAACGTCCTCGAGGCTCTTCTCTTTAATGAGGAGTATCGGCGCGAACTCAAAGAGCACCTGGGCGAGGTGCGAGCCAGGCTTCGCTCGTATGATAACCGCCCCGAATTCGCCGGAACGAGGAATGCGCCGGAACGTGTGGCACGCCTTGCGGCAGAGCTCCTTCGCAGAGGATAGGCTGTTCTAACCGCTTGATAGTTAACGGGACTTGAAAAGCGGGGGAAGTCGGGTACTATAGCCTCCTTCGTGATTCGTGCCCGTAGCTCAGCTGGATAGAGCGTCGCCCTCCGAAGGCGAAGGTCGTAGGTTCGACTCCTATCGGGCACGCCAATCATACCGTCTCCCTCGATACTGAATCCTCTCAATACCGAAATCGATTATACCATTCGCCTGAATAGAGACCGGTTCGATTTCAGTCCGCAGGGAGCTTTTTCTGCCCTGTTTGATTTTGGCTTTGTCTCTTTCCGTTCCGAGCCCTCTCGATACGGCGCCTTTCGGCCCGCGCCGATCGTCCCCCGCAAAAAGATGACAATCGTGTTGAAGCCGCTGGAAGATCGATTTTCCGAGTAGTAAGACTTTGCTACGGTCGGTGCGATGCAGTATCGACGCGACATCGACGGACTACGGGCGCTCGCCGTCTTACCGGTGATATGCTTTCACGCTGGATGGAGCACCTTGAGTGGGGGATTTGTCGGCGTTGACATCTTTTTCGTCATCAGCGGCTTTCTTATCACCTCTATACTTGTCGGCGAGCTCGAAGCGGGCACCTTCAGCCTTGTCCGTTTCTATGAAAGACGGGCTCGACGGATCCTTCCCGCACTCGGCTTTGTGATTCTGTGTACGTTGCCGCTTGCCTGGATGTACATGCTGCCAAGCGAGCTCGAGGGATACGCCAAGAGCGTCGTGAGTATCGCCGTCTTCGCCTCAAACTTCTTCTTTCGAGCTGAGACCGATTACTTCGGCACGGAGGCGGAAGAGAATCCCCTCCTCCATACCTGGAGCCTCGCCGTTGAGGAACAATACTATTTTGTCTTTCCCCTCCTCCTTGCGGCGATATGGGGCTTCGGGCGATGGCGAATAGGGCTCGCGCTCTCTGCCCTCGCTGCGATCAGCCTCCTTTTTAGCGAGTGGCACGTCCGCTTGAATCCGGAGCAGATATTTTTCGATACGCGGGCGCGGATATGGGAACTCTTGGCAGGCGCGCTGGTCGCGCTGTTCCTGGCCCGCCCCCAGCCGCCCTCTTTCGGTCCCCGCATTCGCCAAATCGGCTCCCTCGGCGGATTCGGGCTCATCGTGTATGCGCTCCTCGCCTTTCATGAGAGCACTGAATCTCCCGGGCTGCCGATCGTAATCCCAGTGCTCGGAGCGATGCTGATTATCGTCTTCTCAACGCCGTCGACGCTCGTCGGCCGGTTCTTGGGTAGTCGACCACTCGTTGGCATCGGGCTCATAAGCTATAGCGCCTACCTCTGGCACCAGCCCTTACTCGCCTTTGTGCGCTTACGCACAGCCGCGGAGCCGAGCGCTCTTAGTCTCGCTGCCGCTGGAGTAGCTGCGCTAGTGCTCGCTTACCCCACCTGGCGATACATCGAGCAACCGTTTAGGGCTCGGGCTACGCTCGGGCGTCGCGCCGTCTTCTCTTTTGCCGCAGCGACAACTCTCGGATTAGCAACCCTGGGCGGTATCGGAATCTGGCAACGCGGCTTCCCCAATCGATTTCAGAGCGAAACCGAAATAGTCCAAACTTTTCAAAGGTTACAGGCCGAGCGGGCCACGATCACCCGTTCCGGAGAGTGCCAATTTAATCCCAAGACGAAGAACAATACCTATAGCCTCTTCTTAAGGAATTGGCGGTGCCACGAGGACCCGACACATCCAGACCTGCAGAAAATCGGTATCATCGTCGTCGGCGACAGCCACTCCGCGGATATGGCGTCGGCCCTGCGAGCGAACGGCTACTCCCCTGCTCAAATCGGCGGCCCCGGCTGCTCAGTCGTGCCCTCGCGGATGGGGAAAGGCTGTCGAGCGATCTTCAACTTTATCCGCGATTTCGCCACCAAAAATCCTCAGTACACCCATATTATTCTCGCCAATCGGTGGGAGACGAAAGAGCTGCGTAAAGACCAACTGACTGAAATGATCTCCTATTGGTCGTTGCCCGGGAAAAAACTTGTCTTCGTGACGTCACGTCCGGAATTCCCGGGGTATAAGCGGGCGCTCCGCTTGGGACATCGGATCGAACCGAGGATGGATCGAGCGAACAACTCGAGTGCACCAGAGGTGATCGATCTTCTGACGGGATTAAACGTCGCCGTGGTCAATGCCGGAGAGATCTTCTGCGCCCTCACACCCCACTGCGACTGGAAGGATCCAGACGGACGGCACCTCACCACCGATGGACACCATTTAACCCGCTACGGTGCGGAGCTTTTCGGCAGACGGATGCTGTCACTCGGTGTGCTCCCCGTCCCGACTCCCGATGTTGTTGCAACGGGAGAGTGATCCCCCGAACGCGACCGCGGGGTCGGCGTCGTTAGGTACCACGGCGCCAGACTCTGCGGACGGGTAAGCGACCAGATTCGCTGTGGATGGTCATCGATATTACGGGGATACCGATTCCACACCACCGTGGCATACGAGAGCGCGCCGGGAGCATGGGCACCGATCGCCAACCCGACCAGGAGGAGAAATCCACCGCGGACCGGCCAACTCCTCAGGCGATCGCGCCAAGCTAACGCTGCGAGCACTGCGAGCGGAGGTACGATCTCACTCATAAATCGGGGGCCGTATGAGTGACCGGCCCACCAGCGATCGAAGCACGACACGGCGAGCAGGTGAAGTCCGCACCAGCCCCACAGACATACCACGAGAGCGCTCGCACCCCGACGCAGGGTCCACAAAGAAGCAAGGCTCCACGCGGACATCACGAAGATTCCCCGACTCGGGCTCACGAGGTTCGCCAGGAGCGCCTCGAGCGTCGTCCCGGACAGTTGAAGCCCATCACCACGGTAGTACGGGGGCAAGATATGGTCGTACCAGGAGATACTCTGACCAACAAACGCAGCGGCACACGGGAGTGCGCCGAGAAAGACCGGCCCGAGCCAGCGTCGGTCAACCCAACCGAGATAGGCACCGAGCGCAATAATCGCTACCGCTGAGGTAGGTCGCATGAGATAGGCACCCGCGAGCAACGCGCCCAGCAGCATTCCCCATCCCCACCGGCCCCTCGCCCGCTCCCCCAGGTGGGAAAGCCGCACACACAGACACAGCGCGGCGGTAAGGAAGAGCAGCGCCGGTCCGTGTTGCCACAGCCCCCGGGTTCCAACTGACCATACCGAACTTCCCCAACCCACACATACCGTCACGGCGATAGCGGGCCAGAGCGAGACGATCGCGAGGAGCATGAGGAAGGTGAGCCCGACGGTCGCTGCCCCGATAACCGCAGCGATTTTTTGCTCGACGACCCGACGATGCTGGAGAAGGGACTCCCCACTCCCATCGATACGAACACCGAAAAGCGCTTCGGCCTGTTCAGGGTACCGGCGGATCCCCCAGACAAAGGGGGTAGCGATGAGCGCCGGCCCGACGGGGAAAAAATTAACGTATTCGCCCTTTTTTCTCCTTAGCCCGTATGTCCCCCGAGCTTTAATGACGGCGCGATACTCATTGAGTCCAATATCACCGTGCGTCAACAGGCTCACCGCCGTGGGTAAAACCCATCGGGAGTCGGGTGAATGAGCAACGGGACTAAACCAGAAAGTCACCCCCGCGAGGAGCGTGAGCGCAAGCGTGGTCAGATAATTTTTCACCGCGACTTCACCAGGATGATTGAGGCATCAGACTACTTCATGTCCCGCCAAAAAATTTTTTCATCTGCCAGCGGTTTTGCGGGCGGGATGCGAGAAGGGCAACCCTCAAAATCGATACAGCAGGGGTATCATGAGAAGCGCCAGCCCGAAACAGATGACGGTGGTGATCGCACCGACCTTAAAGTAATCACTCGGTCGGTAGCCTCCGGGGTTCATTACCAACAAATTCGCCTTGTGACTAAAAGGGGTTAAAAAGGCGAATGAGGCTCCGAGAGCTACGCCCATTAGTAATCCGCTCGGATTCAGGCCGGCGGCTTGAGCGATATTAATCGTCACCGGGGTTAATAAAACCACCGCAAGCACGCCATCAAGGAGCTGACTCATCGCACTCGAGGCTACCATCAAGAGAAGGAGCACGCCGAGCGGCCCCATATCAGCCGCGCTCGTGCTTAACCATCGTCCCAAAAGGGTTGCAGCACCACTGTGCTCAAACGCCACGCCGATCGGTATCAAGGCCGCGATAAAAAACACGAGGCGCCATTCCACCTCTCGATACCCTTCAGGCATCGAGATAGCTCCGCCGAGCACCGCCAGGAGAGCCCCACACATCGCAGCGATGTGTATCGGGGCGATATTAAGCGCGGAGAGGAGTACTAAGAGCGCGATGGCACCGACCGCCACCGCGGCTTTCTCGTGGCGAGGACTCTGGCTAGGAGCAGACAAAAGCACCAAATCGGAATCGCGCGCCAGCACAGGAACATGACTCCGGGGCCCATGAAGGAGCAGGGCATCCCCAAACTGCAGTCGCCGCTCGGCCAGATTCGTGCGTATCGGCTCGCCATTTCGCCAGATGGCGAGAACTTGAAAGCCCGACCTTTCCCGAAAATGAGCCTCGGCCAAGGTTTTGTGCATAAGCGCTGAGCGAGGTGCGAGTACAACTTCCGCAAGCGCCGTCTCTTCAGACTCGAGCTCGATCTCGACAGATTCAGCCGCAACTTCCAATTGCCCCACATGGATCAGTCGGGCGACTCCATCGGGATCTCCCGACACAATCAGTCGATCCCCCGGTTCAAGCTTCATCGCGGGCTCCAGAAAGAACGCTTTGCCCCGCCGAATAACCCCGAGGGCGGAAAGACCGGTCAACTCAGCGAGCGCCGCGATCGCTGCGATATCGAAGCTTGCACCGACATCGTGGGGCACCACCACACTGAAGAGAAATGGCCGAATACGGGGGATTACGGTTTTGTCTTGGGTCAAGAGATTGAGGTGCTCAACGGCTCCGAAGCGATCAAGCGCATCCGGCGCCCCACGAACATAGACAATATCCCCTACCTCGAGAATCGCTTGCGTGATCTGGTGTTGCCGTATCGCGCCGCGTCGCTCGAGCGCCACAATACCCAACATCACCCCTGAATCAGCCACGAGATCAGCCACAGCCGCGCCGACAAACTCTCCCGCGCGTACCTCAAAGCGTGCCCACGGACCGAGTTCATCCAGCGCTTTAAGCTCAAGATCGGAGATCTCGTCGGTGGAGATACCGTGGAAGCGACGAACTTGTTCGAGGTCCTCTCTTCGTCCCCCAACGATGAGGAGGTCGTTCCGCTGCAGGATCTCGTTGGCCTGAGGGGCGAGAAGCCGCCGACCGTCCCGAATGATCGCCACAACCTGGCCTTTCAAGAGATCGCCGAAGCGGAGTGTTCCGAGGGTATAACCGTGGATCGTCGAAGTCGCTGGAATACGCAGAGAAAAAAGTCGCTCGTATAATCGATAAACTTTCGGCAGTCCTCGTCGTAGCCTGCTAGCGTCCTGCGGCAACTCACCCTGCGGGAGGGTCTTACGACCAGCAAAAGCGAGGTACCCGCCACCGACCAGGACCATGGCGAGACCGAAAGGGGTAAACTCAAGGAATCCGAACGGTCGTATACCTTGAGCGGCGGCGAGCTCGCTCGTCAAAAAATTCGGGGGCGTCCCGATAAGGGTAAGCATTCCGCCAAGAATTGTCCCAAAGGCCAAGGGGATCAGGAGCTTTGATGGGGGGATAGCGGTCTCGCGCGAAACACTCATAACTCCGGGGAGTAAGATCGCCGCGGCAACGATATCGTTCATAAACGCCGACACCACAGCCCCGGCAAGGACAACCGCACCAACGGTGCGCGCTTCACGACGGCGCCCTACCCGAGCGATAAAACCGCCGATGACATCAGAGACACCGGTGAGGCGGAGTGCGCCACTGACGAAAAAAATTGCGATAAGGGTAATGACTGCGCTCGAAGAGAATCCGGCAAACGCCTCGGTTGGGGTTAAAAGCCCGAGGAAAGTAAGTACCAGAACTCCGAGCAACGCGGTGAGATCTACCGGGAGTCGATTTGAAAGGAAAAACACCGACATGATGCCGATGACGGAAAAGAGTATGGCGATTTCGGTGGTCATATCAACACAATACGCCCTACCGAGCCGGTACGATAGGGGGGCGCGGTTTCCGCTTGACCGGCGCAACCGATGAGCGAAAATCGCCCCCTTATGGCCCACCCATCCCCCGACTATCTGAGCGCCGCCCTTAAGAGCCACTTTGGCTACGGGGAGTTTCGCCCGCACCAGCGGGAGATCATCGACGCCACCCTCATGGGCCGAGATGTGTTGGCGATTTTACCCACCGGTGCGGGGAAATCGCTCTGTTTTCAACTTCCAGCCCTCCTAGAGGACGGGGTGACGATCGTCGTCTCACCCCTCATCGCACTCATGAACGACCAGGTGGCAGCCCTCCAGACGGGCGGATTGCCCGCCGCGGCGATTCACTCCGGCATCGAAAGCGAGACCATTAAGAAGACGATGCGCCGAGCGAAGCACGGAGGCGTGAAGATCCTCTACGTTTCACCCGAGCGACTCGTCCTCGACGGATTCCTCGCCTACTGTGCGGCGCTCAACGTCCGGCGTATCGTCGTCGACGAGGCGCACTGCATCTCTGATTGGGGGCATGACTTCAGACCGGAGTACCGCGAACTCGGCAAAACCCGCGAGCTGCTGCCCAATGTGCCGGTCATGGCGGTAACCGCGACCGCTGTTCCAAAGGTGCGCGAGGACATTATTGCGCGCCTCAGCATGGCGGATCCGTTTCGGGTCGTCGCGAGCTTCGATCGCCCGAACATCGTCTACCGCGTTGAAGAAAAACGGAACGCCATCGCTCAGATTCGCGATTTTTTGGATGACCACGAAGACGAGTCAGGGATCATCTATTGTCTCTCTCGGGCGAGCTGTGAGTCTCTGAGCGACAAGCTCAATGAAGCAGGTTTCGTCACTTTGCCGTACCACGCTGGACTCACCGCCGACAAACGGAACCGTCACCAAGAGCTGTTCATCCGCGATGAAGTACCGATCGTCTGCGCCACCATTGCTTTCGGAATGGGCATCAACAAACCGAACGTACGTTTCGTAATTCACGCGGATCTCCCCAAAAATATTGAGGGATACTACCAGGAGACCGGACGAGCGGGACGAGATGGGCTCCCTGCTGAGGCGCTCCTCCTGTTTCGGACGGGCGATACAGTCAAACTCGCGCGCTTTATCGATGACATTGCCGACCCAGCGATTCGTCGCCTCGCCCGGGTTAAGCTCGATGAGATGACCGGGTTTGCGCAAGCCTCGACGTGCCGCCGTCGGACGCTCCTCGGCTATTTCGGGGAAACATACCCGCATTCGCCGTGCACCGGCTGCGATGTCTGTCGGGGCGACGCGAGTCTCGTCGATGAATCAACCGCGGCGCATCAATTTCTGTCGAGCGTCGCTCGAGCCGCGCAAGGCACCGAAGTGCGGTTCGGCCTGGGACACCACGTCGCGGTTGTCAGCGGTGCCGTAACCCCGGCGGTCTCGAAGTGGCGGCACGACACTTTGAGCACCTTTGGCATTGGTCGGGAGCGGGCCGAGCGTGACTGGCGCAACTTAGGGCAGGCGCTTATCGGGGCAGGCTACCTCACCGTCACCCACGAAAAGTTTCGGACCATCGAGGTTACCCCCGCGGGACGCACGCTCCTTAAGACTCGTGGCACGTTTACGATGTTGGCCACGACAGAGAGCGCTTCGCCGCGAAAGAAATCGAAGAAGTCGGCGTCACCCAGTAAAGGCAAGGGTGGTGTACTATTCGAGCGACTCCGCGCTCTCCGCAAAGAGATCGCGGCAGAGCGAAAAGTCGCCGCATATATGGTGTTTTCCGACGCAACCCTCTCCGCGATGGCGGAAACGAAACCGTCAACCGAAACCGATCTCCTCGACATCTCCGGGGTCGGGCGAACGAAACTCCGCGATTTCGGGGCGCGATTCCTCGGTGCTATCCACGAATTTATAGGCGGGGGTGGGCGTCCCACGGGTACGGCCGCGGAGGCGACACCGCCAGCGGTCGAGAGCGACGATCGCCCATCGTGGCAGATCTCGCTGGAGGAATTTCAGCGAGGGCATTCGCCCGCCGAGATTGCGCAGACCCGAGGACTGGGTGAAAGCACGGTCTGGGCCCATCTTGAACGAGCGCTCCAGAGCGGCGGAAAGCTCGCAATCGAACGGCTGGTCTCGGCGGGTGAACGCGCAACGATCGAGACAACAGCGACCGAGATTGGCGCGACGACGCTCCGCCAGATCTTTGAGGCCCTTAACGGCAGCGTACCGTACGAAAAGATCCGCTTTGTACGTGCGCTTAGCAAAGAGGAGAGTGCGGCCGAGCGATAGAGCTCCCCGTAATCACTCATCACTGCATTTCCTCACTCCATGCATTTCTTCAATCCCTGCATTTCTTCAATCCCTGCATTTTCTCACGACGTGATGACCGAAGGATGAGGTGGTCCGCCTCAGCTTGGGGCCTTTTCTAGACGGGGAAGAAATCGGGAAGATAAGCGGACTGGGCCCGAAGGTTATGAGTGCGTTCCTCGGTGCCTCTGTCCCGAGCCGGACGAGAATCGAAGCTAGGATGCGGGGCTTCTCGTCTACCGCAAGCTGATTTACACTGACCAATATGGATATAACCGCCGCTCGACGCCAGTTCGAAGGTAACCTCTTTCGCACGTCGGGGGAGCCGAACCGCGAAACGGGTATGATATTCCTCGACCGCGATTCGCTCGTGTTTTCAAATGCGCGGGGTGAGGTCCGTCTCCCGTTCGTTGACCTCATGGTCACGGCGGGCGGGGCGAACAATCGGTTGCTCTATTTTTCCCACCCCTCGTTTTCGGGATTATCATTTGTGACGGCGGAACGGGCGATCCTGGACGACCTTGGGTCGGTTATGGGTCCAGCGTATGCGCCCCAAGTTCGCACGATCGATCGACTTCGTCGGCGAATGATTCAGGGGATTGCTGTCGGAGTGGCGGTGGTAGTGACGTTTGTTTGGGCGATCTGGGCGCTGAGAGATCCGGTCGCCGGCTTTATCGCCCGCGGTGTGCCGGTTTCATGGGAGGAGCAGGCCGGTGAGGTCATCGCTCGCACCTTTACCACTCAAGCCTACGACACCCCAGCAGTGACTCAAGCACTCGACGAGTTCGTGGCTCCGCTCAGCGCGGTCGTGGCTGACACCGGATTTACCCCGCGTTTTTTTATCGTGCCGGAAAAGAACGTCAACGCGTTTGCCCTTCCCGGAGGCACTATCGTCATCTTTTCGGAGGCCATCGAGAAAGCTGAGTCGGGGAACGAGGTGCTCGGAGTACTCGCCCACGAACTCGGACACGTGACTGAACGCCACGTACTTCGAAACATCATCTCATCGGTTGGGCTGTATGCGATCTTTAGCCTCTTCGTCGGGGATGCGGTCGGTGGTATCGCTGCTCTCACGAACGCGGCGCCTCTGCTTATCTCAAAGAGTTATTCACGCGACCTCGAGCGCGACGCCGATGCGATCGGTTTCCAATACCTTATCTCGGCCAATATCGACCCCCGCGGTATGGTCGCCTTCTTTAACCGTATCGTCGCTATCGAAAAGAAAACGAACGCGGTTTTTCCAGATGCGTCGCGGCTCTTTGATGGTTTAAGTTTTCTGAGCACACATCCGAATACCGAGGAGCGAATTGCAGCGCTTCAAGAGCGTATCGCCGCGCTACCGCAGGCCACGTTTCGGAACGTCGATAAGAGCTTCGAGAAGCTCAAACGTGCTTTAAAGGCAGCGGATAACGTCACGCCGCCTAGCACCGGTCGTTAGAGCGCCGGGTAGGGCATACGACGTACACTTTTAAGTTTTTTTTGCTCGTGGGAGAAAACAGTGGCGAACGTAACGATGGAAGGGGGAGTCGCTTTTCGATACCTCCAGGTAACACTCGCTCCCGGGGAGAGTCTCGTCACCGAGGCGGGGGCGATGGCATCGATGGCTCCCAACGTGGCTCTCCATAGTCGCCTGAGCGGCGGATTTTTCAAAGCGATATTGCGCGCTACCCTCGGCGGCGAATCGCTCTTCATCAACACTTTTTCGAATCCGACGAGTACCCCGTTAAGTTTAACCCTGACATCGCCACTGCCCGGGGATATCGGGTGCGTGACCCTTGGGGAGGGCGAGTCGATCTCGGTCGAGTCGGGCGCGTTCATCTGCTCAACACCTGACGTACGGTTCTCGCTCAGATTCGCCGGTTTTACCTCGTTTATCGCGCGCGAGGGCCTCTTTAAGATCGATCTCCATGGGCCAGGTACCGTATGGTTCGGGAGCTATGGCGCGGTCGAGGAACGCACCGTTCAGGGAGAGATGATCGTCGATAGCGGGCACCTCATCGCATACGACCCCGGAGTTCGCCTCAAGCTCCAGCTCTCGAACGGAATCTTCGGCAGCTTTTTCGGAGGTGAGGGGATTGTGACTCGGGTCGAGGGGAGCGGGCGTATTTTTATTCAGACGCGGAGCGTCACAGGACTCGCGTCGTGGGCTAACTCAAAGATGGTCTGAACACCATGAACATAACGATCGGTGGAGGCACAGGGAGCAGCGTCGCGCAGGTCGCGCTCAATTCGGGCGAGGCGTGTGTCGCTGAGGGGGGGTCGATGATCGCTCTGCGCGGGGGGATTCAGATTGAAACCTCAACGTTCCAACGGGGAAAAGGTGGGGTTATGCGGGGAATTCGGCGGATGCTCGCCGGCGAATCGTTCTTTATCAACACGTTTACTGCTGAGCGGGGTGGCGGCGAAGTATGGCTCGCGCCAACGCTCGCCGGCGACATGACGACGATCGAGCTGAACGGAGTCGGTGTTGTGGCGGAAGCAGGCAGTTTCATGGTGTGCGGCACCGACGTTTCGATCGACGTCGGGTGGCAGGGCGTTAAGAGTATCTTCTCCGGTGAGGGGCTCTTCTGGATTAATTGCCGGGGTCACGGCCCCCTCGTCCTCAACGGCTTCGGGGCGATCTATTCGATCGACGTCGACGGGGAATACATCGTCGACTCGGGTCATATCATCGCCTTTGAGGAGACCCTCGATTTTTCGATCTCGAAGGCTGGTCAGAGCTGGATTACCTCCTTTATCGGGGGCGAAGGCTTCATCTGCCGCTTTAAGGGACGGGGCCGGTTGTGGTGTCAGTCGCACAGCTCGAACGCCTTCGGCGGACTCCTTGGCCCTTTACTTAAACCACGCTAACGGAGCAGCGCACATGGCGACGACAGCGAACCTCACTTTCACCGTTTCGGGCAAACCGGATTATAGTCTCCTCAACGTCGTGATCCCCGCCGGCGAGACCCTTAAAGTCGAAGCCTCGGCGATGGCGACGATGGATACCCACGTGTCGATGAAGACGAAGATGAAAGGTGGGCTGGGGCGATTTCTCTCTGGCGAGTCGCTCTTTGTGAACGAATTCACCGCAGAGGGCGCACCGGGGAACATCTCGATAGCACCGGCGTCCCCGGGCGATCTTGAGCACGTGCACTTAAAAGGCGAGACGATCTACGTCCAAAACTCCGGTTTTGTCGCGGCAAGCTCGTCGGTCGCTGTCGAATCAAAGTGGCAAGGTGTCACCAAGGGGTTTTTTTCAGGCGAATCGTTCTTCCTCGTCAAATGCTCGGGGCACGGGCATCTCTGGTTCAATACGTTTGGAGCGATGATTGCGCTCGACACGGAGAGAGATGACCTCGTTATCGACACGGGACACGTCGTAGCGTTTACGGAGGGTCTGACTTACTCTATCTCCCGCATCGGCGGGTACAAATCGCTCTTCTTTTCGGGCGAGGGCTTCGGCTGCCGCTTTAGCGGCCGGGGACGGGTGTGGATCCAGACCCGGAAGCCGGACCGCTTTGTGCGGTGGCTTTACCCCTTCCGCCCGGTCAAGCGCTCAAACAACTGATCGCCCCCCCGCCGCCTGCGCCGCCTGTACCGGGGCTACTCGCCGCCTGCGCCGCCTGTACCGGGGCTACTCTCGCCGCCTGCGCCGCCTGTACCGGGGCTACTCTTTCCTACTATACCGGGGCTACTCTTCGCTGCCTGTACCGGGGCTACTATTTCATGCCAAGTGGCAACTCGCCGCCTGTACCGGGGCTACTCTTTCCTACTATACCGGGGCTACTCTTCGCTGCCTGTACCGGGGCTACTCTTCGCTGCCTGTACCGGGGCTACTATTTCATGCCAAGTGGCAACTTTCCCACTGACGGCCCGATTACCGATGCATGACAAGAAAGAAGATGAAATATCACCCGAACGGGAGCGTTCTCTTTTGCACCCTGAGTGTCGAAGAGGGGCTACTGCTTTTAGCAAACCCCCTGTGCGAGGCGATCATAAAAAGCTGCCTTGCCCGGGCGCTAAACCTCCATCCGGTGAAACTATGCCACTTCGTGGTCGAGGCAACCCATGTCCATCTACTCCTGGTGGTTGTTAATCCTGATGATGTCGATGCATTCATCCGCTGCTTTAAGACCGAGTCGGCCCATATGCTGAATCGGCTCCTCGGGCGGAAGAAACGTACTGTATGGTGCGAGGGCTACGATAGCCCTATCGTGCTGACCCCGATGAGGGCACTCATCGCGATCGCTTATCTGTACGCCAATCCAGCAAAAGACAACTTGGAGGCTTCCATCGATCGATATCCAGGATTCTCTACGTGGGAGATGTTTCAGTCGGGAATTTCAACAGCACAGTGGAAACGACTTCGACGTTATCATTTCTCACCCCTCCCCAAAGATGCTCACAACCTCCGCGGATATACGCAGCGCGCGAACGATATCCTAGCCCAGTCAGACGAGCTTCAGACATTTACCCTCGAGCCGAACGCATGGCTTGAAGCTTTTGGGTACCGAACACCTGCGGAACAGCAACAGATGAACGACCGGCTTAAACACCGCATCCGGCTCCTTGAGAGTCGGGCGGCGGTAAAGCGCGAACGGGAGAGAAAGCGGATCATGGGGCGGGAGCGGCTCATGGCCCAGGTGTTTGATCTTTTCTACCGACCACAGCGGAGGGGACGGCGGATGTGGTGCCTCTCCGAGAAGCGGCGGGTGCGAGTTCAGTTCATTAAATTCTTTCGCGCGCTCATGGAAACGGCTCGAGCGATCAGAAAGCGGTGGCATCTAGGGGATATTACCGTGCCGTATCCCCCGGGGTTATTTCCCCCCTCGATGCCCAAGCTTGCGAACGCCCTCGGGCGCTAGTGA
Source organism: Bdellovibrionota bacterium (assembly GCA_044352465.1). Taxonomy (GTDB): domain Bacteria; phylum Bdellovibrionota_C; class UBA2361; order UBA2361; family UBA2361; genus JBILDU01. Next base: position 16,514 of record JBILDU010000040.1, read on the forward strand.
TTCCGCCCCCCTAATTCTGCGACTGCCGACTCGCTACGAATACGTGTATCTACTACTCTCTATTACTCTCTCTTTCGGGTGAGTCGAGGTTTGTTTGCTCGGTTAGTGCGAACGTTCCCCTCGCGCGAACCACTATGCTCGGGAGCGCCGCTGCGCGAGTAGCCCCGGTACAGCGGGCGGCGGGCGGGGAGTAGCCCCGGTACAGGGGGGCTCAGGGGGAACTACTTACAGGGGGGCTCAGGGGGAACTACTTACTCACTCACGGAATACCGATCGGCGAAAACATCCGTCCCCGCCACGACTCGTAAGCGCCCGTTAGCGGCGAGATGCCGCACCGTTTTGAACACGGTCTCTGGATCCACCGAGCTACCCAGCGCCGCTGCAAGCTCCTCCGAGGTCAACGCCTCCTTGGTATGGCGAATGTGCTCGAAAATGGCGCGTTGCACCTCAAGTACCTGCGCAGCAGCCTTCTTCCCGGCCTCAACGCCAGGTTGGTGGTAAGCGTTAATCCCCACGAGGGTAGCATACAGACCGACCGCCCGCTCAAAGAGCGCGATAAGCATTCCGATCGAATGCGGCGTCACCTCCTCTATCGTGATCGTTATACTCTCTCGATTTTGCTCAAAGAGCGCGCTGCGGGTCCCAAGGAAAAACCCCGCAAGATAATCCCCGCTCGTCACTCCGGGCTCGACCTCCAACTCCGCGGGGGTGAAGCCCACCGGGTTCTTCGGCGCATCTTTGAGCACCTCGATAAAGACCGCGAAAAAGTTATTCAGTCCGTCCCGCAATTGCTGCACATAGGCATGCTGATCCGTGGACCCTTTATTGCCGTACACCGCGATCCCCTGATTGACCGTATTTCCATCAAGATCTTTCTCTTTCCCCAAACTCTCCATCACGAGCTGTTGGAGATACCGACTAAAGAGCTCCAGGCGATCTTTGTATGGGAGCACCACCATGTCTTTCATGCCTCGACCACAGCCGGCGTGGAACCACATGAGCGCGAGTAGCGCCGCGGGATTATCCCGAGTGCGGCCGACTCGTGTGAGCCCGTCCATGGTCTGCGCCCCAGCGAGGAGTCCGTTGATATCGAAACCTTGGAGCGCCGCGGGTAAGAGCCCTACCGCACTCAGCTCACTTGTTCGTCCCCCAACCCAATCCCACATCGGGAAGCGGGCAAGCCATCGTTCCGCCACCGCAAGCTTATCAAGCTCGCTGCCAACACCGGTGACCGCAACAAAGTGCTGCTCGAACGGTATCCCGGCATCACGAAATGCCGCCTTCGCTACCAACTGACCATTCCGCGTCTCTTTTGTCCCACCCGACTTTGAAATAACGACACAGATGGTTGCATGGAGGTCGGGAATCATCCCCAGCACCCGCGCCATCCCATCGGGATCCGTGTTGTCAAAGCAGAAAAGATTGAGTGGATCGCTTGGGGTACCAAGCGCTTGGCTCACAAACTGGGGACCAAGCGCTGAGCCACCAATACCGATCAGCAAAAGATGCCGGAAGCGACCACCCCGATGCGGCGCTATCCGACCGGCATGCACGTCAGCCGCGAACCGAGATACTGCATCCACAGTGGCCGATATCTCAGCCTGAATATCGGGTGTCGGGGCAAGCGCAGAGTTACGCAGCCAATAATGGCCCACCATCCGATTTTCATCCGGGTTAGCGATAGCGCCCTTTTCCAGAGCCGCCATCGCCCGGAACGCCGCCTGCATCTTCTCCTCGTGAGAGGAGAGAAACGAGCTCTCAAAATTCATCCGACTGATATCGAGACCGAAGCCAGCTCGGCGATCACAGAAGTAAAATTTCCTAAAGCGGTCCCAGCTATTCATTGTGGCCTCTCAAGAGACAGTTACCGGAAAGTTAGCGCGCATCACCAAAAAATGTTGTCGTAAGTCGCCAAAGGTCCGCAGCGGGCACCGGAGCAACCGCTCAGGCTGTGGCGCACCAGCCCCCAAAAAACAACACAGCAAACGTCCGCATCGACACGGTTCGTCATGGGCCAATTTTTGTTCCGCGTTCCCAGAACAAAATTGCGCCCACCCCGTGGGACTCACTTTCGCCAAACAGGAGACTGTAGCCCCCTTAAAACGGACCTGGAGTCTAACAGCCTATAACGATTCGACTCAAGGGCGAAAATCAACCACAAGTAGTTGATCTGACGGACTTACTATACTAGAAGCTCCAAAGAGGCCATAACAGGAAAGAGCCTCCAAGTGTTGAGATTTTTCGATTAATCGCCGTTAGCGACAGTAGTGAGTTATGTTTAAGGACAACCTCGTTTTCGTACGCGAATGCATTAAAGAGTTCGAGAAGACGGGCACCGCCTTTCCAACCTCGAAATGGGCCGCGAGCGCGCTCACCGATCCCCTCCGCGGAGAACGGGGACCGAAGCGAATCCTCGAGATCGGACCTGGGACAGGTTCGGTCACGGTAAAAATTCTGCAAGAGCTTCGCCCCGAAGATCACCTTACCATCTGCGAAATCAACCCCCGCTTCATGGCTGCGTTGAAGGAAAATCTCTCCATAAATCCGGACTTTTTAAAGCATCGCGACCGGATCCACTTCTTCGAAGGACCGGTGCAGAAACTCCCCGAGGAAGGAAAATTTGAGGTGATTGTCTGCGCCCTTCCCTTTCTGAATTTCGATCTCCACACGGTTGAAGAGATTTTTAATAAACTCAAAAACATCTCGGCACCGAACGCAGTGATGACCTACTATCAGTACATCGGTCTGCGCTCTCTAAGTCGAACTGTCTCCTCCCCGCGGACACGTCAGCGCATCCGCGAGCTCGACACCTTCTTCGACTCCATGTACGCAAAACACCTGACGGGCAAGAAACGAGTCTGGCTCAACGTCCTTCCGGTCAATATCTACACCCTCGAGCTGGCGGCATAAGCCGGGGCATCCACGGCTTTAAAGCGCGACCCTCAGGTTCCAGCACGAGAGCGCCCCGCGGGGGTCTCTGTGGAGCTTTTGATATCGTCAATAATAGTATTACGCAGCGACTTCGCGCGTCTCTTCAGCTTTCTTTCGACGCACGACGAATGGACGCAGAGGGCCACTCGCACAATACCCGACCGCGAGAACTACGAAACCGATCCGTGCGCTGTACCAGATGAGCGCTATCAGAGCGCCCACAAGGATAAACGCAAGGGGGTGAAGCCGCGCGAGGTTCACCTTCTTGAGGCTAAAAAACTCCACCGTTGAGACCATGAGATAACTCAAGAAAAAGAGCATCGTCGTGCCGAAGGTGGTGGTAAGCACCCCCGGTTCGATTGAGGGAGTGGCGTACACAACCGCCGCCACAACGCCCGCAGCTCCCGGGGTTGGGAGCCCGGTAAACGACTTCAAGTTTGTATCAGCGATGTTAAAGCGCGCGAGACGAGCGGCCGCGCACAGCGCAAAAACAAAGGTAACAAAAACGCCCCATTCATCCGCGGGAACCCGGAAGCACCAGTTGTAAATCAAGATCGCTGGAGCAACGCCAAACGAAACGAGATCAGAGAATGAGTCGAACTCAACACCGAACTTCGAGGTAGCCTGGAGTTTGCGAGCGACGCGACCATCGAGCCCATCCAGCAAAATGGCGAGACCGATTGCAAGGGCGGCTTTCTCGAATCGACCGGAGGTCGCGTAAATAATCGCGAGAAATCCGCAGAACATGTTACCGAGGGTCACGGCGTTCGGGACGAGGTGGCGCCGGCGATAAAATCGATTTTTTAGCTCGACCGAGCGAAGACGTCGTTGCTCCATAATCACCACTAACTCAAAACGCCGTTTGCTAAACTTGGGGTGCCGGCATCGCTTCAGAACGCCACGCCGAAATCTATTCGGCGACACACATTCAAGTGGTCTCCGATCCGGAAACAAATTACAACCAACCGCTCTTTTTTCATAGAACGCACCCCTTGCAGGATGCGGGCGACTCCCCTCCCGACATACTCGCCAATAATATCAGGCACATAGGCGCTCAAATCGAGCCCCTTGCAGGAGCAGAACCTTATTCAGGCCACCCGCGTTGAAGATAGCCCCAAGCACAAAAGCCTCCCCCCGCAAAGGCAAGCCTCCCCTCAACTTCATTTGGAAGGGGTGCACCCTCCATGCTGGCGAGTCGTTAAGACTAAAAAACCACCGGGCGGGTGATATTCAATGCGCCGAAACTACCCTTAAAGCGACTCGAAAGAGAGGCGATTTTTCTGAGGGCGGTGCCCGCAGGGGCGGGACCCTTTTCCTTGTCCGGTGCTATCGTTTATCCTTTTAAAATCTCACGCATTTTCCACCAGAGCACGCACGGCTGCGGATAAGGGAGAGACCGAAAAAGCGCCCTCCCGAGAAGGGCGCTCGGCTTATCCTTAGTAAAAGGCTCCGACGAAGAAAGAGATCGATCAACGCATGACCGCTTCTGCTTCATCAACCACACACCCTTTAGAGGCTTCAGCGATCGAGCCGGCGACGGCTATGGGGATTCGTAGCCCGCTTACTTTTCGTGGGGCGATCCTCGCGGCTTTCTGTTGCTACCTCCTCGCGGTACCGGTAGCTCAACAAACTGATATCGTTGCCGCAGTCTTCGGCATCACGGTGCTTTTTCTCATCGTCACCATGCTCGGGCTGACCCTCGTCAGCGGGGCACGCATTCGGCGCGACCTCACTCCAACCTTGAGCTTTCCCACCGGAGACTCAGCCAACGGGCCAGGCGAAGGGATTATCGCTGGCACACAGGTGGGATGCCTTCTCAAAATTCCGCCGGTATCGGTTTGGCCCCTCTTTGTCCTGACCATCCGACTTGAATTTAAGGAAGCGCGACTCGTCGTACCGCTACACCGCATCACCGGTTCGTTTGATCGGATGACGCTCCTCCCCCTGCCGCTCTCCTTTCCGCACCGTGGCCATTGGCACCTCCGCTCGATCGAATATACCTTTGGCGACCAATTCGGACTCAGTCAATTACGGTGGCGTCAACGGGTCGACCAGACCACCAACACGATAACGGTGCGGCCACCCCGAACCTATGGAGAAGCGCTCCCGATCATGACGTCATGCCAGCGTAGCGGAGATCTCGTGACCGACCTCCACGATCGCCGCGGGGATCTTTTCGACCTCAAGCCATATCATCCCGCCGATGGAATGCGCCGGATCGTCTGGAAGATCTTCGCCCGCCGGGGCGAACTGATCTCACGCCAACCTGAAGCCTCCATGACGCCGGAGGGACAGGTATTGGTCTATTGCGTTGCGAAAGAGGACGAAGATAGGGTTTGCGCCGCGACGCTTCAATACCTCGAGTCTCTCGAAGCGCTCAATATCGAGATTTTTCTGGGCTGTGAAGGTATGCGCGAGAAGGCCCCCGCGCGCTCTGCGTCAGCCGGAGAGCGTTTAATGATCGACTCGGTGTGGGAGGCTGCCGAAGCGACTCCGCCCACCCGCACCGACGAACTGAAGCGCTTGCTCGGTTCAGTTCGTCTCACCATGGGTGCAACGAGCTCACTTGAGCGTATCTTATTTTTCTGCTCCGCGGAGCGGCTTGAGGAGAAGACGCACGCTGATTTTATGATCGCGCTCGGCCGTGAGGTGGAAACCGAACGGGTGAAACCGGTATTCTTCCTCTTGGAAAACTTTGCTCCATCGGCGCCGCGCAAGAGCGCCAAACCAAGCCTCGCTCACCTCTTCGTTGCCCCGACCGCGCCGACGCCGCTCACCCGTCAAGACCGCTCAGCTTATGACAGATTTCTCTCCACCGCCGCATCAGCCGGTTGGGAGATCCTCCGCTTCCAGGGAGGCGCATGATAGCCTCGACTCACCCCGCCCTCTCATCGACTTCCGCCCGACGAGGCCTCGTCTTTGTTCTCCTCGTCAGGATCGTTCTTTTCGCCGCACTGATATTCGGCCTCGACGAACTAACCGAATTCGGCACCTCAGCGACTGCCCTCTCTGCCGGGGCCGCACTTGGGATTATCGCGGCCACCCAATTTGCATTCTCTTCGGTTACCACACTCGGATTTGGAGCCCTCCTCGGAGGGGCCTACCTCGCTTACACAGCCTTGTTTGTCGTTCTGGGCGGAATGGGGTCCATGCTTGCCCCCGGAGAGTTCACTATCTTTAACTGGCAAACTCACGCGAACCTTATCGGTCTGAGTGCACTCATCAGCGCAATCTCAACGTGGGGTTTTTGGCGTTTTCGCCACACCATGACGCTTGAGGTGCTTCTCCTCGGCGGCACGCTCATCTACCTTTTCTCGGGGCACCGCAACTTCCGCTTTGATACGAGTGGAAACACTCCGCAGTTACTCAATTCACTCGCCTGGTCCCTTGGAATCGACCACCTCTCGATGCTGGTTCTCATCGGCGGCGTCGCGGCCCTCAGCCTGATAGTTTACGGCTTCCTCTCAACGATCCCGTCAAAACCGACACCACGCCTGGGCCTCGTCTACAACCACCCCGGCTCAAGGGGTACAGTCGCCGCGAGCGCCTTAACACTCTGCCTCGGGCTCGCATTCGCTATCGCCGGTAGTTCGATCTATCGATACTACGCGGCGCTCGCGCGTGAGCGCACGATGAACGGAGTCGGCCTCTCCACCCAAGAGGGGCTTACCCCACTCAGCTTTCAATCCGCGCTCGGCAGCACGAACCAGCCCGCCGCACTTGTGCGCCTTGAGGGCGATTACGGGCCAAATCCGTTTACGCCGATGCTGTACCTCCGCGAGGCCGCGCTCTCATCTTTTAACGGCAAAGAAATCGTCCAGGCGACCCGACTCTTTGACCAAGATGTCGCCCTAACCACCCCGAAGGAATCTTTTAGTGCCGACGAAGATGCGACACTCACACAGCGAGTACCTCTCGGGCAATCGATGTATCTCCTCGCTGAGCACAAAGTCGCATTTGCCCTCGACTACCCCCTCTCGATTCGCCCACTCACCATCCCGGGCAACAAACGGTTCAAAGCGGCGTATCGCGCCCTCTCAGCTGCTCCGGCGTTTAACTTAGAGGAGATCCGGGAGGCCGCAGTCGGAGACCCGCGCTGGACCGCCGAAACTCGGGCGCATTATCTTGTACAGCACGCCGATCCACGCTACGGCCAGCTCGCGCTTGAGGTGACCAAGGATGCCCTGATGCCGGTTGAAAAAGCCGCCGCACTGGTTGAATACCTCTCGAAAAAAGCGATCTATACCTTAACTCCGAACCACAAAGTGGAGCCGCACGAGGATCCGGTAGCACCGTTCCTCTTCGGAGACATGCGCGGTTACTGCGTTCATTTCGCCCATGCAGTCACCTACATGCTCCGCTCACTGGATATCCCCAGTCGGATTGCGACCGGATATCTTACCGACCTGAGCCAATCCAAAGATGGGCATGTCTTGCTACGTATGAGCGATCGCCACGCGTGGGCCGAGGTCTTTGTCGCCGGCTACGGCTGGGTCCCCTTCGATGTCCAGCCCGAACAGGTCGAAAGCCACGGTGACACCCAGGTCGACATGAAGCTCCTCGAGGAACTCATGGGGTCCCTGGAGCCTGGCGAGGAGATCTTGCCGAAGGATATCGCCCGAGACGAGCCCCGCATGGACGAGCCGAGTTGGACCGAGAAGCTCCACCCTGGGTTTATTCTCTGGTTGGTCGTGGCGCTCATCGTCAGCGGGATAACCCTGAAGGTATATCTACGGTTCGGATGGATATTACCCGGCTCACCGGCGGCGAGATTACGGCGTTCAGCTCGGGCCACACTCTCAACGCTTTACGACCTCGGTTACCGCCGACGGCGGGGCGAAACTCGGCAAGAGTTCCGCCGCCGCCTGCTCGTCGAGCTTGGCGCCTCGCCCCTCGATATCACCGCTGCGCTCACACCCCATATCTACGCGCCAAACGCTCCGGTGGATCTCCCCGAGGTACTCAAGCTTCATCGCCACGACCGAACGATTCTGGCCCGCGCT
>JBILDU010000007.1:0-53729 GCA_044352465.1 Bdellovibrionota bacterium
TAAAGGTCTCCTGTATCGCCGTATCCTCTTTGGCAGCGAGAGAGAGCTTCGCGTACTCGGAGTAAAGAAAACGATAAACCGTATCGGGATCCCCGTGGGGCACCACCGTTCCCGGCAGGCGCTCGTCGAACTCCAGCGAGTGGCAACCTGCGCAGTGCTTCTCCATATCGATCTTTTCGATCTGTCTGAAGTTCGCCCCCATACCGTGACAATCACGACATCCCAGCGTCACTTCGCCATCGGGGCCACGAAGATTCGCTTGTAGGTGGAGCTCATGATTGAGCTTGATATTTGAGCGATCGATGAGCCGAGCGGTATCGTCAAGCCGCACCCGCGGCGCAACCTCACCCGGCTTCGCTTGGAGCGACACCATGAATTCAGTGTGTTTCTCCCAATTCGGAATATCGGGGCGGGTGGTCTCGGGGAAGACCCGCTTGATATCAGCGTGACACGATGTGCATAACTTGGGCTGCTGGGCTACGAGTCCGTTATCCCCATTGTGCTCCATGTGGCAACTGGCGCATCGGAATTCGCCAACCTGCAGATGCTTTTCGAATACCCGCGCATGCGCGGTGACGTTGTGGCACGATTCACATGTTTTGTCTTCGACCCGCTGAAATCCCCCCGTGTGACACACACCGCAATTATCCGCGATCATGTGGTGATTATTAGAGATCGGGCCGCTATTCCAAGATTCCTTCGCGGTAGTCGTCCAAGGATAGAGGAAGAACACCACCACCGCGAACACCACGAGCACGGTTGAGAGCAACGCCACCGAGGGTAGACGATTTTTGAGCTGTAACCGCTGGAGCGTCGCCTCAACTGCGGCCGCTGAATCGACCGTCTCGCGTCGCTCCACTTTTTGATGCAGAATCCACACCGCACCTTCCCGCGCTACAGCGAGCGCGATATCGCCTAGCCGAAGGTGGGCCCCCTCTCTCAGTTGGGTGCGTTTCACCAGCTGTCCGTTGACCTGGACCCCACCGAGCGAGTCGAGATCCTCGACAAAAAGATCCTCCCCGACGACGCTTATTTTCGCGTGAACAAGCGAAACGAGCTTGCTTTCGAGTCGGAGGTCGCAACCGCTCCCTCGCCCGAGCACGATCTCGCCGGACTCGTAAACGTGCCCCCGCACATCCCGGGTGCCGTTAGCGCTAACCTCTTCAATAAGGTGTCGGATCAACAAGCGTGCACCTTACCAAAACCAAAAAACAGAAAAGATGTGGATCGCGAGCAACGCGACAAGGGCAAACGATAGGGGCACATGGAAGTAGAGCCACATCTTCAACTTCGTTAGCACCAAGGTTTCTTCATAAAGTTGGTTGGCGAGCTCGCGTTTCTTATTTATCAGCGTGATGATTTTAAGCCCTTCCTCTTGCTCCTGTTGGAGGAGACCACTGAGGAGTTCGGCACCGCTCGATTTGGGGATCTGCGGTTGTCGCGCGCCAAAGAGGACCGCCCGAAGCGACGGATTAAAATCAAAGTCGAGCCCCCGGACGAGGGTCAAGAATTGATCGCTCTTGTCGTGCGCAAGCGCCTCCACATCTTTGGAGATGAGCGCGATCTGCTCCATAAGCTTCCGCCCGGTTCCACCACCCCGATGCGATTTAATTTGGGCGGCGAGCATCGAATAATTGAGCGCCCCCCAAATCCCGCTCCCGATCGTGAGCAGCATCACTACGTAAGCGAGGGTGTGGACGTTCAATCCGAATTGAAATCCGCTATGCAGCGGAACGATCACCGCCAAAGCGAGACCCAGATAGACGTGCGCGGAGAGGCATCCCTTCAGCGTTGAGGACTGGGAGTGATACGAGCGTTTTCGAACACCGAACCACATGAGGTAAACGATACCCGCAGTTGCGAGCCCTCCGAGCGTGTAACCGAGGACCGTGCCCCCATTACGCCCACCGATTGGATCGTTGCAGAGGTAAAGGACGATACAAAGCACCACGATCCCGGCGTTAATCCAGAACCATCGATAGCCCCGGTAGCTGAAAAAGGTCTCCATACTCACCCGCCTCCCGACGCTCGCTTATCCGAGAGGATCTGGAGCATTTGGCGTGGGTTGACCCGTATCGCAGCTCCGGTGGGACACGACCGCACACACGCCGGCCCACCCGGCAGCTTCTCGCAGAGGTCGCACTTCGCGGCCTTGGCCGGCCCTTTCTCCTTCTTCTTTTTCTTGAGCCCCAACATCTCAAAAAGCGAGAAGCTCCATTCAGGGGAATCGTACACCAGTTGAATCACCCCGTATGGACAGTTCCGGGTGCAGTTGCCACACCCGATACACGAATCCCGAATGATCACCTCACCGTTGGGCTTGCGTGCTAACGCATCGGGGGGGCAATCGAGCATACAGAGCGGGTTTTCGCAGTGCCGACAAGATATCGGCACCTGAATGTTCGCGTAGTTCTTACCCCCTTTGCGATCGAGCCGCGAATGCCCGTTATGGGTTGCCGCACACGCAGCCTCGCAGTTATCGCACCCCACGCAGAGATCGGAGTCGATGAGCAGAAAATTATCCGCGTCGGTTACCCCTTCTCCCATCATGAAATCGAGAAGCTGCCCGGTATACTCCCCCTTCACTTGGGTGATATTTTCGACGTGCCGCTCGCGCACAAGTTGGCTGACCTTCTTTTTGACCTTTGGATTTTGCTCGAGGAGAGCAACAAAATCCTCCTTCGATATCGCAATGAGCTCACAGGGCACCGCGGCGGTGACGGTAGCCGAGCGTCCCTTGCCGTCAGCGCTGAGCAGCGCCATCTCGCCCACCAGGTTTCCTGCGGCGAGATATGTCTGGGCGACGTCGACACCGCGCGCGTTGCGCCGAGCGATCTTCACCGACCCTTTACGAATGACGTAACACAAATCTCCCGGATCACCCTCGCGGAAGATGACCTCACCTTTTTTGAATTTCTTCATCGCCGCCTTCTGAACAAGACGAGCGAGAAACTCCTCCGAGGCATCTGGAAAGATCGAGGTTTGAAGCGCGCGGCGCATGAACGCCTCATCCAGGCTCCGCTTCACCGAATCCAGCGACGCGTTCAGCTTCAAGATCTGTTTGCGCGGTGATTCAACTAAAATAGCGGCTTCACTCACCTTCACGGTCGCCGACCGGCGTCGACCGGAGAGAAGTCCCACCTCGCCGAAATAGTTACCCGCGAATATATCGACCCCGCCTTTCCCGTCGGGAAGCTCCACCGCCACACTCCCCTCCACGATGCTCCAGAAGGTGTCGGTATAATCGTTCCGTTCGAACACCACATCGCCCGGCTTCTTGATGTGGATCGTTGAATCGATGATGAGCTCTCGGAATTGCGAATCGCTCAGCTCCTTAAAGAGCGGGAGCTTCGTCCGAATCATCTCGAGGTTGGCGTTCGTGTCCCCCGGGAGAACGTCAAGCTTCTCCCGAATGAGCACCTGATCGGCCGGCTCGATCGCATTACCGATGATATGCTCAATGACCTCATGCCCCTGGTTCATCGCTTGCTTGATGAGCGGATACCCGATCAGCGCCCCGAGAATAAAGAGATTCGGGACATTCGACTCGTAGCGGCGGCTCACCACCGGCACCGCGGCGGGGTCCTCATTTGGGAAGGCGATCCCACACCCCTCAAGGAACTTTCGCGGCAGGATACAGCCGAGCCGCGCAATAATATGATCACAGGTGAGCGCCACCTCTCCATCGGGAGTGGCGATATAGGTCGTCTGGGCCTCAATTCGGGCGACCGACGAGTTCATGAACGCTCGCACCCGGCCCGCCTTGATGGCCTCCATGATTTTGGCAGCGTTCGCCTCTTTTGCGCGGGGGAATTCGTCGGTTCGGTTCAAAATAGAGACCGTGTTTTTGTCGGCAAGCGCCAACGCATTCTCAATCGCGGCATCACCAGCGCCAACAACGAGGATGTTTCTTCCGGTGAATGCACCCGGGTCCGCTAAGGTATACGCCACATGGGGGAGATCCTCACCCGGAACGCCAAGTTTGCGGGGCGAACCTTGCACACCGATCGACAGCACCACGTGTTTGGCGGCAATGACCTCAGCTCCAAGGACGATCTCAAATCCCGCCGCCGTTCTCTTTATCGCGGTGACCTCACCCTTTTTGAGGTTAACTCGGTGGTCCTTGACCGCGTCGTTCCAACCTTGGAGCACCAGCTCGCGAGTGCCTGCCGCAAACGGCACCGGCGTCACGAGCGGCAGGCGGGTCGGCTCCGCCATAACGTGTTTGCCGAGCTGGTAATCAAAGATGGTGTTCCCGATCTCACGCTTTTCGATGAGAACATGGCTTATTTTGTGGTGGGAGGCGTTCGCTGCGGCACCGAGCCCCGCGGGCCCTGCTCCGATAATCGCTACCTCAAACTGCTCGCTCATGGGGGACAGGAGCTTCCGATAAAGGGACCGTATGACGGACCTCACTAGAGCATAATACTTTAAGGTCAATCAAGGACTTGTTTGAGTCGCCGCCGAACGCCGATCTAAAAAACGGTTGGACAGAACGAAGGGTGTGTGGCATCCAAGACCGAAGGGCGCTCGACTGGAGCTCGGGCCAACTCAGAAATAGAAGAGCGATTTACTCAAGTAAGTCCGTCGATATCGTTTTTAAACGCGCTGGGCGTAGGCTCGATGGGGTCATACCCTAGATCTTTTCACTTTTGCCTTGGCGTATGATAAGGCTTCGCAATCTTTCTTTACCGTACCCGATTCTTTTTCGGAGAGACCAATTCTCACCGCCGAGATTTGAAAGCAGTCATGGGGCCGTGGTGATGGGGGCCTGAGCGCAATAAACGGAGAACCAACTATTCCATGATCACAACCTCTTCGACCCGCAAACTACTCCTTGCCGCGACACTCATTCTTGGGCTTCACACACCCGGATTCGCCGAAGGTCCTGCGTACATGGGCACCGGGTCGTGTTCTTCCTCAAATTGCCACGGGGGCGTATCACCTCGGAAAGCCACAAACGTCCTGCAAAATGAATACGTCACCTGGCAAAAACACGACCTCCACGCGCAGGCTTGGTTAAACCTCGGGAACGCGGAATCGAAGCGGATCGCGTATCACTTGGGGATTAAGGATGCACAGAAAGACCCGCTCTGCCTTAGTTGTCACGCAACGTACCACCCGGACGCACGGCAAGGTAAAAATTTCCAAATCGAGGATGGCGTGGGGTGTGAGTCGTGTCACGGCCCGGGTGAGAAATATCTCGGCCCCCACACCGCGAACGATGCAACCCACGCCAAGAACGTCGAGAACGGCATGCTCGATATCGTGGCTCCACACCAACGGGCGGCGCTCTGCGTTACCTGCCATATCGGCAATGACGACAAATCGGTATCACACCGTCTGATCGGCGCAGGGCATCCGCGCCTAAGCTTCGAGCTCGATACCTTCAGCATGCTTGAGCCGAAACATTGGATCGTGGACGACGATTATAAGAGCCGCAAAGCAGATTACAGTCCCGTGAAAGCATGGCTCATCGGCCAAGCTGAAGTCGCCGACGCAATGCTCGACACCTCCCTCTCAAAAACCCGCTCCCGCGACGGCCAATGGCCCGAGCTCACCCAATTTTACTGTTACTCGTGCCACCACAGCCTCGCCGAGGATCAGTGGAAAAATCGCGACTACGGCGGGCGTCCAGGGGAGCTCCGCTTAAACGTCTCCTCACTCATCATCTTGCGTGAGGCGCTGAAAGCGACCGAGCCGGCCCTGAGCGTCGCTCTGGCAGCAAAAATGGAAGATCTCCATAAGCGATACCGCGACGCCACTCCGGTTGATGCCATAAGAGGTATTAAATCGGTGTTAGCTCAGATCCGCACCGCGGTTGATGCCAGAGACTACGATCGGGGGGCGCTTGACCGATTGTTGAAGCGAGTCACGGTCTACGGCGCCGCAACGCGCGGGCTCCAGTACGAGGTAGCCGAGCAGATCGCGATGGCGATGTCGAGCATCGTTTCGGCCCGGTCAGCCGATGGAAAACTCTTCAAATCTGAGATCGATGGCGTGTACTCGGCTCTCGCGACTCCGGATGAGTTTAATGCCGACGAATTTACGGCCGCGTGCGACGCCTTCGCAAAAGCTCTCGCGTAGCAGCATTGCGTAGAGGATCCGTAAAGATCAGCGCACCGCGTCGGGGAAACACTCACACTCAAGCGGTGTTACCATGAGCGCTCCCTCAAAATTCGATCAAGCGCGGCAAGGTTATCGACTTTGCCCTGTGTCCGCGTAGCTTGCGCTGCTGGAGTATACCACTCGTGACCCCCAACAAACCGGCGCAGGTTCGTGAAAAACACTTCATCCCGGGGAACGTTTATCTCTCGCCGTACAAGCTCAGCTTTCGCAAGGAAATCGGGCCGCCCCAGGTTACTCACATCAGCATCACAGAGGTACTTCGAAAGCTCCGTGGTCGGCACCTGCCGAGGGCCTCCTGGAAAGACCTTTACCTCGGTATCGCGGATGATCGTCTCCACCGCCGCTACCTCGGCTGCGGAGAACCCTCCGCTTCGCTGCATCTCCTCACTCGCAAGGCGCGCTCCGATCGATTCGTTCCCACTGCGCCGCTCAACAAACCCAAGATCATGGAAAGCCGCACCAATCCTTAAAAGCTCAATGTCCTGAGAGCTTAATCGGTCACACTGAGCAAAATAGGTAACCTCGGCAAGCACGTCTTCGGTATGACTGCGGGTATGATAGGTAAGACTACTCGGGAGCTCCCGCTCAAGGCGGGCAAGCGCATAGGCGATGAGCAGGTGACTACGGGGGAACTGAGCACTATCGTGATCCATCAGATAAGAGACTACCCTACCCTCGCATAAAGAGCGAACAAAATGAGCCCCGAGCAACGGAAGGGGGGCGCTCTATGGGACGCAGAGGAATGCCCATTTTCCGGGCTCTCCATCGCTTGGAATGTGCGTGCCGTAAGGCAGGCTTCGGTCGTGACCTCGGCGAGCTCAGTCGAACGGAGTCCGAAGGCGGACGAGACATGGGGGCTCCGCCCCCCACCGGCTCTCAAGTGAAAAATCTTTCCGGTCGCAGGCCGAGTAGGGCGCGCTCAAGCGGCTCTACAAATCGGACGCTTCGCTGTCCTGCGCCCGATTCGGAGGCAGCGGGATTGAAGTTGGGAGCCCCGATACCAAACCGATATCTTGGGCGTCCGGGGCGAACAAAGGTTTCCCGAGGGCTAAGGCGACTCTATCTCCATCCGGAATAATTGCAACGATCGGCGCCGGATTGTACGCCGGCTCGGGACTGGGAGGCGGAGCCGGGGCGACCAAAGGACAATTTTCGAGGGTCGCAGACGACATCATCTCCTTCATCACCCCTCGCTCCGCGGTGACGAACGGACACGGCGCCGCACCGAATGCGAGTACCGGGAGAAGTATGAGCACCAGAAACAGACCTCCCCCAAAGCTTCGATGTATCAGCACCTTCTTTCCCATCAACTCAAACCTCATCGTCACCTCCCACCAAACAACTCTACGGAGAGGGATAACTGTCGGGGCGGTTTAGTAACCGGGACCTTTGAGTCCCCTCAGAAGCCGCCCCTGGAGGTTAAGAATGCAATTTGCACACCAGATGGTGGCGATTTCAGAAACGGTTCCGGTTACTTCAAGCTAAGCTACTGAATGCGCTAGGAGTGGGGTGAAAAAGACCCCACGAGGGTGGGGACTTTTTCACAATCGTGCTCGGTGTGCAGCGCCTTTTTCAGAGATTCTCTTCACCAGCGTGGCCGCTCGGCATGAAGGCTACCAGGGATGGCCGCCCCGCCCCCCACCGCGATACTGACGTGCGAAAGCGGCGCCCAGCGGCCCAACTGAAGCCGTGCCGAGGTCATTGGAATGAAACGAGTTTACAATGAGGACTAATCCGCTGCGGCATCGGGACTGTCTCCAACTATGGCAGTTCCATCGATGGCCGTCGGGCTAGCCAGCATTATATCCGCGACCGAGGGATGCTCTTGAACCTCCTCAACTACTTTCATGATTGCAATGAAACTATAATCGACACTGAAGGAGGTTACCGCGCTGGCAACCGATTGGATTGCTACCGCCATATTCGCCGCAAGCGGCTCAGCCACGGGTATGGGGGTCGGGGTTGGACATAGCCCCGCAACCGCACTCGTAAACCAACTGAGAACACCATCCTCCGTGGAGAAGGGACAGGTCGGCTGCGCGCCGAAAGCGGCACTCACCGGGAAAACCCAGCTTATCAATCCAAAGAAAATGAGGCGCTGCACGGCTCCCTCTAAAGGCGTCGCCATTCGGTTACTCCCCTATTCCTATCGGCATCCCGTATTCAATCTGGAGGGCAAATCAAACCTTGGGCTGCCTCTACAATTCAAACCACGCCTTCCCCGGTTTCTCCTCTACGAAAAACACCGAGATCTTCCCTTCATTTTGCACGCTCAGCGGACTAGATGCCACCCAAGATCCCCGGCTTGGAGAAGCGGTGGGACACTCAGCGAGTACTCCAAACAGAAACTTTCCTCACCCCGATAGCCGTTCCAGACTTCGCCCGCGGGAAGCCGCGTGGCTTCGGTACCTGCGCAGCCATCCTGGCCGCGCTCGTGTCCCGACCCCAAAACCTCTGGCAGGTGACAAAACTTTTTGGCGAAACACTAACGATCAAGTACCCGCGCCCCTTTAATCGTGGCGAGGAGTCCCCGGAGCGACCTTAAGACCGGATTGCTTAGGGGGTCATCGGAACCCAGCCCGGTCATCCCAGTGTTATCGGAGGTCAGCTTCGCTTCAACCCACACCCGGTTTTCATTCGGGGGCTCGACAGCAGCACCGTCCATAATGTCTTTGAAACTGTTAAAGGTCGTGGTCTCTTCTTGATAAAGCGGCAAGATATAGCTATTGAGAGCTGCGCACGATGTGCCTGACCATGTAATCGTATTGAAGTCAGCACACTGCTCCCCGCTGAGACTATCCGGCGGTGGAGAGTCGGCTGGGTCAAGGGGGTCGTAATCTAATAGATCGATAATCTCCGCCTGTCGCTTATTGAGATTCCCCGAGCGCGCTGCCGCGACCACCCCATCGAGGGGCGTTTTCTTACCGAGATACCACGTAAAGGAACGGGCGTTATTATTCTCCGTAAAGCGATCCATGCGCTGAGAGAGGAGGTCAAGCATGCGGCTCTCTTGAATCTGCTCTTGACCAGCGAAATCGGTACCGCGCGGGACACCATCGGTCACGAAGACCGCGGCACACCGGCCTGCACCATCGGTAAGGCTGAGAAACTCCTCACACCGCGAGTTCGGCACCATATTATGGTGGAAGGTACCACCATAGGTCGGCTTGAGGTCCATCAAAAAGTAAAAGAGGTTGGCGTCTTTAATCGGCGTGGGCGAATCTGGCACCACAACACGACCGCGATACCGCGGCGCTCCGAAGTAACCGTCAGGGTAACGCGGTTCCCCAGCACCTCCCGCATCACACAGGACCTCCTCAACCTCGATCGCCCCGGTCGCAGGATTGCGACATTTTGGCCCATCTCCACCTGGGCTACACCGCGGCCAGCCGTGGATACACCACACGAATGCATTAGGCAGGAGTGCTCCGTTCGCACCGGTGCATACCGGATGTTTACCGCCACTGGCGCACCGCGGCGACGTGGGCAGATCAGACGAAAGCGGCGGGGGGCTCACCCGCGCATGGGAGTAAAAGAAGTTTCGCTGAGCCTCTGAAAACGGGCGACTTCCATCACACGGGATTGAATTATTCACCTCACCATCATCAAGCTCATCGTAGGTCACGCATAACCAGTAACCGGTCTTCCACGTATCGGTCGAGAGCGGTGCAAGGTTATCCCGCGAGGGTCCGGAGCCATTGATCGGAGGTCTACTCGGCTCATATTCGTATACCTCCGCAAGCTCCTCAGGGAACTCTGAGGCGATCGGGTGAGCTGAACCACCTAACTGTAAAAACGGAACCGCGCCTTCCGGCCAACCGAAACCGAAGTAAAGCTCGTTTTCAAGCCACCCGTTCGGTGAAAGCACTTGCCCCGGGTCAAACGGGAACGAATCGCCCGGGTCCCTCGCACCGCTCGGAATCGCGGGGAGGTAATAGCTCTCTCCACTTGGGAAATGACGTACCGAAGCGTCGCTGGGTGGATCTTTCGCAAACGAGTAGAGCCGCCCATTGGGCTCTCCGAAGAGGAAATATTTAGCCGCCTTTCGGGGCGCCACCGAGATATTGGAGAGGAGGATTCGAGTCGGCGATACCGCCATATCATCGGTGAGGGGGCTCTTCGGATTCTCAAAGGTGTACGTATAATCGATCGTCCCGCTCAAAAAGGGTGGGGCGTTCGGGTTGATCGCTAACCCCGACACGGTCGGCTCGTTCCAGCGCCAGGCTGGGAAGAGCCCCCCACCCTCCTCGATATCATTATCGCTCTCCGACAAAGGTTCAAATCGCTCGGCCGGATCAGCCGCGGCCCCCCCCTGCGACAGATCCATGAAACGGTCCCACACTCGTTCCGGTATCGGCGCACCCAAAATCGAAACATCCAGATACCGTGACATCTGCGCCATTACCCCTACCAAAACGGTGGCCGCACGCTTGTAGGTCATGAAATTATCGGTCATACCCCAGCGGATTTTTCCCTGGTGGGTAGCCGGCCCCCCACCGCAGCCGTTCTCTGGGCCCGGGATACATTCCGTCGGTGGAGCGGTCCAGGTAAAACTGGGCACCGCGGGTCCGATAATATTCCAACCGAGGTGATAGCGTGTAGCGTGGCCCACCGCCCCCGGCAGAGCATTCTGCGCGTAATCCTGTGGCTCGATCTGTTGGGTATGGGGATTTCGATATCCGTTCGGTCCCGGGGTGTTCGAATTATTTGGATCGATTACACCGAACGCCTTTAAAAGGTCGTTAATACTACCGTCGGCCAAGAGACTCCGTGAGTAGTCGAGGACCACTGAGATATGAAGCTTCGAGGGCTTTGTCTGCGCGACCCCACTCGCCTTCACCGAGCCGAGGCTCGAGACAAGAGAGGTAAGAGGAGGGAGTGTGTATTTCTGATACACCGCCACCTTGTTTTCCCCCGGAGCCTCAAGGTTGTGGTTAAAAATAAGGAGCCCCGCGGAGAGATTCTGGACCGTCTCAACCGGCTGAGCACCGGCAAAACCTTGAGCATTCGCGAGCATCGCCATGGCGTTGAGCGACTCGGACGATTCGAACTCTGAACTTAACGTTCCGACCGACGCGAGGTTAACCGCATTGAACTGCGCCCTTAACTTCGAAACGTTCGCCCGCCCATAACCGATCAAAACGAACCCGAGGGTCAACAAGGGCAACAGCAGGAGCGCGCTCCACACCAGGACGAATCCCTGCTCACCTGCTCTGACCTCTTTAAAACGACTCATCAGTTAACGAGCCTCCGTGGAGATATGGTGTAGTAGCTGGTCGGCGCAATCGAAAGGGGCCCCATCGCTGGCTCAGAACAAATTAGAAACGGAAGATAATCAACGAACCCTTGGTATCTGGTCCCTGCAACGGTGACATCGTAGAGCTTGGGCCCTACCGGTACTCGGTTACCATCAGCAGGGGTATAATCTTGCATCTGAGTTAACTGGGCTTCAGCGTACTCAATGAGCTTTTTTTCGAGGCCGCTTCGACATCTGGTGGACTGCATTCCCAAAGACGTGCCCACGCCGTCTGGTACGACCTTATCGAGCACAACCCCCGACTTCGGATCAATCTTTAGGTACCCCAGCGCCACAGCCACGCTCGTCGACTCCCCTCCCCCGCGCCGCCCCGCAAAGCCGGCGATATCGTCGAGAAACGGGACTCGCAACGCATCGGAAAGCGGTTCGAACTCACTCGTGGTGTTGTTAAACACCAACGTGGCACCCTGCGGGCCTAAGAGAACCTCTGTCGCAACTTTTTCATGTTTCAGTTGCGCGTCGATCAGAGCAAATTGCTGCGCCAAACCAAGGACCACCACCCCCAGAAGGGTAAACGCGACCGCCGCTTCGATCAGAATCTCCCCCCTTGCCGAGGCGAGGCGAGCAGCCCGAACTTTTAAAAACCCTCGCCGCATATCATCCTACCGGGGTTGCAGTAAAAGAATTGTTTCGGATACTCCCAGAGCGAAAGGCGTAGGCATTTCGTGAGATGACTCGATAAGCTGGCCCGGTAAAAACACCGTCTATCGATAACGCGATGAGAGGAACGACGCAGTCGACATAGAATATTCTATCTCGGTCGCGGCGCAGGTACTCCTCAAACGCGGCTCCCTCGCTGACCGGGTCGGGTGAGGCTTCAAGCCCCTCAGCAAATTCGAAATAAATGCTACAGTTCGGCCTTCCTCCGAGGAGATCAAGATTTGACTCAAAGCCTACCGGAATCGGGAAATAGACGCGTGGACTTAACTGCCGCACGAAACCGTAGCCGAGATTGAGGACCTTGCGCTCCTTCTCCGTCAGGTAGTTCTTCCCATGGCGAGGCGTTTGAACGGGATCGAGAAACTTCACCCAAAAATTCTCCCGATCGCGCCCAGTCCGGCCCTGCCCTGCGGGGGGATAGACCAGCCTCTCTACATCCGGCAGAGCGTAGCCATCTGGATCGGCGGAAACGGCGAGTTTCGCCACCAACATCGCCACCTCCTGAGCAAAGATGCCGTTGAGGTACAGCCGCGAGAGATCAAAAAGGACCACCATCACTGCCAAGATAAGCGGCATGAGCAGAGCTGTGGAAACCATCGAGACTCCACGCTCACCCACTGATGGGGCCGCACCTGACGCTCGCTCCGACAAGTCCCCCGTGATGCTCACCATCTGCTCCCACCTACGTACACAACCTGCGCCTTCTTTGGGCACCATGCAGCGCAAAATCCGCTCGCCCTTTCCACTATGGTAATATATTGTGAGAAAAGGGGGCACGCTAAAAACCGGTGACAGGAACAACAACCTTAAAAACTATCGTTGGTCAAAACTACTGCGAAAAAGGCTTGTTTCTCACTGCCTCAAAAAGGCACGCGGAGAAAAAACTGCGAAAATAGACCTCGCGACGTCACCCGAAAAAGCCGCTGCTCCTCGCCGCGCTACAAGGATTCTAAACGCATGTAATTTTACCTATGTGGTATCGGATAAAACCTCGTAAGAATTTAGTTTTTGAGGCAAAATCTGCCACGCCGGGGTGCAGAGATGGTCGGCAAGCCCGCTGTAACACCGCCTGGGCTCAAAAACCCGGTGGAGCCACCAGAGAGAGCGGTGCCACCTTGCCTGAATACGCGATAATCTTGGGCGTTTTCGTTGTCATAGCGGCGGCTATGGCGCTCGCTTTCAAACCGCTCCAAGAGAGCTTCCATAACGATGTCACACCAGGACTCGACCTCTCCTACCCCGCGAACTACGTTGCTCCCCCAGCGAATCCACCGCCGGCGGTACCCGTTCCGTGAGGCGAAACCGCTACTCTTCGTCGCTCTCTTTGAGTGAGGCGAGCTCTGGGGTGAACGTTATCAAAACTTTGTCGACCCGATTACCATCCATATCGACGACCTCGAAACGTAATCCCCGATAGGTGAACGCCTCAGATACTTTCGGCACATGCCCGAGCATCGTGATCACAAAACCAGCCAGAGTCTGATAGGCAACCTCCTCATCTTCCCCCTCGTGCAGCGAGATCTCAAAGTGCTCCTCGAAGTCAAAGAGGGAAACGGCACCACTCACGAGCCACGTCCCATCCGCGCGTTCAACGATGGGGTCCTCCTCAGCCGGCGACAGCGGGAGATCGACGAAGACCGCCTTCAGGACATCGGTTATCGATATCAATCCATCGAGTCCACCGTACTCGTCGACGACACACGCGACACTTTCGCGCCGCAGCTTAAACTGCTCCAAAATCTTCACCGCATTGGTCGTCCCGGGCACACAAAAGGGCGGCCGCATCGCGGTTGACCAATCGCGCCACCCACCCTCGGTCGATCGTAACGCCCAGAGCTCTTTGATTCCAACCATCCCTTTCACGTTATCGATCGTATTCTCGCATACGGGATAGTGCGTATGCTTGGCCTCGCCGATAATCTTGATTACCTCATCGAAAGGCGCCGTCTTCTCGAGCCACACGACATCTCGCCGCGGCGTCATCAGCGAATCGATCCGCCGTTCCCCGAGCTCGAGAGCTCGATTCACGATATCCTGCTCGACCTCCTCGACAACCCCCGCCTGAGCGCCTTGCTCGACGATAATCTTGATCTCTTCAGTGCTCATCTGCGAACCGGTGGACCCTTCGGATAGCCGGAGGGCCCGCAGAATCGGCTTCGACGCGACGTTGAGCGCTGCCACAAACGGCGCCATCAAGCGCGAAAGCCACAACATCAGAGGGGCCACCAACGCCGCTGTTCGCGCCGGATTGGTGAGGGCAAGACGCTTCGGCACCAGCTCGCCAACAACGATCGTGGCATAGGTTACCAAAAGCACGATGATACTGAGCGCCAACGGTTCAGCAATCGTACCAACGTGGGGAACGCGCTCCAACACCCCCGCGAGATGCACGGCGAGCGTTGCACCGCCGTAGACACCGGAAACGACCCCGATAAGAGTGATACCCAACTGCACCGTCGAAAGCAGATGATCGGGGGACTCGGTGAGCTTCAAGGCTATCTTGGCGCCTCGACTACCCTCATTCGCAAGCTCTTGCAGGCGCGACTTACGCGCGGACACCAAGGACATCTCGGCGAGCGCAAAGAACCCATTCAGAAGGGTCAAAAGAACGATAACCCCACATTCAAAGATTACGTTGCTCATGCTGGTCCATAGGCAAAGGTTTCGGCACGCTCACGCACCTCATGAAGCGCTGCATCGAGTTTCTGGGTCCACTCAAGCACCCCCCCCTCGTCGAGCTCATCCGGAATGCGGAGGGGCCTCCCCACCACTCGCACACCGCGCGAAAAAGGCTTCGGTAAAAACATCTCATCCCAACTCCCGAATCTCCATCGGCGCTCCGCCCCCAAAGCTACCGGCAAGATGACCGCCCCAGCGCGCTGCGCTATCCGCACGGCTCCGGTCTTTGAGCGATAGCGTGGTCCTTTAGGACCGTCGGGGGTGATGGCGATATGGTTCCCCTCACGTAGGCACTCAACCAGCTCACCCACCGCGGCCCGCCCACCCCGGGTCGAGGAGCCCGCGACCGAGCGCACCCCCATGTGGTCCATCGCTCGAGCGATCATCCGACCATCGGTGTGTTGCGAAATCAATACATAGATCGGACGGGACGCCGCGGTCAGAAAATCCTTGTAGATCGACGGCATCAGCAGTTGATGCCCGTGCCAGAAAGCGAGCACCACCGGCGGGCCCTCTGTCCATCGGGCGAGATCGGGACCAGCGAACTCATCGCGCCAACGGATCGTTGCACTCACGAGCCGGAGCAGCCCCGCCCCCAAAAATCCGACGACCTCGATCTTCACTCGATCAAGAAATCCAGGCGCACCATCGCTCATGTCGGATTCCCGGCCGGCGCCACTGCCCGCACCCCATCGATCTTCCCCTCGATGTTGTCGATAAGCCACTTTGGATCCCACCACTCAATCGGATTTACCGGGACATTGCGCACCCGAAATTCAAAGTGGAGATGATCGCCGCCAGCAAGTCCGGTCGTTCCTGTTCGCCCTATAGTGACTCCACGCTTTACTGCTTCGCCGGTACTTACGAGCATCGAGGCGAGATGGCCGTAGAGGGAAAAAAGGCCCGCGCCATGATCAACGACGATCGTGTTGCCGTAGATTCCGTGGTCCTCTGCCATCACGATCGTGCCATCTTGAACCGCCATCACCGGTGCATTTCCGGTGGAGGCCAGGTCAACTCCGTTGTGCATCGATTGACTGACGGGAGTTCCATCAAGGGCGTAATTTCGGTGCTCACCGAAAATCGAGGAGGTCGCTGCGGGCATCGGCCTGAGGAAAACCTCCTTAGTCCAAAGCCGCGGGGTGAGCGGTGCCTCAAAGAGAACCTTCAGCTTCGCGTTGAGAAGATGCCGATAATCCTCGTTAACGAAGCGGAAACTCGCCATCAATCCGTCAGTGCTCGTATAGTCGGGCTTCTCTTCCTTGCCGGAAGCGACAATGAATTTATCCATGAGCTCCGGCATCTTCGCTTCGAGAAAAGGTTTCGTAAGCTTTGATGTCACCTCAGTTGGCTTTCCAAGATCGATTCGAAAATTCACCGGAACGAGCGTCTCGTTACCCGCATTGTCACGGGCGAATGCTTGCACCCGTTCGGCAGTCGTCATCTCGAGGGGCAGCGCGAAAAGGGCAACAAACAGCCCCGGCTCAACACTGGCACTCGAATCAAAGTCGCTGAGGGGCAGGCCGGGGAATTCAATCGCCCCCACCCGTACGCCGCTGTTGCGCATATTCGTATCGGTGGCACGATAGACGACGAATTCAGCGCCTCCAGCCACCGCGACATGTTGGAGCGAGAGCACCTCCATTCGAGGCCGAGCATAATCGACAAGGACCTTTATGGTCCCCGAGCCGCTGGACTCCCAAACCGAATTGTCACCACTCTGTACGACGACCTCGGCCTCACCCTCTTTGAGTCCAAGCGCTCGTGGGGCAAAGTCAATCTCGACCACCTCTTCATCGCGGGGAACCGCGAAAACTCGGGTTAAGACCTCGCGCGACTCTCCGTTCTGGACGACCATCACCCGAACAGTCGAAACCCCGGACCCAGCATCGGTAAGGGTCACCGGAATCTTGACCGGCTCCATTCCAACCCCAGCGATTTCCCCTGAAAACGCAACCACCGGAGGAGTGCGGTCGAGCACTACGGTCAGTCCGCCGCCCACAAGGAGGCGGTAAACGCCCCAGCCCAGGCCGCCGAGGAAGAGTAACACGAATAGTTTTTTCACAGACAACACCCCCCAATCGCTGCGCTCCACCGGAGCGACCAAACAAGCCCACTCAGCCGGACTTGTTCCCCAAAGTTGCAGCACGCGTCCGCCGGTGCCGATCCCGGCGTCGCTCCAGCGCTTCAAGTGTGCCGCGCACAGGCGCAAGCGGGCTGGTCGCCTTGAGCGGCTCCTTCGGAACGGCGCTTTTATAACACACGCCAAGCTTAAACGATAAGGCTCTGTGATGAAACGGTCGAGCGCTCGGCGATTACCCAAAAATGGGGTCCTCTCCGGCTAAACAAACTGAGCCCGCCCTTGAGGGGCGCTCACAGGAGCAACAGCAAGGGTCAGGACGAACGCCCAGCGCGTTTAGAACAGCGCTTTCTCAAGGCGGTCCTCGACATAAGCTTTAAGCTCTTTGATGCCGATCTCGCTTACCACCTCGCCCGCAAAGGCGTGAATGAGCATCCCGCGCGCCGTCTCATAGGGAATTCCCCGAGAGCGTAGATAGAAGAGGCTATCCTCATCGAGTTGCCCCACCGTTGCTCCGTGAGTGCATTTGACGTCGTCTGCCCAGATCTTAAGCTGCGGTTGAGAATCGATCGAAGCCTCAGTCGAAAGAAGTAACGCCCGATTTGACTGAAAAGCGTTCGTTTTCTGGGCATCAGGACGAACGATGATCGTCCCGTTAAAAACCCCGCTCGATCTATCGGCGTATATTCCCTTGTAAAGCTCCCGGCTCTCGCAGCGAGGCTTGGCATGATCGAGCACGGTATGGTTATCAACGTGCTGGTCACCTTTTAGAACGGTCAGCCCCAACATCCCGGTTGAACACTCCTCACCCTGTAAAGTTGCATTGACCTCGTTCCGCACGACCTTCCCACCAAATGAGAACGTTGTCGTTCGAACCCGCGAGGACGCCGCCTGAGCTATCTGTACGGTGCTCACGTGGTAAGCCGCCGGCCCCTCCTCCGCGAGCTTGTAGTGGTGGACCTCAGCATTCTCATCTGCCACGATCTCGGTGACGGCCGTCGTCAAAGTCGGCGTCGACCCAAAAGTAAGGAAACTCTCGATAACGTTGACTACTGCGTGCGCCTCCGCTACCACGAGCACCCGGGGTGCGGTCATAAGCTCCGCCTGCTGAGCGGTGGTGACATGCACGATGTGAATCGGTGTCTCGATACGCTTACCGCGTTCAACTTTAATCACCGCACCGTCGGTAACGAAAGCGGTGTTGAGTGCCACAAAAGCGTGCTCGCTATACGCTGCATGCTTTGCAAAATGTGACGCCACCACGTTACCCAGGCTCCCCCCCTGGCCGCTCAAAAAACCCTGGAGCGACTCGATCGTCAAGCCGGCTATCCCGGGACTCGGTTGCGAGAGGTTGTTGTTCAAGACTCCGTTGACGAAGACAAGGCGGATTGTCGTCAACCCGGCTGGTAAAAACGGAGCCAACGCCTCGTTCGCGATTGGGCCCACATCACCGAGCGCAAACGGAGTCTTCGCGAGAGCGCCCACGTTCGTGTACTTCCACTCTTCGTTCGCCGGAGTTGGTAATCCGAGGGCCTGAAAGCGCTGGAACGCCGAGGTGCGCACCCCGTGAAAAGATCCACCGCTATCAATCGATTTGAAGTTTGCTTCCGCCCATGCCGGGGCGTTCGAAACCGTCTCCATGGAGGTCCCCCTATGCCGCTGTCGAGGCGTTTTCGCCCTTAATCCAACCGTAGCCACGCTCCTCAAGTTGAAGGGCGAGCTCCTTTCCACCCGACTTCACGATTCTGCCGTCGAGCAAGATATGGACAAAGTCAGGCACGATATAGTTTAGGAGCCGTTGATAGTGGGTGATGACCACGACGGACTTCGTTGGATCAGCTTCACGCAGCTTATTCACCCCGTGCGACACTACCTGCAGTGCGTCGATATCGAGCCCCGAATCGGTTTCGTCTAAAATCGCGAGCTTCGGATCGAGCACCGCCATCTGAAAGATCTCGTTACGTTTCTTCTCTCCACCCGAGAAGCCCTCGTTCACCGCCCGCTTCAACAATGCATCATCGAGCTCAACGAGTTTCGCTTTTTGCTGCACGAGCTCATTAAACTCGCGCACCTGCAGCGGCTTCTCACCCTTCGCCTCACGAATAGAGTTAAGCGCTGTCCGGAGGAAATAGGTCCCCAGCACCCCGGGTAACTCGACCGGATACTGAAAGGCCATAAAAAGTCCGTTTTGGGCACGAACCTCAGGGTCCATCTCCAAAAGATCGTGACCGCCAAACTTCACCGTACCGTTCGTCACGGCATAGCCTTCTCGACCGCCCAGGACATTGGCGAGAGTGCTCTTGCCAGAACCGTTCAGCCCCATGATGGCGTGAACTTCCCCTGGGTTCACCGTCAAGTTAATCCCTTTGAGGATCTCACGATCAGCTTCCTCTACTTTAGCGTGGAGATTGGTAATCTCGAGAATCGGTGCCATAGCGCTACATCCTTTCGATTTGAAATCGGTTATCCAACACTGCCCTCTAAGCTTACCGCGAGGAGCTGCCGCGCCTCGACGGCGAATTCCAGGGGCAACTCGTTGAAGACCTCCTTACAGAAGCCGTGTACGATCATCGAGACGGCGTCTTCAGTAGAGATGCCCCGTTGATTACAATAAAAAATCTGATCCTCTCCGATCTTCGACGTGGAGGCTTCGTGTTCCACCTGCGCCGTCGGATTGTCGATCTCCAGGTAGGGGAAGGTGTGCGCCCCACACTTATCTCCCATAAGCATTGAGTCGCACTGGGAGAAGTTTCGGGCATTGTCCGCGCCTTTAAGCACCTTCACGAGACCACGATACGAGTTCTGCCCCTGTCCAGCCGAAATACCCTTCGACACGATGGTGCTCTTGGTATTCTTACCGATGTGGATCATCTTCGTGCCGGTATCGGCCTGCTGCTTATTGTTCGTCACCGCCACTGAATAGAACTCCCCCACGGAGTTATCGCCCTTGAGAATCACGCTCGGATACTTCCAGGTTATCGCCGAGCCAGTCTCCACTTGGGTCCAAGAGATCTTGGCGTTCTCCGAACAGATCCCCCGCTTCGTTACGAAGTTGTAGATGCCCCCCCGTCCATCCTTATCTCCGGGGTACCAATTTTGAATCGTCGAGTATTTGATGTGGGCTCCCTTGAGCGCCACGAGCTCCACTACTGCGGCATGGAGCTGGTTCTCGTCACGCATGGGCGCGGTACATCCCTCGAGGTAGCTCACATAACTCCCCTCATCCGCAACGATGAGTGTCCGCTCGAATTGACCGGTGTTCTTCGCATTAATCCGGAAATAGGTCGAAAGCTCTAGCGGGCAGCGCACCCCCTTGGGGATATACACGAAGGACCCATCGGTAAAGACCGCCGAGTTGAGCGCCGCAAAAAAGTTATCGGTGTGGGGCACGACTGCGCCGAGATACTTCTTCACGAGCTCGGGATGATGCTTGACCGCTTCTGAGAACGAGCAAAAAATTATCCCGTGCTTTTCAAGTTGAGCTTTATAGGTGGTGATGACCGACACGCTATCAAAGACGGCATCAACCGCCACACCGGCGAGCTGCTTTTGCTCGTGCAACGGAATACCGAGCTTGTCATATGTTTTAAGGATCTCGGGGTCGACCTCATCGAGACTCTTTAAGGACTTCTTGGGCTTCGGTGCGGAGTAATAAATCGTGCTCTGATAATCGATGGGAGGGTAGTTGACGAAGGCCCAATGCGGCTCTTGCATGGTGAGCCACTTGCGATAGGCCTTCAGACGCCATTCAAGCAACCACTCCGGTTCCTCTTTCTTCGCCGAGATAAGCCGGATGATGTCCTCATTGAGACCTGGAGGAGCCTCATCAGCTTCAATGTCGGTGTAGAAGCCGTACTTATAGTCCTGCTTTGTAAAACTCTCTAAAACTTCGGTATCGGTCGCCATAAACTTGCTTTCTTTCCCGACGTTATCCGTTGAGCTGCCCTCGCCGTATGGAACGACGGCAAACCGACTTCCTACAGACTCGTTCACTTGCCATTACTTCGAGCACCCTCCAAGACACCAGCAACTACCGCTAGGTCCCAGCGAACAGAGTTTGGCACGCTCTGCGAGCCTAATCATCTATTCACCCCCAACAGCAAATAGAGCTAGAATATTCAGCGTCTTATACACGATGGTCAATTCTTGAGCAACTTACTCAAGTATACGTAAGTTCGCGCCTTTTGAAAATCAATAGCCCACCAAAGATTTCAAATATTTACACCACTAAAACAAACGAATTCGCTTCCCTCTCGTAGCCTAAACACAACACCGCCCCATGACCTCCGAGTCTCAGAGACCTTGCGTAAGCAATATAAGCGACTTGGGCCGACCTCCGAGTCTCAGAGACCTTGCGTAAGCGATATAGAGGAGCTGGGCCGCGCCGAGAATCAGCGACGAGGGCGTGCGCGATTAAGGGCGAGGAACGAGCCTACCCAACTCTCGGGGGTACCATAAGGGCTCCAGAAAGCGCAGGGATGTCCGTGCAAATTCGGAGCCCGTGCAAAACGTCTCCGCGGAGGACAATCACTCTGGAGAGGGTCCCCACGGCCAAATTTCATAGCGCCCGAAGTCAGTCTGTTGAAATACCAATGAATAGATGAGCGCTCGATCGGCAATTTACGATACCATCAGCGGAAATCTCCGGCCAAACGATGCTCCCCTTTAGCACCAAGACCATCACCCCGCTCCCCCTACCGTGGCACGCCCTAGCCCCCCGGCAGATCTTTGCTGCATGGCTGAGCTCTCGGTGGATGGCCTACGCGATTGGGGTGGTAGCGATGCTCATCACAAATTTGACCGAGGTGGCGATACCGAAGATCACCGAGCGAGTTATCGACCTCACCGTCTCAAGCTCAGCGCAGCGAGAGCCGTTCCGCACTCTCCTCATCGCTCTGCTGCTCACCCTTCTGGCTCAAGCTCTGGGGCGACGCTATTGGCGCCTCAGCCTTGGTCAAGAGACTCACCGCGTGGCCGCAACCCTTAAAGAGTCGGTGTGGCTCCGAGCCCGCTATTTCCCCCGTGACCGGCTCGAACGCGACCTCACTACCGGTGCGCTCATGAACGTAGCAACCGGCGACGTGTCGAATGCGCGACTCATCTTCGGTTGGACCCTCATCGGGATCTTCGATTTTCTTTTTCTGACGGTATTTGCGGCTATCGCGATGACGCAGATCGACCCCGTCATCACGGCGCTCGCATTTGTTTCTTTCGCCGCGCTCCCCGCTCTCACTTTTCGAGCCGCTCAAGAGGAGTACAAACGTCACGAGGCCGCCCAAGTAGAGCTCGGTCGACTCAACGACCTCGTCGCCCAGGCGGTGAGCTCAATAAAACTCCAACGACTCTCGCAAAGCGAACCTTTTTGGACAGAGCGTCTGATGCTTCTGGCCGAGCGATACCGCCTCAAAAGACTCGCGGTCATCGATACGATGCTGCGCTTCATTCCCCTGACGGGCATCCCCGCCCTCTTGAGTCAGGCGATTCTTCTCCTTATCGCCATCCCCGCGGTACTGGACGGGTCGATGTCCATCGGAGAGTTTGTAGCCTTGCAAGGCTACATCGTTTTGATTCAAGGCCCCCTCTCTCAACTGGGAATTCTCGTTTCAGAGTGGCAACGTGGTCGCGCAAGTCTCGCCCGCGTCAGCGCAGTGCTGACCACCCCAGCCGCACCAGGATTTGAGGGAGTGGCTCCTCACGCCATGAACCCCTCTCTCCAGAGCGCTGCTGTCTTTTCGATACGCAACCTCGAGTTCCGCTACTCCGACGCACCGAATCCGGCGATCCAGCGATTCTCCATCGAGATAGCCTCGGGTGCCCGCATCGGCATCACCGGCGCAGTCGGCAGTGGCAAGACAACATTCCTCCAGATACTCGCTGGCAATGAACGCCTGTTTCAAGGCGAGGTCCTCCTTCACGGACGGGATATTCGGAGTTACTCGCACGAAGAATTGAGCGCAATCATCGCTCTTGTCGAGCAGCGCCCCTTTCTCTTTGCCGAAACTATCCGCCGCAACGTACTCCTCAATCGAGCGGCGAGCGATGCAGAGGTTCACCGCTTTCTCGAAGCAGCGGGCCTGGCCGATGACGTCGCTCGCCTGCCGCGTGGCCTTGAAACACCGCTCGGGGAATGGGGCGTTAACCTCTCCGGGGGCCAGAAGCAGCGCCTGACGATCGCGCGAGCTCTGGCAAAGAACCCCCAGATTCTCCTCCTCGATGATTGCCTCAGCGCAGTTGATGTCGTTACCGAGGAAAAGATCCTCGCGAACCTCGATCGCCTCCTCCCGAATACCACCATCATCTGGGTAGCTCATCGACTATCGACACTGCGACTGTGCTTCCCGATCGTGAGGTTTGGAACATGAACGGGGCAACAACACCGCACGGATACCTCGACGAGGATATCATTCCCATGGCTGAGCGCGAGAGCGCCTCACTCGGCACACTGCTGAGATTCGCGCGAGCGGATCGCAGCGCCTTCATCATCGCATTGCTGCTGCTCCTCCTCTCCGCGACCGCCACCATGGTGACGGCGATTACGATCGGTACCCTGGTTGAGCAGGGGCTTTTGAACCGGGATTTGTCACAGTGCATCACCCCAGCGATACTCACTATCGGCCTTGAGATTATTGCGCTGTCTCTCGGGTATCGCGGCCGTCGGATACTCGCCGAGGCCACCTCACGCTCGATCCTACGCATCCGTGAGGCACTTTTTCATCACATCCATCGCCTACCGTTGAGCTACTACGATCGCCAACCTCTCGGGCGAACGGTGACCCGAATCAGTCACGACGTCGAGAGTCTTGAGACCTTTTTTAGCGGAAGCCTCAGCCGACTTGTGCTCACTTCGATGCTGATCGTCCTCAGCCTTGCGGCGATGCTCGCTACCGATCCGACGCTCGGTGCCCTTCTTGTTACCCTCGCGCTTCCCGCGCTCATCCTCACCGCTGGCACCCGTTTCCGAGCCCGTGACCTCAATCGACAGATGACCCGCACGAACAGCGCCATCAATGCGAAACTTGCCGAGTATCTCAACGGGATCTCGGTCATTCGCTCATTCGGCCTCGAACAGTGGAGTGGCGGGGAATTCCACCGCGCCGTGGAGCGCTACCTGAGCACCTGTATCAACACCAACCGCTTCTATTCCTGGCTCCGACCGGTCGCCGAGTTCCTGTGTCAACTGCCCCTGGTCGGCCTCCTTTGGTTAGGGGGGCACGCAATCCTCGCAGGAACCATGTCTATCGGAGTGTTTGTTGCGCTCGTACGGTACTGTCAAAAATTCTCTGGTCCCATCACCGAGCTCTCGCGCGAGATCCAAGCGATCCAAGAGGCGCTGACGACCTGCGAGCGGGTTGGGTCGTTCCTGAACGCTCGAACCGAAGAGTGCGAACTCGGCCCTGACGGCAACGTCGAAGCGGTTGACCTGCGCGGCACGATCGAATTTCGGAATGTGTCGATGGGATACACAGCCACCGAGCGAATCCTCTTGAACCTCTCGTTCTCAATACCGGCTGGCTCCACCGTTGGGCTCGCGGGGCCCACCGGCAGCGGAAAGACTTCAACCGTCTCTCTCCTCGCGCGACTCTATGAATTCCAAGAGGGGGAGATTCTCATCGATGGGATCCCGCTCCGCGCCTTTCGGCGCTCGAGTCTACGGGACGCAATCGGTTTCGTCTCCCAAGATGTCACTATTATCGCGGGCACCATCGCCGACAACATCGCGAACGGCAGGAGCTACCCCCGCATTGCGCTCGAGCATGCGTGCTCCCAGACTGGGCTCACCGACGTCCTCAAGAGATCGGGCCGGACGGTCGACTCCCCGGTGCTCGACCGCGGCACAGATTTGAGCGAAGGAGAGAGACAACTGATAGCGCTAACCCGGGTTCTCGTGGCAGCTCCCACCATCCTCATCCTTGATGAGGCGACTGCACATATCGACCCCACCCTCGAGCTCATCGTCCACCAAGCGATCGAGACGGTGATGCGCGGGCGGACCTGTCTCCTCATCGCTCACCGACTCGCTACATTGAAAAACTGCTCGACTGTCCTTGTCTTTGAAGCCGGCAAAATCGTCCGGTCAGGATCGCCCCAAACCGTCTTAGACCACCCGGTCCAGCTTCCGGGAGACACTCCATCAGCCATCACAGACCCCGCATCTCTGGCACATCACCGGCCGAGCCAGCCGCCCCTTGAAGACGGCGCCCCCGACCCCATGGAGAGAATTGTCGGCGAAGAATCGTGAGCATGCATCCCAAAGAAATCAAGACGGAGACGAATCCCGTTTTCAGAGATTTTCTCCACCGAAGCAGACGAGTGCCTCTCATTTGCTCTTGGCAAGTTCAGCCAACTCGCGACACCGCTCGTCAGCCCGTCGCATCCCCGCTTGCAATATCTTTCCGAGATAGCCCCTTTCAAATACCTCAAGAGCAGCGGCCGTTGTTCCACCTCTCGAGGTGACCATCGCTCGAAGCTCCTCCGGTTCGAGCTTCGACTCACGCCACATGGCGATTGATCCGGCGACCGTCTGGGCAACAAGCACATCTGCTTCTTCACCCGAGAAACCAAGCTGCTCTGCGGCACGTACCATATGCTCGATGAGGTAAAAAATATACCCTGGCCCTGACGCCGAAACAGCGGTCGCTGCGTCGATGAGCCCCTCGCTGGTGACTTCGAGCGCCACGCCGATCCCCTGGAGTAATCGCTCAATCACCTCGGCGTGAGGGGGAGGCACCCCCGGCCCCTGAAACCACACACTCATGCCCGCGAGGATCGTGGAGTTAATGTTCGGCATCACTCGAACAAAGGTCGGTCCCTCTCCAAGTGCTGTGGCCAGATCAGCCAAAGGCACCCCGGCGAGGAAGGAAACGATCGTTTGACCCGGCCGCATCAGTTGACGCAACTGTACTGCAGCCGCAGCGAAATCCTGAGGTTTCATCGCCAGAAAAACAAGCTCACACTCTCGGATCTTCGCTTGCTCAGTCACAACGTTCCACCCGCGTACACCTTGCAGGTCGTTCACTTTAATCGCGTCCCGTTCGATGAGTACTAACTGTTCAGGCAGGAGGAGGCTCTTCGTAAGCCAGGCACGCGCACAAGCACCGCCCATGTGACCAACACCAACGATTCCAACTAATCCTTCGTATTGCACACTCACTCCGGTATCGTCCCGTTACGCTTTCCCACGCTCCGCATTTTCAACTTCAACGACCGTTCCCTCTTTGAGATTAAGGAAGGTCAGCATCTGATCGACCAACGTCTGGTAGTCCTTCGGGTCAGCCATATTGAGTCGATATTCGTTCAGCACCTTGATCTGTAGATCATCCCGCCACGCTGACCATGCCTGCGCCGAGATCTCATTAAAAATTTTCTGTCCAATTTCACCGGGGAACGGGGGCTTCTCGAGGCCGGGGAGCTCCTTTCCGAACTTACGGCACTTCACCACGCGCTGCGACATAACACCTCTATATTATTGCTTTTTTTCACCAAAACGGCTCCTCCGTTTATCCCCTACTACCTCAAAAAAAGCAACTGAGACCGGTATTTTACATAAAAGCGACATTCTTTTTACAAAGCTGTGACACATCGGCTCGCTCAACCTGGCACATTCGTTTCCAAGATCGCGGTGCAGAGGAGTTCGGCACCACGATCGACTCGTAGAAGAGGTAAACGGAAACGACGAACAAGAGGGTGTTATGAGCGATCTGCGAACCGATATCGAGCTAGTGGCTGCCCTACAAAACGGTGAGCAACCTGCCTTCAGCGAGCTACTCACTCGGTACACCGAAAAGGTCAACAACCTCGCACTCCGGATTACCCGGAACCAAGAAGACACCGAGGAGATCCTTCAAGATGTCTTCGTCACCGTCTTCAAAAAGATCGACCGCTTCGAGGGCAAGTCAGCGTTCTCAAGCTGGCTCTATCGGATTACCGTCAATACTGCGTTCATGAAACTGCGCAAACGGAAGCAAACCCAGGCCGTGTCGCTCGATGATGTCGGTGATATGGCTCAGGAGAGCTTCTCGGGCAAGCGCAGCGACACCTCTGACGTCAATTTTATCTCGTCCCGACACGAGCTCCGTTCCCAACTCGATCAAGCTATCGAGAATTTACCGGAAGAGTATAAGGCGATCTTCATCCTTCGGGATGTGGATGGTCTTTCGAATCAAGAGGTGGGCGAGATCCTCAATATCTCCGTCCCGGCCGTGAAGTCCCGTCTCCACCGCTCACGCTTGATGCTGCGCAAGAAGCTCCAGAAGTTCTACGACGATTACAGCACCGAGCAGATCTTCTACGGGAAGAACAAAGGTGAGGCGAGCGAGATGGTATACCTCAAAGCCGCCTAGAGATGGCGTCCGTGAAGTCGTCGACACCTCTGACCAGAGAACGCCCCGAGCTTAACCCTCGGGGCGTTCTCTTTTGCTCGCCTCGGAGCGATTCAACTCTCGACCAAAGCCTAATTTGAAACCACCCCTCCGGGAGCGCTCACGCCACGTTGCGCAAAGGTGATGCGGAACCACTGAACGAGTCCCACGGCGGGGACTCGTTCAGTATCGCCCGAGTAGAGTTGTCAAAACTCTCTACACACCCCGTTAGAACCAATACGACAAGCTCGCACGGATACGGTCGGTTATCACCGTCTGTACACCTGTATTATTTATGTCGATCGGCTTCTCCCAGACGAGCCCAGCCCGCCACGCACCATGGGTCACCCGAAGCTCCGGTCCGATAAAGATCGACCGGATCGCCGTGTCATCGAGGTCGGCACCAGCTATCGAATCTTCCCGTTTATACTCGCCGGAAAGATCCACTGCGAGGCTCACCGTCGTAGCGTGTTCACTGACGAGATACACCCCCGGCGAAAAGCTCCACAGTAGGTCGTTCGCATACCGATAATCAAAATCGCCCTCGGTACGGAGAAGATATTGAATCTCCGCGTGGGCGAAGAACCGGTCGTACTGCCCGAGCAATGCGAGTCCCAGTGGAAAGTCGTATGAACCGCTACCCAGTGCCAGGTCGTGGCCGTGCACCGCAGTCGCCACCTCACCTCCACCGTGGTGGTGATCGTCGTGGTTATCCATCGGCGCATCGACAGGTTCGAGCTCGCTGTGCTCTCCGGAGCCATCGTCCGAGGCTTCATCTCCATGCTCCTCCCCAGCATGCTTGAGAGAATGACTATGGTGATGATCCTCGCCAAACTCCTCCCCGATCCGGTCGCTATCGCCTGTCGGAAGCTTGATACCACCGAAGAAGCGACCAACGACGGTCCAGTCGGCTCCCCGTTCATCGAGAACGATCGCCTTGCCTAACAGGGTGAGGTCCCCGATACCGGCCTCGACTCCACTCTCGATCTCGCCCCCCTCGGCGCGCCGATAGTGCCGACTGATATAGGGGAGATTTATCTGGAACGAATAACGCGGCGAGATATCGTACGCGCCAACCATCTGGGTAATCGAGCTCGCCATATGCTGATTCGCCGGATCGTCGTAGACGTGGCTATCTTCCTGAACCTTTCCGAAATAGGAAAACTGTTCCGCCACACTCAACCGCACCGCACCGGACATCGGCTTATCGGTCGAAAGCTCGTTAAAGATAGCGCACAGATCACACGCTGCGGCGCTCCCCACAAATCCACCCAAATACACGACCAGAGCAAAGGCCCCTTGGCGAAGCCCCATAATATAAGATTTCATAACCATGATTCTTTTAATAAACGCCGTTGCCCGCTTGAACGGCAAGCAACTCGCGCTGAACACAAACATTGAAAACGAACTTAACGAAAAGCGCGTAACGCAATACTCGCGAGGGTGCAAGACCTTCGACGTGAGATTGAGGCCTCAAGGCGTTCGACCGAGTCATCGTCATAGCTCGGCGACGGCTTCAGTCTGATCCTGTCTCTTCCTCGAACTCTCCCGTATCCGGTTAAGCTCGCCCCGAAGTCATTTGGTTACGTGCTAAACCACGCGAGCGAGAGGCGGTGCGCGCACATCAACGCTGGGGACATAAATCTGCTGATAGGAATCGGGGGCCTCAACAACACGGGCGAGGGCAACGAAGCTCGGCGCTGGTGCTTCAATCGGCGGGGATAAAAGCGTGACCTGCGCAAGGAGCCGCAACTCTCCAAACGGACACTTCTTCGCGGCCTGCTCGACCGGCTTCTTCTCATGACAGCGACAGTGCGACGTCGGGATGCGCGAAACGACAGCGATGTAGACCGCGAGAACTGCGACAAAAGCCCGAAATATGTGGTTAGCCCGAGCTACCATAATCGTGCAACACCCTAGGCGACCGCGCTTGCCCCCCACCGCGAGACTCCCTGGCTATCGTCTTGCACCAAGATCATGGCTTGGGCAAGGACCCGGCCGAGAAGGAGTTGAAATTCTCTATTGAGAGAGTCGACAACATACCTTTGCACCAACTGGTCGACCACTACACCGGCTCCTCGGAGAGCGATGTTCCACTGTCGATGCACGTCAGGACACTCCCCTTCAAAGAGCCCGAGGAGCTGTTGCCGTCCGCGCTCAATGAGCGCCGCGGTTTGAGATTCTTCCCACTCAAAGGCTCGGCCCACCTCGCCCACGGCGCGGTCCACTGCCCCCGCGAGCGCCAAAAACTCATCGCTCCCCAGCCTCTGAGGAATTTTGGACATGAAACGCGCAAAGGCGAACGGCCACGCGCCAGCCAGTTTGCATTGCCACTCAACCAACCCAAGAAAAGCCCGGGCCTCAAGGGGATAGTGCGCTCGCGAACTACTCCACGTCGGCGCAACGGTCACTGTCGCCCGCAGCGCTCGGCGCTGCTCAACCTCCGGCGGAGCTTCGACCGCCGCACTCGCGGCCCGGTGGAGCGACTCAACCAGCGCTCTTAAAATCGATCCATCCCCGCAACAACCAGTCACAAGCTCATCGACCGAAGCGGCAAAGATCGAACCACAATCGTTATCGAGGAATCCTGGCAAGCCCACCCCCTCGGCTAACCAAAAATCGCTGAACCTCCGCGCTCGAACCGCCGCGCCATTATCGACCCCGTTCGCTCGGGCGAGCGCCGCGACCAGCTCTTCTTTTATCGCTCCAAAGCTCGCCGCTCGGGGCGATTCCACCGGCACAGGTTTCCCGTCGCGAATGATTTTTCGAACCGGCGCACGTGTTGGCAAAGCGCTGACCGCATCGTGTTTCGGGGGTACGACATCCGGCGCCAGGACGGTCTCTTCCAGCTTCGGCGAGGTTGGCGCACTCTCCGACACCGACGCCACGCTCTTCGCCCCCTTCATCGGGGCTCTCTTTGGCGCAGACTTCGATAGCACCACCTTACGCGCCACAGCCTTTTTTTTGACGATTACCGCTCTTTTAACGCCAACTTTCTTCGCTGCGCCTCTCGTAGCCCCGCCCTTCGAGCGACTTCCAACCAACTTCTTTTTCTTCACCTTAACGACTCTCTCAATCAGGAAAACTTACTCGGCTCCATCACGCGCACCCACCTTGTTCCGACCTAGAGAAGTCGGCGTGCACTCTACAGAAGACACTGAACAAGCTACCACCCCAGAACCCGCTCAGCGTTTCCCCAAAAGGAGTAAAGAGCGAAAGGCGCAGCTTATGCGAAACTTCGTAACTGCGGGAACCCAAACCCGCGGGCATCTTAGCGAAAACCGCCCCCCCTTGGTACACCCCGAATAGCGAATTTTTACTCGCCGGGCCTCTCCGAAAAAACTAATGAACCAAAAATAAAAGCCCCCCACGAATTGCTCTTTTCTAGTCTTTTTGGATATGATACTTCTATGCTCTCAATCGGGACAAAACCTCTCTTTCAATAACGAAATCAGAGGCTTCCCTAAACACTAGTTAACGCAAACAAAAAGCCCTATGGCAAACTCATCGAAAACGGCCGCCGAAAAGGAAGGTGGGGGCTTTCGCTCGAGCACCCTCGCCCCGGTACAGCGCCAAACCCTCGAGTTTCTCCGTAACTTCATGGCAGATAAAGGATACGCGCCAACCCTGAAGGACATCGCCGAACATATCGGTGTGAAATCGGTATCAACCGCGCACTTCCATCTCGAGAGGTTAGAAGACAAGGGATTTATCCGGCGTGGGAACGACGGTTTTATCGAACTTATCGAATCAGCGAAGCCGGAACTCGGCCCCACCGCTGTTCCCCTCGTCGGCGTTATCGCCGCCGGCATGCCGATCGAGGCGATTGAGCAACAAACGATGATCGATATACCGTCTCATATGATATCTGGACGGGGTGAAGTTTTTTGCCTCGAAGTAAGCGGAGAGTCGATGATCGACGCCCACATCTGCGACGGAGATATCGTCGTGGTCCGCAAGCAGGAAAACGCTGACGACGGACAGATCGTAGTCGCGCTTCTTGAAGACGGCTCGGCAACGCTGAAGCGTTATCGCCGATTAAAGAACGGTAAAGTTATGTTGATCCCGGCTAACCCTGCCCTACAACCGATTACTCTCGACAAGGTGGCGATACAGGGCAAGGTTATCGGCATCATTCGTGAACTTCACTAAATGAACCTCGGAACGACGACATTTTAGTAACCCCAATATTTTTTACTGCAAAGGAAACAACATGAACGATCAAAAAAATTCCGCCCACCGCTTTGACGACGACCTCCCACCACAAGAAAAGGAGAAAGCTCTTACCTCAGCCATCGGACAACTCGAGAAGCGCTTCGGGCGCGGCGCGATCATGAACCTCGGTACCGCAGCGGATGAGAAGATCGAAGCGTATTCGACGGGGAGTCTTGGACTCGACATCGCTCTCGGCATCGGCGGGCTCCCGAAGGGCCGAATCTGCGAGATCTACGGACCCGAATCATCAGGTAAGACAACTCTAGCGCTCCACCTCGCGGCCGAAGCGCAACGCAAGGGCGGCACCGTCGTATTCATCGACGCGGAGCACGCTCTCGACGTCAAGTACGCACGCAAACTCGGCGTCGACACCGGCAAGCTCCTCGTCAGCCAACCGGACTGTGGCGAGCAGGCCCTTGAGATCTGCGAAACGCTCATCCAAAGCGGGTCCGTTGACCTCGTAATCGTAGACTCCGTTGCTGCACTCGTGCCGCGCGCGGAGATCGATGGTGAGATGGGAGACCAACAACCGGGATTGCAAGCCCGCTTGATGAGCAAGGCGCTTCGAAAGTTGACCGCCCTCTCAGCTAAGGCGAACTGCACCATTCTCTTCATCAATCAGATCCGGATGAAGATCGGCGTCATGTTCGGCTCTCCAGAGACTACCGCTGGCGGTAATGCGCTTAAGTTCTACGCCTCGGTACGGCTCGACGTGCGCCGAATCGGCACTATCAAGGACACCAAGGAGGATGCTGACGTTACCGGCAACCGAGTACGGGTCAAGGTCGTGAAGAACAAAGTAGCTCCGCCGTTCCGCGAAGCTGAATTCGATGTGATCTTCAACGAGGGCATCTGCCAGACCGGGGAGATCATCGATATCGGCGTCGAGAAAGGGATCGTCGATAAGGCGGGGGCTTGGTATTCTTTCCGTGGCGAACGTATGGGCCAAGGACGAGAAGGGTCGAAAACCTTCCTCAAGGAGAACCTGGAGGTTCGTGCGGAGATCCGCAGCCTGATCCTCTCAACCCTGGGTATCTCTGACGAGACCGGGGATGGGGCCGATCTCGCACTCGCTTCAGCGGATGCCCTCGAGGATGCCCCGAAGAAGGCTTCCAAAGGGAAGAAGAAAGAGGAGATGAATGGCGCTCCAGCGCTGGAACAGTAATTCCAGCGTTACGCGGTAGTCCAGAAGGGACACCTCAGAAACGCCCCAGCCGGCCTTCGCCACCGATAACAGGGTGGGTAGGCCGGTTTGGGGCGTTTTTTCGCGTCAGGGTTTGGCAAAGCGCGGACCACACCTCTGACGCGGAGCCTCTCTCGAATCGTTACGAAGCTTTTTCACCTTTAGTTAGGGCGCACCCTCGTTGGGTGG
This sequence comes from Bdellovibrionota bacterium, assembly GCA_044352465.1. GTDB lineage: Bacteria > Bdellovibrionota_C > UBA2361 > UBA2361 > UBA2361 > JBILDU01. Next base: position 32,811 of record JBILDU010000007.1, read on the forward strand.
TGTTGGGGTTGCCACCCCGCTTGGGTTCGCCCCGTTTGTTGCTGCCGCGGTGCGTCCCACCTCGGCGATAAAATTCTTAAACCCCTCTCGCACCTCGAGCCACACAGCGTGATTATTCTCCTTCGAGGTGAAACCGTTTGGGGTCTCTTCATCCCACTGCTCCACCCGTTCGAGGGTTTGCACCAGCTTTCGAGGATCCTGAAAACCGAATCGATCGATCGGATTACCGACGACATCCGAAAGTACGCTGAACAAAGCTGGGTCCCCGGACGACTCAAGATGAGGATTTACGGCGAGATAGAAGCGGAATCGAAGCTGCCCCACGTAATACCAGAAAACCGCCTCGTCTTTACGACCCTCAGCGAACAGCCTCTGCGCGAGCACATAAAGGGTTGCCGGATGGACCGCAGGCGCCCCCTTCTCGATCTGCGCGGTAGTCATCCGATCACCCGGCACCCGGGGTAACTCAGCCAAAATAGGATTAACTACCCCCAGAACCAGCCCACAAGCTATGAGACCGCCCCACCCCTTTAACACCCGAACTGCTAAATCAAAGTCTAGCATCACACCCTCTCAATCTGGCCCGTTGCGTCGAAACGTGCTCCGACACACAATCGGTGGAGGGCGGTGCAAAGACACCCTCAACACCCATACGTGCCGGGACCACTCATGCTTATCCGAACGAGCGGAGCACCACAACCGAACCTTTATCTCCTGACCCTCGGAAATACCTGCCGATATGCCGTCGGACTTGAACGGCTGACCTTAACCGACCCGGGCGTAGGCGCACACGCAGCGCCGCTCGAGGCACGGCTCCAATCACTTAAGATACCACTTTCCTCAATCGAACGGGTCGTTTTAACTAATCTTAGAGGCGATCGAATCGGCGCACTGCCGACCCTCCGTGCCCGGGCGCCCCATATCTGCTTGACCCTTACGGCGACCCAAGCCTTGTCGATTCGGAGCACCGAATACCAACACCGTCTGTACACTGAGTGCTTGGCTCTCGAGAAGCTGACGAACTCCTCCACCCCTCTCCCCCCCTTCAACGAGTTCGTCCACGCCATCACCCCTGATGAGATCATCCCAGACTCAGAGGTGATCGAATGCTCAGGTGGTCTGGCTCTCCGGGTCTCTGCCCTGCCTGGCCATACGGCCGAAAGCGTGGGCTTTTTCGTTGAACCGTATGGGTTTTTGATCGCGGACGAAGTGCTCGGATATTATCGGGGGCGAGAGCTCGCTGCACCAGGATGCGACGCCTCGTTCGAGGCTTCTCTTTCAAGCCTGAAAAAGGTCGACCAATTGCCCCTCCATGGTCTTGGGCTTTCAAATATGGGCGTTCTCACCGGAGAGCTTGTTCGTAAGCACCTGCACGCTGTTACCCTCAACACCCAAGACCTCAAACGGGAGGTCTCCAACGCGCGGAGTGAAGGCGTTCCCCCGGAGGTCATCACCCGCTCGATACGGGATTCCTTCTACACATCCGATTCTCGTGATCCCTTTGTGCTTGATCGACTTGAGAGAACTTTTCGATCGATCGTCACTCAGTGCGGTATCGTATCTTAGAAGCCCCATTTTAGGCGGCTCCTCGCAGAGCGGTAAAAAACTCGCTGGGGTGGGGGGAGTACAAGACACACCCGATACCCAGCGATGCTGGAACGCACACGAGGAAACTGATTGAAGGGCACACCCGCCCGCGCTGTTTCCCCGCCGGACAAAGCTCCGAAAGGGAGAGAACTTGCAAGGCGGGAGAGGTGAGATCACCAATTAAAGCGGACGTAAGCCAAGGCGTGGTCGGAGGCTTGCACCGGCTTGGTAACCACCCCCGAGTCGTAATCCCCCTCGCTGTCGAAACGGGACCATGCATACCTTAGAGTCTCAGCCGGTACCGTGATCTCATCGAGCCACGAGTACATTCCTTTCACCTGGTAGGTGCCGGTCAACTGACGAGTCTGTGGATCGGTGGTGAGAACGCTAAAAAGACGCTGCGGGGAAAAGGAACCCGCGGCGCACAGCGGAATCCCCCGCTTACTTAATCGACAGATCCCCTTCCCTTGAAAGTCTTTCAGCGTAACCGTCCCCTCCAAGATCCGCGCACTCGCCATATCGAAGTTGCTATTTCGATCGCCTAATAAAATGAGTAGCGAGTCACCACCACCAAAAGCCGAAGCATGGCGGGTCTCCACAACGCGCCGGAGCGCCTCCGCCATCTCCATCCGATAGGTCTCCCATTGAAGACCTGCTGGGTCCGCGATCTTCCCCCCTTGCGATTTGAAGTGAAAGGTCACCAGCGTTACATTCTTGGCCGCGCCTTCACCCCGCGGGCGTACCGTAAGCTGAATCTCGAACGGTCCTCGACTGAAAAAACGTTGCTTCTGCCTCAGGCTCGTCTTCGGAAGCTCGACTTTGGCGTATGACAAGGTGTTGATTATCTCAGCCCGGTCTTTTGCAATGAGAAAGCCGTTACGTAGATTCGGATCGTTGGATGGGGCAACCCTGTAGTCAAAGAAACGTCCCGAACGGCGCTGTATCTCTTTGGTAAGCCTCTCCAGAGCCGCCGCGGCACTCTGCTCGGTTTTGCCCACGACCTCTTGCACGGCGACAACATCGCACCCCGCCACTCGAAAACGTTCGGCGAGAGCCGCCTCCTTAATCCGGTAGTCTTCGATCGTGAGCCCTACCTTACGACGAGCCGTGTCCGCATACGAACCGTAGTTCTCCAGATTCTGGGTACAAACCACGAGCTCTGCCGGACCACGCGGATCGGTCGTCGGCGCTCCCGGAGAAAACCGAAGCTGGGCGGCAACGCCTGTTGCTAGAAGGAGCACTCCACCGCAAAGTTTAACGATTCCCCGAACCATAGCTCTCTCTACGCCCGCAAACGCATGCCTCGCCCTGACGCCCCGCGCGTCTGAACGCGCTTGTGAAAAAACGCCCCCAGTTCCTCCCCCGCAGCCTCAGCCGACTGAATCCGGCTTAAGCCTAACGTTCCAACCAAGATAGCATCAACGATATCCTGGTTGCGCTTTAAATGAAGGGGAGTCGACTCAAAACCCATTCCATGAAGCGCCGGTCCATAAAGCGACCGAACGACCTCAACCGCCACCTCTTTTACTATCTCACGCTTGGTCTGCTTCCCTTTGAGGCCCATTACCTCAAACTGCACCGAACGCGGGTTGAGCCTTCCTGGGACACCAACTCCTCGGCTCCGCGCCACCGCCTCAAAGATTCCTCTGACCTGCTCGACCTTGAATGCTGCGCGGGGGTCTCGCATCGTGGTCTGCTCCTCACAGATAAGGACATCCCTCTCATCAAGCTCGAACCGCTCCAAGAGAGCCACGACTCGCGTCTGCAGCTCCTCGAGCCGATGAGCCATCGGCACCGTAGCGCCGAGAGATCGGAGCTTGCCTACTCCACAGAGAGCTCCCTTCCTTATCTCGAAGAGCGCCCACCCCGAGCAGGTCAGACTGGGGTCGATAGCTATCAAACGACGAAACGGCATAGCCTCCCTATCATAGGGTTCGAAGGGGTTTTCGGCCATTCCCTAACGAAGTTCCCGGGTAAATGAAAGATATTACAGTGGGTTTCATAGAAACGTGCCTCGCCCGATCTGAGGCGAAAACGAGCGGTGAACCACGCCACCACCGCCCATAGAAGCCTGTTTCCGGCCCCGTACTCGCATTTGGCCTCTTTGGAAAAGTCTGCTAGATTCGGACCCTTGCATGGACTTAAGAGGCTCGTGATGGAGGCGTCCCCTCCAATGCAGTTTCCACGTCCCTAACCTAACGGTAACTGTTGTTTCGCCCTGAGGCTCATGGATCAAGAACTCATAGCAGAACTCTACACCAAGATGCTCCGTATCCGCCGCTTCGAGGAAGAGGCTGCACGGCTGTACACTGAGAAGAAGATCGGTGGATTCCTCCACCTCTACATCGGCCAAGAGGCGGTCAGCGTGGGGACTCTCTCGGTACTCGAGCCGAAGGATTTTATCGTCACCGCCTATCGATGCCACGGCCACTACCTCGCCCGGGGTGGCACCTCCCGTGCCGGTATGGCGGAGCTCCTTGGAAAGGCGACCGGCTGCGCCCAAGGTCGCGGTGGCTCGATGCATTTTTACGATCGTAGCCTTAACTTCATGGGTGGGTGGGGTATCGTCGGTGCCCATTGTCCCCTCGCGGCCGGGATCGCATTCGCCCAAAATTACACCAACCAGGACGGAGTAGCTGTGTGTTTCCTCGGCGACGGCGCGATTAACATCGGCCCGTTCCACGAGGCCCTCTCGCTCGCCGCCTTATGGAAACTCCCCGTCATCTACATCATCGAGAACAACTACTTTGCGATGGGGACCCCCTTAGAGAAGACCGCGCCCACCGAAGACCTCTCGATTCGCGCACTCGCCTACCCGATGGCGCGCGACTCGGTCGACGGCCATGACGTGTTCGCTATGCGGGCCGCCGTTCACACCGCGGTTCGCCGCGCCCGAGAGCAAAAGCTGCCGACCCTTATCGAAGCCAAAACCTACCGCTATCGGGGGCACTCGATGGCCGACCCGGGCACCTACCGGACGAAGGATCAGATCGAGGAGTGGCGTAGTCGGGATCCGCTCAAGGGCCTGGGCGAAAAGTTGGAGCATCTCGGCATGAAAGGTACCCGCGACCGGATCGATCATGAGATCGAGGCGGAGATCATGGATGCCGTGAAATTCGCCGAAGACTCACCGTTCCCCGATCCCGCGACGGCGAGCGACTACGTGTATATCTAACCGTTCAACGAATAAGTTACCGATTAAGAGAAGTAAGCCATGCGTGAGATAGCTATCCGAGATGCGCTCAAAGAAGCGATGACCGAAGAGATGATGCGGGACAGCTCCGTATTCCTGGTCGGCGAAGAGGTCGGTGCCTACAACGGTGCTTATAAATGCTCGAAAGGGATGCTTGAGCAGTTCGGCCCCAAAAGGGTTATCGACGCGCCGATAGCCGAATGCGGCTTCGCCGGTATCGCCATCGGAGCGGCGATGGTAGGACTTCGCCCGATCGTTGAGTTCATGACTTTTAACTTTTCCCTCATCGCGATCGACCAGATCCTCAACACCGCGGCGAAAGCGCGTCTGATGTCGGCGGGCCAATTTAAAGTACCGATGGTGTTCCGTGGAGCTGGTGGAGCCGCCTACCAACTCGGCGCTCAACACGCCAACTCTTTCGAGAGCTTTTACGCCTACACCCCAGGACTTATCGTCATCGCGCCCTCAACCCCTCACGACATGAAAGGTCTCCTCAAGAGCGCGATTCGGGACGACAATCCGGTTTGTTTCTTCGAGTCGGAGCTGACCTACAGCCTCAAAGGCCCCGTGCCCGAGGAGGAGTACCTCATCCCGATCGGCAAGGCCGACATTAAACGGGAGGGCACCGATATTACCCTCATTTCGTGGTCGAAGAACGTTTTCCTGACGCTGCAAGTTGCTGAGGAACTAGCGAACCAAGGAATCTCAGCCGAGGTGATCGACCTGCGCACCTTGCGACCCCTCGACGAGGAGACGATCTTCCGCTCGATTGCGAAAACTCACCGGTGTCTCATCATCCAGGAGCAACATGAGGTCGCCTCATTCGGCGCCTATGTCAGTCACCTCATCTCGACCCAAGTATTCGACGAACTCGATGCCCCGGTCGGTCTCGTGTCGTCCCTGGAGGTCCCGATGCCCTATTCACGCGCCCTCGAGAGCATCATTTTGCCCTCCAAAGATCGCTGTATCGCGGAGGCGAAACGGGTGCTGGCAGGGCGAATCTAAGGTAACGGCGCCGTAAAGGAGTAGAGGATCTTGCCCCATGCCCACCCTACCCTTTGGTACCAAAGCACCCTCGATTCACCCCTCGGTCTTCGTTGCCCCAACCGCATGGCTGACCGGCGATGTTCAGATCGCCGCTGACTCCTCCGTTTTTTTCGGAGCCGTCGGCCGTGGTGATATCTACCCGATTGTCATCGGCCCCCGCACCAATATCCAAGAGCACGCCGTGCTCCACACGTCGACTGGAATCGGGCCGTGCATTATCGGTGCTGGCGTTACGGTCGGCCACGGAGCGATAGTCCACGGAGCCACGGTCAGAGACAACTGCACCATCGGGATGGGGTCCACCGTCCTCGACGGCGCTGTTATCGGCGAGAATTCCATCGTGGGCGCGCAAGCGCTGGTGCCGATGAATATGCAGGTCCCACCGGGCAGCCTCGTTCTTGGAATCCCGGCGAAAGTGGTACGCGCTCTCACCTCTGAGGAGATCGAAAGTATCAAAGTCAACGCCCAACACTACGTCGATGTCAGTCGGGAATACCGCGCCCAATTCCAAAAGCTCGCTTAACCCAACTAAACAACGATGCGCCGCGTCACCCCCTTCATCCTCTTCGTGCCTATCGCGCTCGCCACGATGGGCCTCGCTTGGCTTTACCATCAACCCCGCAGCGCGGGCCCCGATGTCCCGACGGGAAAGCTAAAAAGCGTCTCGTTTGCCCCGTTCCGCGAAGGCTATAGCCCGCTCCAAGAGCGTTTCCCCCCACGTGAACATCTCGAAGAGGATATCGCCCTCCTCGCCCCCCGAACCGAAAGCGTCCGCACCTATTCAAGCCTCGGGGGCATGGAGCCTCTACCCGACATCGCCCGCAAGCACGGCGTTACGGTAACCCAAGGGGCCTGGCTCTCCTGGGGCGAAAAGGATAACCAGAGGGAGATAGCCGCTCTCATCGCCTCTGCCAATCAACACCCCGATGTCGTCACTCGAGTTATCGTCGGGAACGAAGTGTTACTTCGAGGAGAGATGGAGGCACCCCGGCTCCTGCAGTACATCAACACGGTCAAGCGTTCGATCGCTCAGCCGGTCTCGTACGCCGATGTCTGGTCGATGTACCTCAAACACCCCGAGATCATCGCCGCGGTGGATTTTATTACTATCCACATCCTCCCCTACTGGGAGGATGAGCCGATCGCTATCGACGTCGCCCCCGAGCACTTGGAGAGGGTCTTTCGCGCTGTCGAAGCTGAGGCGCGTGAACTAAGGGTAACAAAACCGATCTTTATCGGCGAATCGGGCTGGCCTAGCCTCGGGCGCCAACGCGGCTTCGCCGTCCCCAGCGTCTTAAACGCGGCTCGTTACACGCGGGGAATGATCGCTGTGGCCACCCGCCACGGCTTCGACTACAACATCGTCGAAGCGTTCAACCAACCTTGGAAGGCAGAACTCGAGGGAATCGTTGGTGCAAATTGGGGACTTTTCTCTGAAAAACGGGAGCCGGTCTATCCCCTTACCGGCGACGTCACGGACAACACCGCGTGGCGATACCACCTTGGACTCGCCCTCGTTTTAGCGCTCACCGCTCTTGGCTTGCTCGCGCGCCGTCTTTCCAAACTCTCCCCACCCCGCCAAGCACTCGGAGTCGCGCTTGCAGTTGCCCTCGGGGTGAGCTTCCTTACCTCCGCTCTCTATACCTACCGGACATCCTTCGCTCCGCTCGATCGCGTTTGTGGAGCGCTCCTCTTAGCGTTTACCCTCATCTTTGCAGCGCTTGTTCTGATTCGTGTGCTTGACGTTCTTGGCAGCAACAGAGATCGCCTCAACAAGGTCTCCCCTATGCTCTCTTGGAGCTTTATTGTCTTTGTCCTCCTTGCTCTTTGGCGAACTTATTCCCTGGCCCGGAACGGACGTTATCTCTCGTTTCCGCTCGAGCAGTTCCTCACACCTGTCACGGGGCTTATCGGGCTCGCTATCGCTGGCGCTATCGCACGCGATCGGAAAAAGGCGTTCCGTTTGAGCGATTTGGTTCCTCTCGGTTTCCCCCACCAGACGCACCGGCGCTGGCTCGGCTGGGGGCTCGTTATCGGAATCGTGGGGCTATTCGGTGGCGAGACCGCAGCGTTTCTCCACGCCCGAGACCTGCGAGCGGTTTACCCGACTCTCAGCGAAGCCATCCCGGTAGCACTCACCTATACCTTCGGCAACACGCAACTCGTCGCATGGGTCCTTTACCTGGCTCTTTTTGCAGTGGCGGGTATCTTCTCCGCAAAGACCAGCAGCTCATCCGCTTCGTAAGGGGTACAAAAGTCTCGCCCTGAGGGCTCTGAGAGTATGCGGATTAAGCGTTATGGCGACGAGCGCCGTGGCCTGATCTTAACTCAGATGGGATGCTAGCGGCCTGGAGTGACGGCATGATTGTCTGGTCCCGCCGGAGGGGGCGGTAGACATCCCCCTGGCGGACAACTGATCAACTCATCGGTACCGCCCGATGGGGTTAGTTTCATCGCAATAAATGAAAACCGATCTGAAACCTGACTCCCGATACTCATCCCCGATATCGCTAGCATCACTGAAAAGCTCATGAGGAGCGCATAATCGAGCAACGCCGCACCCCGCTCCGCACTGTGCCACTTCATCGATTTCATACGCCGCCCCCAGAAGAACTCGACATTATGTAAACCTACTCCGGAGATGTGACCTCATCGATCCACAGAGATATGACCACTCCATTAAAATGGTAGATTCCCCTACGTGAATTGCGTAAATCCGCGAAGCGCCTTTTTAAAGCGGCGGCAGGACTCAGCGTGAGCGGCGAACTTTACCGCCGGAGCTACTTGGTACGACGTCTTGCTGTACTGGAGTGGGGTGCCCGTAAACTATTCCGCGACTCTTGAGTCTTTAGGAGCCGATTCATAAAACTGCGACGTCTCGCAATCAGTTGTCACGGACTCAATTCGTACCCATATATGCTCGAATGCGCACTCCGTTCAGGCGACACTCCCAGCCGTAACGCTCCGGGGCGAAGCCCGAGATCAATTGATATTATGAGGCTAAGACATCCTGAAAAGGGAAGCTTCCTGGCACATCGCCAGTTCCTCCCCAAGCATAACGTTCTTGGATCTCCGATAATGCTAAAAGATAGGGCAGGTGGAATATGTCAGCCGTCGTAAGCGAGCGTGAGCGGATCTCCCAAGACGAGGAAACGCCTTTCGAGAGAGCCGAGAGAGAGAAAGGCGAGAGGCCCAGCCTTGTCGATCAATCCATCATCGATCCAGCTAAACTCCCGCCGCCTCAGGAAGGGCCGCTTTATCCGAAGGAGGGTGCAGACGAAGGGATTACGATCGATCGTATCTCACGGAACAACCCGTTTCATGTCAATCGAGCTGCCCGTGATTCGAGGAATGAATCGCTCTACGCAAAGCGTATGGCTCACGAGCTCAGCGAGATGGGCGAGGATCTCGTGCGGACGATCGAGCAGGTGAAAGCCCTCCCAGCGCAGCTCTCCCAAGCGGTGCAATCGGCTCACGCCGAAAGCGCGACGACCGCGGCCCTCGAAGATATCGCGAGCTCGTTATCGAACCTTCGCGACCGGGTGGCAACGACCTTCCCATCCTCGGGCGGTCTCTCCTCTGCACTGACCGCACCTTTACTCGGCCGAAATGAGCAGCAGCCGCTCCACCAGATTGCGATAGCCTCCCAGATGGGTGGGCGGCCGGATCCGGTGACGTTCATGGACACCCCCGTTCACGAGCTCATTCAAACCGCTCGCGGCTCGCTCACCGATATCACCGCGAGTCTCAACTCGGTCGAGGCGCGCCTCGTGGCCCAATGCAGCCTGTCCCCCTCCGGGAACGAAGAATCGCTGTACCACCTTGATCTCCTTCGCTCTGTCAAAGAGCGGGTCGAGGAGGTCGACCAGAAACTCCGTGATATGCAACCAACATGAGGAATGGGGCGTAGAAATCGATTCAACTAATTGTCGATATGGAAAATCAGAGCTCAGTGCGGACGTGCCGGAGCGGAGCCTTCGGTATGAGCTCGGCCGAACGGAGCATTCTGGCATTCTCTAAAAGGTCGGGAGCAACCACGCTCAAACGCGGCTGAACAATGAGCGTCCGCGACAAAATATCCCCTCCTGCGAGGAGCTACCTTGTAACGCGCTCGTACGAAGAACGGGTACGATCGTGCCACGGGTTGAGGAGCACCCCAACCCCGCCACCACGGTGGCTCACCCTCTTTTAGCTATCGCCGCGCCGGAGCGGAATCTATGCCGAGGCTAAACCGGGGAGCGAATCACCCAGTCCGTAACCATCCGGCGTAACGAAGAGGGGCTTGCTCGGATTAAAGGAGGCCCACAAACTGCCGAGCTCAGAGGAACGAATAATCTCGACGTACGTTCGTAACAACGAGGCAGTCCCGGAGCTCAATTTCATCACGCCGATCGAGTCGCCTAGTCCATCACGGAGAGTCACCTCCCCCCGATTCAACCTCACATCTTCAAAATCAAGGCCGAGAACATCGCTCAGCTTGAGCTGTTTCGGCCGTACCTGCTCTTGCGCCTCGCGGAAGATGGTATGCGCGATATTGAGTCCAAGCTGAACCCGGGTAACATCGATATCCCGCGATATCGCCGGTACATTACACGACAAGATCGATTCACCCCGATTATCGACGAAGACTAGCCCCTCATATGCAGAGGCATCGCTTTTATGAAAGGGAGAACGCCGGAGCCGCTCGAGATGAGTTTCGATTCCGCTTTTCAAGTCAGCTCCGAGCAAAACGCAACTTGAATGGCGTACCGTACGGCTGGTGAGAGTTCCTCGCTTCAGATCGAGGTCCCGGGTATGCGCTGCGAAAAGATCACCAAGCAGTACGTTTGGCGGGGTGTCGATAAGTTGCCTTACCAAACGACCCTGCTCAGCGATAACGAATTGACGCGTGAGGGGCACGTTAGATCGGGGCGAGGGAGGGAGCTTCGGGGCCTCCTCGACAGGCGCCGCGGCTTTCACCCCAGCATCCAACCGTCGTCTGGCAACTTTTCTCCCCGCCCGCCGTAACGGGCGCGCCGTTGACGCCTCCGCATCAAAAGTCACCGCTCGAATCGCCTCCCCCTTCTCCCGCACGAAGCCTGCCTCACTCGCCCAGAGCAGGAATCTCTTCGCCGCTTGAAAGAGATCGCGCTGATACTCGAGCCGCAGATCACCCTGCGCCTTCAGGTGCTCCGCAAACCCTCTGAGCTCGTCGATCGCACCCGCGCGGAGCGCCGCCGTGATCGGTCCCAGGACCGCTCCGCTCGTGAGCACAAGCTTCCCCTCGGAGGTGAGACGCCAGTCGATCTTCTCCGCTGATTCATCGACTCGGGTACCATACCGCCCAGCTACATAATGCCCGAAAACACGGAGGTCTTTGCGGACAACCCTCATCGTCTCCCCGTGATAGTGCTCCTCAATAAAGCGTTCAAAGAGCGGTACTCGCGCTGAAGGATCGCCGCGCGGAATCTGCAACACCGTAGCTAGAGATTCGGGGAATGCCCTCGGGAACTGATCTCGCAGGGCACTGTAGAAACATCGAACCGCGCTCAGACGATTATCGGAGGCCGCACTCGCGACGATTTCATTGAAGAGCTGCTCACCATGCCCTAACAAAGCCGCAAGGAGTGAGCGTGGTGGATTCGACTCCGCTAAAAAACGTTGCGGATCGCGTCGAAGCTGCTCGATCGCCGCTGACTCTACACCGCGATCGAGCGCGAGCCCGAATCGCGCCAACGCTCCCTCTAAAAAGGTGTGCACGAAGGAGTACTGATTAACTCCGTAGCTGCGCGACTTACCCCCCTGAGCAATCTCGGCCTCACTCAAGCGACGCCATTCCTCAAACGGTGGAAAGTCGTTCCATTCGAGCTTACGCGCGCGGGGGTTTCGAAGCCGTATCTCCTCTAACTCAAGCCACCCTGCATTACGGCACGTCGCCAAAAACGTCCGCAGGCGGGAAACAAGCACGCTGATATCTTTGCTTGAGACTGCAGGATCCTCCGAGAGTTGATTTAAAAACGCTTGCGCCGCGTTGCACCCACCCCGTAGTAGCCGCTCAAGGTAGCTTCCCGCAGCCGCCGGAGGTGTGGCCTGGACCAATAGCCCATCGCGGAGCGCCTGACACGCCGCGCTCTCCCGGGCGGCATCATAAACCAAACCTTCCGCTGCTCCGATAAAGCGGGCGAGCTTCGAGAGCGATAAGGTAACGTTTCGCGCCGCCTCGACCGACAACCCATCGGGTCCGGTGGTCATTTCAAGCAGGACCATCTCCCGAAACTCAGGTAAGAAATCGCGTGGCTTAATGGGGCGGCGCGGGAGGCTCAATTCATCGAGCGGTTCGGATGGATTGCGTGGACTTTGCTCGGGCTGATACATACAACCTCTCTCAGGGGCCGTTAGAGCTCTGATAAGCTTTAGCCTCAGAACTATACACCCGGCCTGACGAGGGTAAAGCACTCCCGGCGACCCCGACATTTCGGGTACGAGGGCGAGGGACAGAGGCCCTAACCAACTGAGAACTCATACTTATTTTATTGAGCGCCGCTCTCCGGCGTGTCACACCGCGGTGTCTTCATCATAGCTCCGGCGGCCGCGCTCCCCTCCGCAGCCCCACCCGTTGACCAAAAAATAGAGCTCTCCGCCCGCAACACCACACCGTTTCCTCCGATACCGTTGCTCCACGGGTAACGGAGTGTGGATAGGATGTTAGATTTTGAGGCAGATACGACCGCTGAAGAGCGATCTTCGCCTTGAGAGCACCGGGCCCTACTCCGTAGCCTTCTGCCAACTGCTTTTTATTTTTTATAGGTTAATACGTATGCGACTTCGCGCAATTGTATCAGCTTTCGCCTTCACCATGATCGTCTCCCAGATCGCTGTTGCTACTCCGTTCAAGACAAAAGGGCATCGAGTCGTGGCTAAGCCGGTAGCGAACGCGCCCGTTGAAGCGCTCAGGGGAGCGCTCAACCTCTTTACACCCGTAACCGATCTTCCCGGGACCATCGGCACAGTCCGCTACAACTCAGACGGTCGTTGCCTCGTGCTTGTCATGGGCGGAACTCCTACGAATGCCGACCTTGAGGAGCTTCTCACAAAAGAGGGTACGCCCACCCTGGCAAACTTCAGCGGTAGTCACACCGCTTACATGTGCCCCGGCGACAAAGGCGATACCGTCGTGACGATGCTGAATTATCGAGCACTCCGCCAGGTCTACCGCGGCTCTCCTGGGAGCTCTAACCCTGGCGCGGCACTCGTCAGTTATTGGAACCAACCGAACCTCCTGGCTTCCGCTTCACTTGGGAATAGAGTGACTGAGCGCGGGGTTCGATTTATCTCGAACGCATACGATCTCATCCTCGGCACGGACAACCAGGGCGAAGTTTACTTCGTCATCCTCGATCATGTGGCGAAAAAACTGATTCATTTCACTGCGCAAAGCGGGGGCTATTACGGCGATCTCTCCCCCGATATGGCCGCTCTTTACAGCTCGACTATCGGAACGCAAGCGCTCCTCGCTCCAAAGATCGCCCTGTTTAATAACAACTGATCCCCCATTTGCGCAGGGTTGTGAAGCACTCTCTTCACAACCCTGCTCATACTCGGACCGAAAATGTTTCTCAACTGCGTACAAATCCGAAAGGGCTAAATACGAGCAGGATTGTAAGCCTCTATTCGGACTTGGAACGGCGCGCACAGAGGCGCAATCCCAAACCGCATGAAACCCCCATTTTAAAGCGCACGAGCACGATGGGAGCGTCCGGATCAAGAGCCCTACGGTGACTGAAAGATCGCTGAGTACTCTCTACTGCCATGGGCGCCCCGCATCGGACTACACCAATTCAGTGAGAACCTGCAGACACTCCCCCCATTTTATGAGGCATCGACTCCGCTCTGCCTCACATCATCCGTCAGCTCTTTGACTAGCTCCAACCGCTTCGCTACGCTTGCCGTCCGTCATCACCGACGTACCTCACTTCGGATCACAAAGCTATGGGACCACTCAGCGTAAGCACGATCATCAAGTATTTCGAACCCGCTGATAACTTTATTAAGGTACGAAGCTCTCCGGAAGACATTACCAGAATTCTCGCCACAACGATCGAAAGCAACCCGATCGATCGCATAGCCTATCGGGCCGCTCTCGCCTCGGCGGCGATACCGGCATTGAACGAGGTCATTCTCGCTGTTCGAAAGAGAGACCCTCACGTTGAGCGGGAAGATATCGAAGCGCGCCTCTACGGCGTCATAACGTCGGTCCATCCGGCCTTCGACATTTATCAGGTCACGTTGCCCTCCCAGACCAATCCCCTCGCCGATGCATTTTTCACCCGGACCGGCGGAGCAAGCCAACAGTTTCAGGATCGTCTCCGGACACTTGAGCAGGCCCTACGCGAAAATGTGTACGGCCAAGACAAGGCTATTCAGACGCTTTCGGAGATATTACTTGCCGAGGGCACCGTGCGCCTCGAACCGGGTCCTTTATGTGCTCTTTTATTCGTGGGCCCAACGGGAGTGGGCAAAACAGAGGTCGCTAAAGTGATGGCGAAACATCTCTTTGGCGACAATCGGGACTCCCTTCTAAGGGTGAACTGTACTGAGTACAGCTTACCACACGAGGTAGCCAAACTGACCGGCTCGCCGCCAGGATACGTCGGACACAACGACGGAGGATATCTCTCCGAAGCTCTTAAAAAGCAGAGTCAACGGGTAGTTCTCTTCGACGAACTAGAGAAAGCCCATTCCAAGGTCTTTGATTTCCTCCTCCCCTATACCGACGAGGGAGAGTTCGTCGACGCCAAGGGGGAACTAATCGATGGACGTCAGTCAGCGATAGTCATGACATCAAACCTCGGCGCGGATCGCCTGGAACGGGTGCGCTCCGGAGGAATTGGGTTTTCACGGGGTGGTGCACAAGCCATCAACGACCAGCTGATCGATCTTATCCGCCCAGCTCTCCGCGAGTCTTTTCGCCCCGAGTTTATCGGTCGACTGAAGATCATCCCCTTTCGTGGATTCGATTCGACGGACTATCGCAACGTCATGCAACTTCTCCTGGATAAATCCGAGAAACGGCTCATCGAAGCCGGTTATAAGATCGAGTTCGCCCCGAATCTAGTGTCTCGGCTCGTGGCGGACAGCTACGAGCCTCAATACGGGGCCCGCGAGCTCAAGGGGCACCTCCGTGCCGAACTCCTCGATCCACTTCGTCTATGGATCGGTCGTAACAGGCTCCAACCAAATGAGCGAACCCGCTACCGGCTCTTTGTAAGCGATGATCAACTGAGCATCGGCGAGATTTCGAAGCAAGGACGCACACTGGTAAATGTTCAGGTGCTCTCGACCCACTTTAGGTCTCTGGCGAATAGTGCCTCACCGAGCAGATCTGAACGGGGCGATGCCTGAGGATTTCCTCTACTGCCTGGGCGAGCCGTTCCGTCCTTGCCGAATCGGCCCTACCCTGCCCGCGGTCATCCAGGAGGAATACTCCACCCCCGGACCGGCTCTCGGGTGAAAACCCCTCTGGTTGGTGTACCAAGTAGCACAGTTCGACCGCTCATCGTTCCAAATCTCAGCTCTCCATAGCTCCCTACCGGGAGCGCCCTCTTAAGAGCATTTCGCAAAAATATCTGCCGATTCGATAACGTAGGGGCTCATGGGGCCGCCTAATCTAGCAAAAAAAATGGCGCAAAGAGCGCCTTAAGCGTCACAACGTCCCGATCGCGCCATAACTTTCACGCGAGGTAGGCATGCCAAGCCCAGTTACAATACATACTCCTCATACCCCCTCCGCGCTCGAACCAACGGAGGCGCGGCTTGACTCACTCGCAGTCAGCCACTCAGCGAACGTCCATGCAGCAGCCGCCCAGGAGTTCAATCGCCCACCGCCCCTCGATTTATTCGACTCGGATACGACCCCATCCTCTCACACCGGCAGCCCTGAGCTAAGTCAAGCGCCGACGCTACGACGTGGGGCGAAGGGCGAGTGGACCACGGTCCTCCAGCAACAGCTCAAAGGCGCGGGGATAGACCTTGCGGTTGATGGCACCTTCGGGCGAAAGACACAGGCCGCAGTCGAGAGATTCCAGTCGCTCCACGGTCTGCCCCCCAACGGTGTCGTCGATACAAGCACCTGGAGCGCGCTCTTCGCGGTGCAAGGCAAAGGTGCCTCGCCCTCCCCTACCGCGCCCACCCAGGACCTCGCCACGAACCCTGACATGCGCGCACTCCTCAAATGGCACGAGGGCGTTCGCTCCGATCTCTATCGGTGCACTGCTGGCAAGTTGACTATCGGCGTTGGGCATAACCTTAACGCCCACGGAAGCGGCGCTGACATAGCCCATTACCGGCGGCATGGGGCCTCCCCACAAGAGATTGAGCGTTGGCTCACCCAGGATATTCAAAGAGCGACCGCTGCGCTCGAGCGAAACTTCGGCAAAGAGCAGTGGTTTCAAGAGCTCTCACCTAATCGCAAGATGGCTCTCGTCGACATGTGTTTTAACTTAGGCGAAGGTGGACTCCTTAAATTCAAGGAAACGCTTGCCCTCCTCCGCGCGGGGAAATTCAAGGCCGCGGCTGCCGAGGCACTCGACAGCAAATGGGCCGACGATGTTGGCACCCGCGCTCAGCGCATCGCTCACATCATCGCCACCGACAAACTGCCGCCGATAGATCGGAAGTTCTATTCCGGTAGCTCCCGCTGATTTATATCAAATCCTTTAGCGTCTCGTCACAAACTGGTCCGCGATCGCCGGAAGTATGCCGCTCCCGCCCGCCGCTCTCGGAAAAATATCCCTGACCTCCTCAACCGTCTCGTGACAAAACCGTCCTGCCTCATCGGCGGAAAAACGGAAAGTACTGAATTCGAAATAGAACTCATCGAGCTAAAAATCAAGCTCAGCAACGAGACCATCGAGCCGTTCTTGAGCGCCCGTGCTCAGCCCCCATCTCCGCTCCGAAAATAAATACCACCTCAAAAACCGCGGATCGACCACTCAACTGAACCGTAGCACGGAGCCAACTGCTTGTTGAATGTAATGCCACCGAAGCTACTCGCTCCGGCTAAATCTTGATTTGCCAAGACGCGTAGCGCAAATCCCACGTTGCTTGATACCCAACAAAACTGGAATGAAAATTAAAAGCCAAGCGATGAGGAGTATGTTTGCTTCTAGCTGAAGTGGGACCGACGCAAAACTATCCCTTGAGACTCCCCACGCCAACAGAAGCGAGAAGAGCAGAGAATCAAGCTTGCGCTCGCAGTCGTGAGAGTAACTTACCTCTCGTTCACAGAATCGGATCGCCCTTGAAGCCCGTCGGTAAAATGATTTTTAGCTTTGCGGCCCCCGCCCGCACGTAGTCAAGGTCCAAGGTATGCCCCGCTCGAAATATCGATTCGACATCATCTCGATCTAAAACTCGATCTTTATTCTCTTGATGCGCTAGAACCTTCGCGAGGTAGAGATCCTCTACAGTGATGGTCGGAGCTGACACGAAGCCGTAATCAAGGAGGTTTGATTGACCACGGCGAACCGCATCATCAACCCACGGATTCGATGGCAGGAGAAAATCGACGCCCAGAAATAATTCAGCTCCACTCTCTCGACCCACGACCAGAGCTTGCTCTTTTTTCCCCGGAATGAAACCCGCCACCGGCTGATAACCGAGCTGCTTTAGTACCGATTCAGCTACGTGTAGTGCCGTTCCAGCGCTCTGATCGGTCACCGCGATGTCGATGTCCCCCGTGAATCGGGGCAGATCCCGGTATATCGAGGCGGCGACCCCACCGCACACGATCCATGAACCGCGGTGCGGCTCCAGGGCAACGAAGAGCTCTTTAAGCTTCTGATAGATCTTCACGGTAACTTCGACGAGCTAGGGCGATAGCCTCTACGAATTGGTCGATAAGCTGTATTCGCGCCGGGATGTTAAGGGCGTAGGTCAGCGCCCGCTTCTCCACTTGTGCGAGCCTCAATCTTTCTCTCTCAATCGTTTCTACGACAGGTGTCTCGATTTCGGCCATACGTGATGACAATTATATCCGAGAAGCACCGCGAAGGGAATGGAATACGGGCCGCCCAAGGGTCAGAAGACACTCACGTAATTGTCCACGTGGCGGAGGAACCCCCACGAACGGCAAAGAGCGTGGCCGGGACAAAGCGATTAATTGAATGGGCTCTGGCGATGAAATCCAGGACTACACTGGACTACGCATCGTGAGCCAGTCCCTTGAGTGCGCGTGAACGCGAAAAGAAAGCACGCCGCAAAACGGTCGGAGGATTAATGCTCAGCCCCCCATCTCTGCCACGGCCTGAGGCATAGTCCGGTTGCTGTCTCGTAACTTCTTTATGAGCTGTGAAGCAGACACCGCTGGGGGGTAATCGTCCCACCCACCACCGTTCTTCACGCGCCCCACATGCGAGAAGTCCCTCCGATAGCTTTAAAGGAGGAATATGGGCGAGGAACGAAGGAACAGATTAATCCCTGACCGGGGCAGCGAGCGCTGCTTACCCGGCACCGTACCGAGCGGCGAGACGCAGCGCGCCTTTTGCGAGAGCGCCGGCATCTCGGTCTCAACCCTCCGATACTGGCTTCAACAGGAACGCCTTACCGGAGCGTTTTGAGAGGTCACCCCACCCACCCGGACAAAAACGCCCCTCGAGTTCGTGTTCCCGGACGGTACGGCTCTTTGAGTACGGAGCGAGTGATGTGGTGGCGGGGAGAACCGAAGAAGATATTTGCGTACGGTGGGTCGATCGATATGCGGTGCTCGTTTGATGGACTGGTAGTGGCACTGATAGCTCATCTGGGAGCCGATCCGTTGACGGGTGATTTTAACGTCTTTGTGAACCGCCGCCGCTCACTTCTCAAGGGAGTATTCTGGGATCGAATAATACCTTCATAACGGGGCTGGGGTGGAGATCCTTTGACTTAAGGGGCGAGAGCGATGTTTGAGGGTGGAAATCCACGGGGTGAGCGCGAAGGAGAACGCTCTCAATCCGAACCCGATGCCGGTTCACAGCCGAGAGATATCTCGCCACGAGCCCTCACAAACCAGTAAGCCCCGAATCCCTCGGAGTACCTCGAACCGTTTCGCTCAATGGCAGCCCCTTCCAGTCATCGGGCTTCAACTGCACTCGAGGAACCGCCCGGCGAGGCCTCCAATCGCGCCAGACCGACGGCGACTTGGTCGTACCGTTGGCTGAGTCTCGGCTCCACCGCCGGCACCGCCGCTGGACTCGGAATCGCCGCGGGAGCAACATGGTTTTCGACCTCCGTCCTGCACGCCACAAGCCCAACATGGGTACTCGTCGGCGTCCTCGCCTATGCCGCAGCGAACGGCGCGGTCCCCTTTTTCAAGGGTCTATTAGGGAATCGAGCCCTCACCGAACACTACGAATATTCCTCCGACCATACGAGGCATCGGGTCAAGGAAACCACTGACCTACTTTGCCGCGAGGCTGTGTGCCAAATCCCAACGGTGGTAGCCTCCTCTCGGATCCAGAATATGGCGATGTTCGATGGACCGAAGGGAGCGAACGTCCTTCTCTACAACCCAAATTTCGTCGAAAGGCTTACCAACCGAGAGCTTCAAGGTATCATCGCTCACGAGCTCTCTCACGCGGACAGGTTTAGCACTGGGGCTCGGATACTGCTGGGGAGCGCTGGCGCGATCGCCCATGTCACCACCCTCGCTGCTACACTTTCATACTGTCTTGCGGCGGGAGATGGGACTTTGCTCTCCGCAGCGCTCGCCGTCGCTGGAGCAAAGGTCTTACGAGTGGCGATGCACGGGTGTAAAAATATCGCTTCCCGCGCCGAAGAGATTAGGACAGACATCCGCGCCGTGGAATTGACGGGCGATATGGGAAGCCTGCTTTCTAGTTTACGAACCGCTTACGACTAAACGTATACCACCCTGAAGCTTCCTCCTCTCCTAAGAAATCTTTAATTTCTCTCAAGCCATCCCTCGCTCGATATGCGCGAGCGGTGGATACGAAGGCCGTGTGGAAACCAACGGGCCGCTTCTCGCGAAGATCCTTGACGCTCGGACGCGGGTCAGGTCCCATACGCAGCGGAATTGGTGCACTCTGTCGACCGATTCAATCAAGGACCCGGGCAAACTAAGCCGACTCAGTCGTCGGCATCGGAAGGGCCTTCTATCCCGCAATAACCGTTGGTGATTTATCGGTGGGACCGCATGTTGGCCTTGAAAGCCCCCCGGCAAGAAGAGCATTCTGCCTCGCTCGGCTGTAGCGTTAGTGGAGATTCGTTGCACTGAGGGATATATCTGTCTATTTCTGGCTCGTTCCGTCCGGTCAGAGTCGGGATATGCTCCATCCTATTGAACCGGCTTCTCCGTCGTCTTATTATCCCCTTATGAAACTCATTAACCCCGAGCACTTCGTTCAGAGCGTCGCAGACGCCCTTCAGTACATCTCGTACTACCACCCGATCGACTTTATTCAGGCGATGCACAAAGCGTATCTCGCTGAAGAGTCGAAGAGTGCCAAGGACGCCATCGCACAGATCTTGGTTAACTCTCGGATGTCAGCGGAGGGACACCGCCCGCTCTGCCAAGACACCGGTATCGTGGTGGGGTTTGTAAAGCTCGGCGCTGAGTGCCACATCGATTCGAAGATCCCCCTGCAAGAGCTCTTTGATGAAGGCATTCGGCGCGCGTACAAAAACGTGGATAATCCGCTCCGCGCCTCAATCGTCACCGACCCAGCGGGGAAACGGAAAAACACCAAAGACAATACACCGGGTGTTCTCCACATCGAGATAGTGCCGGGAGACAAAATCGAGGTCTCGGTCGCGGCGAAAGGTGGCGGCTCCGAGAACAAATCGAAGCTTGAGATGCTTAACCCAAACGACGATATCGTCGCCTGGGTGCTTGAAACGGTACCCCACATGGGAGCGGGGTGGTGCCCACCCGGAGTCTTAGGAATCGGCATCGGCGGCTCGGCTGAAAAGGCGATGATCCTTGCGAAAGAATCGCTCATGGCGCCGGTCGATATCCACGAGCTTAAAGCGCGTGGGGCCAAGACTCGGGCTGAGGAGCTTCGCCTTGAGCTTTTTGAGAAGGTGAATCAACTGGGGATCGGGGCGCAGGGTCT
>JBILDU010000086.1:0-12602 GCA_044352465.1 Bdellovibrionota bacterium
AGCCACCGTGCTCGACGTAAAGGTGCTTGAGTATCCAACTCACGCTGCGTCCCTTCCAGTCGCGATGATTCCAAACTGTGCGGCAACCCGACACATTCACTTTGAGCTCGATGGCTCGGGGCCCGCAAAGCTCATCCCGCCAGCACTCTCCGAGTGGCCGACGATCTCGCTTTCGCTCGGGCAAGGGGCGCGGCGATTAGACCTAAACACGGTGACCCGCGAAGAGGTCGCGACCCTTAAGCCGGGCGAGACGGTGCTCGTAAGCGGGAAGCTTCTTACCGGGCGTGACGCCGCGCACAAGCGGATCGCTGATATTTTGAATCGGGGCGAGAAGCTCCCGCCCGGGGTCGATTTCACCAATCGATTTATCTACTACGTAGGCCCCGTGGATCCGGTGGGAAAAGAGGTGGTGGGGCCAGCGGGGCCAACAACCGCAACCCGGATGGATAAATACACAGAGCTCATGCTCTCAAAGACCGGGCTTTTAGGCATGATCGGCAAAGCCGAACGGGGCCACGAAACGGTCGAGCTCATCAAGAAACATAAAGCGGTCTACCTCATGGCCATTGGTGGTGCTGCATACTTAGTTTCTAAAGCAATCACCGCTTCACGGATCGTGGCGTTCGAAGATCTCGGCATGGAGGCGATCTACGAGTTCGAGGTGAAGGATATGCCTGTCACCGTCGCGGTCGATAGCTCAGGCGTCTCGGTCCACGAGGTGGGCCCCGCTGAGTGGCGAAAGAAGATATTGAAGGTGATACAGTAGGACTTTTAGCTACTCGATATCGATCGGCACTCGTCCCCAATTCAACTATCGTTGAAAGTATATCTCGTTGCTCCAAAACAGGCCCGATTCGCGGGCCCTAGGTAATATCACGCATTTGAGATACAATGAGAGCGTGGAGATATTACGAACCATCCTTCTCTATACTCGCAGCAAAGCGATGGACTGCGTGGTCATCGGTGGCCACGCGATCAACGCGCACGGCCTCGACAGACATACCGGCGACTTGGACTTGCTCGCTCCGAACGACCAGCGCCAAGGTTGGCTAACCCTAATGACCGAGCTTCGCTATAAGGCAGGACAAAACACCGAATCGTTTGGTCGCTTTCGGCCGGAGTCGATCGCTGCATGGCCAATAGATCTCATGTTTGTGGACCGCCCCACATTTGAGAAGGTAAAGGAGAGCTCCTCTCTCTTTGAATTCGGGGCTCTTGAAGCACCCGTTGCCAGCATCCCCCATTTGATCGCACTTAAACTTCATGCTCTGAAACAGGGTCAGGAGCACCGCGAGGCGAAGGACCTCTCCGACATACTTTTTCTCGTTCGTCGCTCACATATGCCTACCGAAGAGTTGCGTCAGCTTTGCAGCTCGCATGGAACTGAGGCGATCTTCCAAAAACTACAGACGATACTCTCCCATGAATAAAATCCCCGACAGTTGGATACTCAATCTTCCAGACTCCTGGGCTGAGATTAAGGAGACTCCCCCACTCTCACTCCCAGAGATTATCGCTCTGTGCGAGAAGATGTTGCCGATCTGGAACGCTGAGCGGTTTTCAAAGCCACCGCCCCCTCCCTTAGCGGAGCCGTTTAGCCTTTTTCCATCACCGAGAGCAAAGGCCGAGGGTAGCGAGAGCGACACTTAACGGCGGGGACGAGAGGTCTTTAATGACCAAGATCTCCGCGCGCAAAATGGCCTATTCTCTCTTTCCCCGCGCGGCCAGAATGACCGGCATCCGGTAGTGCTGGTACGCCCCAACCCCTGCCGCTCTATCGAAACATACCGACGCGGGCCGACAACCCACTGAGATAAAACATAAAAAAAGCGCCCCTTGCTTTAATTCACTTAAAGCAAGGGGCGCTCTATTTCGTTTTTCCTAGGCCGCTACGGACCCGCTTATTTCCGATCCTTTATCGGCACGTACTCGCTAACCGTGGGGCCGGTATAGATCTGACGAGGGCGCCCAATCTTCGCCGCTGGGTCTTTCCCGTACTCCCATGCGTGGGCAATCCAGCCGGGGAGGCGACCGAGTGCGAACATCACGGTAAACGCGTTCACTGGGATACCCATCGCGCGGTAAATGATGCCGCTATAGAAGTCGACGTTCGGATAGAGCTTCTTCTCGATGAAGTACGAATCCTTGAGCGCCGCTTCCTCAAGCTCCTTTGCGATATCAAGGAGTGGGTCAGGGTTTTTGACCTTCTTCATCACCTTGTCGCAGGCAGCCTTGATAATCTTCGCCCGGGGGTCGAAATTCTTGTAGACGCGGTGACCGAAGCCCATGAGGCGGAACTTGGACTCCTTGCTCTTGGCGAGCTCGACGTACTTCTTGACATTCCCACCGTCGGCTCGAATTTCTTCGAGCATCTCAAGCACCTCTTGGTTCGCGCCACCGTGGAGCGGCCCCCAGAGAGCACAGATGCCCGCAGTCACCGAGGCGAACAGATTCGCCGCACTGCTTCGCACGATCCGCACGGTCGAGGTTGAGCAGTTCTGCTCATGGTCGGCATGGAGAATCAACAGGAGGTTCAGCACCGCCGCGAAGTCGGGGTCAACTTCGTACTTCTCGGTCGGAAGAGCGAACATCATGTTGAGGAAGTTCTCGCAGTACTCCTTACTGTTGTCCGGATAGACGAAGGGCTGACCAACCGCCTTTTTATACGAGTAAGCGGCGATCGTGGGGAGCTTCGCCAAAAGACGCACACTGTTAAGCTCGAGCTTCTCTTCGGAGCTCCCAACCTCGTTCTGATAGAACGCCGAAAGCGAGCAGACGACCGCCGCAGCGATCGACATCGGATGAGCGTCTTTCGGAAATCCGTCGTAAAAGCGCTTGATGTCCTCATGGATCATCGTGTGCTTTTTGATGCGTTTGTTGAATTTGTCGAGCTCGTCGGTCGTCGGGAGCTTCCCGTAAATGAGCAGGTACGCGGTCTCAACAAAGTTGGAGCGCTCGGCAAGCACTTCGATCGGAATCCCGCGATAACGCAAAATTCCCTTCTCCCCGTCGATAAAAGTAATCGCGCTCTGACAGGCACCGGTGTTCATGTACCCTGGGTCAAGAGTCACGTATCCGGTCTTCGCGCGAAGGGTCCCGATATCAATCGCCTTCTCGCCCTCACTCCCCTCAACGATCGGAAGCTCAACGGTTTTCTCAGGAAGCTTCAGCTCTGCAATCTGCCCCATGTGTATCTCTCTTTCAGTTTGCTCTTAGGCCACTTTCGCGGCGGAAAAACTCCCTCTTTAGAATACCGTAGCGGTCTTTTCGATCCGCAAACTTTGGTGGAGGAAGAAGGGACCCCCTTTTTCACGTTTGCGGCGGTGCCCTGACTGTGAAAGACCGGACGTAGGCCTCTTTTCCAGGTCACGCCAGTTACCACAATACAGCGACTAGAATGATCATTCTAGAATTTTCCGACGAAAGGACAAGATTCCCCGAGGAGCGCCCCCAGGTCGCCGCTTATAAACCGACGTTTTGCGGGGGCTCTATATTAGGACTGGGAGTTGCTGTTATAATATCCGGTCAGTGGGCCCTTAGGCCCTTAACTTCACTGTTTTTGGCTTCTATGTCTGACAACACCAAGAAAAAAGACCTTCTCGTTATCGAGGATATCTCTCCCGCCTCACCCCGGAGAACCATGCGATCGGAATCCCGTAAGATGAGAAAATTAAATCCCCTCGGGATGCGAGTAGTTGTGCAGCTTCGTAAGGATTCGAATCAGACCGAGACCGGTCTCTATCTCCCTGAAGGTGCGAAACAGGCGATGAGTGAAAGTATCGTCGCTGAGGTTATCGAGGTAGCCAGCGCCATGGATGATCACACCGACGAGGAGACCAACATCAGCGGGGTTCCGCTTGGGGCAACGGTGCTTATTATGAAAGACGCAGGGGTGAGAGTCCCGTGGGACGAGTCGCTGCGTATCGTCGAGACAAAGGACATTCTTGCCGTGGTGAACGAAATCAGCCTTTCGTAGAGCCGCCGGGATCTCCCTTTCCATCGAAGGGCATGGTAAAGCGCTCTGTTCCGTAACGCCCACCCCACTTCGCGATGTAACGTTCGTCGTTGGCAGTTATCTTTTTACGCAACTCTTTTAGAAATGCGACCGAGTGAGGAAGAGTCTCAAGGGGGGCGTCAAGAAATCCTCGAATGGTGCCCGCCTCTTGATGGAGCATGAGGGCAGCGCGAGACACTAAGGACTGACCCCCGATAAGTCCGAGACGATAAACCATATCTTCGTCTTCGAGATACGCCGGCTCAAAACGTTCATCGAACTCGCCTACCATTTCGAACAACCGACGGTCGAGCATGTAACACGACCAATCAACCTCAGAGACAACGCGCGGCTCGATCCGAGCTCGTGCAAAAGTGGTTGGATCGCTCCAGCGCGAAGCACACCAGAGAAGCGCCGCCGGATTCTCTTCAGCACACACCACGAGATTGTCGAGACAATTGGGATGAAAGACTAGATCAAGATTCGCGACGACGACGTACCTGGCACCTTCTTGAAACGCGCGGCGAATTCCTTTGTTCCAAGCGCGGGCGAGAACGTTGCGATCATTCATCTCCACGATGTCAAAATGGTGCTTAACGAAAGCAACATCAGCTTCGCTGCGAGCCGCATTGATTATCGCGATCTTGCTGAGCTCATGCGAGGTCGCGATCGAGCGAACCATCTTCTCCGCAATGCTTACATGCCTATCGGCTAGAAAAAACGGAACCGCTACCAGGGCAATTTTCACGATGCAGCTCCTCCACGAATATTGCCGATCGCAATGGTGAGCGACCGCAACACCTCGACCGCCTCGTCATCAACCGGAGCGAGCTCGATAAAGCCCACGGTCCGCTGAACCTCACTCCATGCCCGCTCGACGTGGCCAAGCGCAAGGAGCGCCGCCGCATGGAAACTACGCATCGCCCCGTTATGCGGATTTTCAGCAAGGTACTCCCCTAACACACGCTCAAGTTCCACGAATCGCTCTGGAATCATGCCACAAACGATCATCTGCTTCATCAACGGGAGATAATACGGGTTGAGACGCTGCGCTTTGAGATAGCTTTGCCACTCCCCTTCCTTATCACCTGCGGCGGCGAGATACCGACCGAGCGCGAGGTAAAGTTCGGCGCTCGGAGGAGGGGCTTCCAGATACGGGACAAGGAGGGTGCGGGCCGCCTCGAGGTGGCCAAGCGTGATCAACGCGAGGACAAGACCACTCGTGGCGCGAATCCGCACATACGGAGGTCCGTCGAGGGCACACCGAAGCGCGGCAAGTCCGGAGTCCACCTTCCCTTCGTTGATATCCTGTAGTCCTTGAAAGAGGTGGGCGATCGCGCGTTTTTCAGTTGAAACATTTCTGTCGGCATCAAGCGCCGCACAGAGCCCCCGCAGAGTCTGCGTATTACCCCGTTGAAGGTGATAATCGAGACGGTCGTATTCAAGATCAATAAAGCCTTCGGGGGGCTCGGTAGGAATCACGTAAGACATAAAGAAAGATTACGCAATCAGCGCCCCTCTCGCCAACAAAATCAACACTAACAATCCAGCGGACACTACAAGATAGTCTTGCCCAGTGCTGACTCCAGAAGGGACATGGCTAGCTCGCAGGTCAGGCTTTGGTTGTCGAGAACCGGATTAAACTCCACCAGCTCCACCGACATAAGACTCGGATGCTCAGCTGCCATCTCCATGACGAGGTGCGCCTCGCGAAACGTGAAACCTCCCCGCACTGGGGTACCAACAGCCGGAGCGAGATGGGGGTCGCACACGTCTACATCGAAAGAGATGACGAAACCTTGGGTGTTGCGAGTAACCTGAGCGAAAGCCCTGCGAGCGATCTCGCCGATCCCCCACATATCGATGTCTTTCATCGTAAACGCCGTAAGCCCACTGGAGCGGATGTAATCCTTCTCCCCTTGGTCGAGATCGCGCACTCCCATGAGCACATGGTTTTCAACCTTTACTTTCGGAGCGAAACCGCACAGATCAACGAGGCTCGACTCCCCCCGCCCCATCAGGATGGCGCCAGGCATGCCGTGAATATTTCCACTGGGTGTGGTCTCGGCGGTGTTAATATCGCCGTGAGCATCGACCCATAAGACACCGAGCTCGGCCGTGGGGCCGTATCGCTGCTTCAAGACTTCGGCTGCTACCGAGATCGTGGCGATCGACAGGGCGTGGTCCCCGCCCAAGACAACAGGGGTAGCCCCCCGGGAATAGATGCCTCGAAGAGCGGGAATCATAAGACGCGCGAACTCTTGCATCCCGGGGAGATTACGGAGCTTCGACTCACCTCCATCAGGCTCGAGGGGGAAATCGCTCGGGAGAGCGATATCAGAGCCGGTGTCGATGGAGACACCGAGCCGTTTAAGCCGCTCATAGACTCCGGCGGCCCGCAAAACACTTGGAGCCCGCGCGGTGCCCCGGTTATCAGAACCCAGTCCAAACGCAGCGCCGATGAGTTCGTAGTAACGGTTGTTTTGGGTATCGGACATTGGACCGCTTATACTCGGAAGCGCAATTTTGGAATTCAGTTCGGTCTCCGCCGTCATTTGAATCTCAGCTCAAGCGCACTAGAGCTTTAGACGGGCTCAAAGAGAGTATCCCGGGGCTCCAGGGGCAAAGACCCTGGCCGTCATGCGAACTCAGCTCCAGCGCACCAGCGCTTGAGCTGAGTTCACATAGGGTAAATGTGGAGCTGAAGGGATTCGAACCCATGACCCCCGGCTTGCAAAGCCGATGCTCTACCAACTGAGCTACAGCCCCGGAGAGAGAGCCCCGGAGAGACACCGCAGAGCCGGAGGAGCAGTTTTTTAAGACCACCTCAGGCGCGATACCCCACTCTTAGGCTTTTATCGAGCACGATCGTTACCCGATCGGCGAAACTGGTGGGCCAGGGTAGACTTGAACTACCGACCTCACGCTTATCAGGCGTGTACTCTAACCAGCTGAGCTACTGGCCCTCACCAACCTATGAGACAGTGAAAGGTCTCAAAAGAACGGGGGAGTGTCAAGGTGGGAGGGATGTAAAACTCACTGTTTTTCTAGCGTGTTAAGCTCCCCTGGAAGGATTCTGCTCAGCTCGAAATGTTTTCACCCCCAGCGGCATCGTAATGGTGGCACAGAGATTTAATCAAATTGCGTAACCTGCCGATATCTTTTATTAAGGAGGGAGAGAGTAGTAGTTGTCAGCGCTTTGTTTGGGGCACCATGCAGGGAGTTCTATTACTTAACGCGAGTTACGAGCCTTTACGGGTCATCTCGTGGCAACGTGCGATAACCATGTTCTTTAGCGGCAAAGTCGAGGTTGTCGAGGAATACGACCACGATATCCGCTCGGTCTCGTTAGTTATCAAAGCCCCCGCCGTCGTTCGACTCCTTGAATTCGTTAAGATCGGGCGCAAATCTCCCCCACTCTGCCGGACGAACGTCCTCGCCCGCGATCGATTTGAATGCCAATATTGCGGCCGCGACCTTACGACCAAGGAAGCGACCCTTGATCACGTCGTCCCGCGCAGCCAAGGCGGTAAGACTTCGTGGGATAATGTGGTATGCTGCTGCGCAACATGTAACCGCAAAAAAGGGGGCCGGACCCCCGCGGAAGCTCGCATGGTGCTCCGCTCGAAACCGGTTCGCCCCGATTGGTTACCGGTATTAACGATACGTCTCAATGGTCAAGTCCCCCGCTCGTGGCAAGAGTTTCTCTCCTCGTCTGATTGATTCGGACCAGGCTCGGTCGCACCTGCGTGCAGTGATACACTCGCCCCTTCTCGCCCCCATCTTGGCCGCCCTCGGGAACGATGCCCAAACCCATGTGGTCGGTGGCACCGTCCGAGATGCACTCCTCGACATCCCCGCAGTTGATATCGACCTCGCTTCCAAACTCCCCCCCGATCTCGCGCGTTCTCGGCTTCACGGTGCTGGACTCCACACCGTCGATACGGGGCTCAAGCACGGGACAATCATGGTGGTACTCGAGGGACAGCACATCGAACTCACCACCTTCCGCACCAAGCATCAAAATGTGTATGCGGACACGATTGAGCACGACCTCTCACTCCGCGATTTTACTCTCAACGCCATCGCGTACGCGGTAAAAGATGATGCGATTATCGACCCTTTTGGCGGCATAGCCGATCTCCAAGCAGATCATCTGCGCGCGGTTGGTGCCGCGGAGGAACGGTTTCGTGAGGATCCACTGCGGATGCTGCGAATGATTCGGCTCGGAGCCGCCGCCGGTCGTTCGATCGAAGCTGACTGCCTGGCGTTTGCCGAGACTCATGGCGCACTCATCGAGACTGTCAGTGTCGAACGGGTCCGTACCGAGCTTGAGAAGATCGTCGTTGCCCCGGAAGCGGCACAGGGGATAAGAACGCTGGTCTCAAGTGGACTGGCCCAGTATGTCCTCCCCGAGCTCCTTCCGACGGTGGGATTCGAACAGAACGATTTCCACATCCACGATGTTTTTGAACACACCCTCTGGGTCCTCGAACGGGCACCTCACGAGTTAACAATCCGACTCGCTGCGCTGTTCCACGATCTTGGCAAGCCAG
The DNA here is from genome assembly GCA_044352465.1 of Bdellovibrionota bacterium. Classification (GTDB taxonomy): domain Bacteria; phylum Bdellovibrionota_C; class UBA2361; order UBA2361; family UBA2361; genus JBILDU01. The sequence continues at coordinate 8,551 of JBILDU010000086.1, forward strand.
CCTCGTTTACCCTGGGGGAGAATGGCGAAAGGCATTTCTATCGACATGAAGATCTGGGAGAGCGAATCTGCCTCGAAGCGATGCGGCGACTCAAGTTCTCTCAGGAGATGACACAGGCGGTCGCTACGATCGTGCGTCACCACATGCGTCCGCTCGATTGTGGACCAGCCGGGGTACGGCGGATCCTCCGCGATGTCGGGGCACACTACGACACCTGGCGGCAGATTAAGATCGCCGATGCACCTCCGAAGATGCCTGCAGAGGAGTTTCGAGCCCGCCTTAATAATTTCGATACGATGGTGGGGACCGAGTTTGAGCGGCAAAAGGGCTCGGTGTTCGGGAAGCTCGCGGTCAACGGAGAGGACTTAAAACTGCTGGGATGCAAACCTGGCCCAGGCATGGGCGCACTCCTGAAATTTCTTGAGGAACTAGTTATCGAAACCCCTGATTTGAATGAAAAGACGGAGCTCCTCCGGCGTGCCGAGGCGTATCTGGCTGCACCACCTTCAAAGTGACTTCCTTGATTCGTTTTGATAACCTAGCGGTCTAACTCTCCATGACTTAACAATCGGTGGGGCGATGATGAACACCCTCAACCCTGAATCGATTTTTCGCGCGCTTTCGCCCCGAGCTATCGCACGAATCATCGTCGTAATATTTACCGTGGCTCTTCTCATCGCCTTTAATGCCTCCCGCCGGTCGGATCGAGCACCGCTGCAAAACGATTTCGATGTGTGGCTCCAATCGACGAAGCAGACCATCTCGCAGTCTATCGAAACGGCCCCCCCGGTCACGGTAGCGCTGGTCTCCGACCGGCCTGAGTTCAAAGCGGACTGGAAGATATCCCTCCTCGACGGAGGCGATCCGCAACGAGTGGTGCGACTCCTTGATCTTGCTCAAGAGGCGAATATCTTTTCTCGCAGCACCTCTCGTGACACTCTGTCGGTCCGACTCACGATCTCCGACGGCACGCGCGAATTCGTCGCTGCGCTGAGCCCGAACGAGATATCTTCTAACGTTGAGGCGGGGAATCTGATAAAGCTCTTCCAGTTGTACGCTCTTGAAACGCCTCGGAACGAACCGTTGGCGCGCCGCGGCGTCGCGACCGCGGCTACCGAGGAAGCATCACCAGCCAAAGCTGATTCACTGCAGCGGGAGAATCAATAATGAAAACAAGGTCCGAGGCGTTAGCGCTTTTACACGAGTATGTCCAGTCGGAGAGCCTCAGGAAGCATATGCTCGGCGTTGAGGCAGCGATGCGGTGGTATGCAAACCATTTTGGCTGTCCACCCTCGGAAGTTGAGTCGTGGGGAATCGCTGGGCTTCTCCACGATTTTGATTACGAGAAGTTTCCTGAGCCAACAGCTCCTGACGGGCACCCTTTCAAAGGCAATCAGATCTTAAACGACTTGGGGTACCCCGACGACATCCGCACGGCGATTATGGGGCACGCGACCTATACCGGTACCCCCCGTATCACCCAGATGGCGAAGACGCTCTTCGCCGTCGATGAACTCTCGGGGCTCGTCACCGCAAGCGTTCTCGTGCGCCCCGACAAGTGTATTCATAACCTGGAAGCGAAATCGGTCATCAAAAAGATGAAAGACAAGGCGTTCGCGCGAGGATGCAACCGCGACGACATCAAGCTCGGGGCTGAAGAGCTAGGCCTCGAGATGGCGGTGCATGTCGAAAACGTTATCTCCGCGATGAAAGCTATCGCACCTGAACTGGGGCTCGACGGAGCCTAAGCCTGAGCACGCAGAGACCTCATCAAGCGCACGTCCCCCGGGGGGTGCGATCTCCGCAGGGCCGGGCTCGGCCGCAATAACGGCGAGCCGAGCTGAACGGAACGCATCTTCCAGCTCACCCCTAGCTTTTCTTTAGAACGTTCACCAACCGCGGCGCTGTCGTCCCCGACTGGTACACCATGATGAACTGATCGTTCGCGGTCACTTTATACTCCGTTGAATCGAGCTTCGCGATCGTTGCTGCTTTCAGATCGTCCTGACTAATCCCAACATCAACGTCCATCAAAGCGCGTTTCTTGCCGTTGACCTGGAGGACCACGGTCACGACGTTCTCTTTGAGCGCACTATCATCAAAGCTTGGCCACGGGTGGCCCGCGAGCGACTTTTTGTGCCCGAGCCGCTCCCACATCTCCTCAGCCGTGTGCGGAGCAAACGGCGCCAGGAGAAGCACGAACGCCTCAAGGGTTTCACGACTCACCACTGAGTTGCTGACCTCGTTCAGGAACTCCATCATCGACGACACACAGGTGTTGAAGTGAAGTTCCTCGATATCATCGGTCATCCGCTTCGTCAGGCGATTAATCGCTTTATACACCGCCGGTGGCTCTGCATCCCGGGGAACCGTCTCGCGCACTCCCGCATCCAGATTACCCGTGACAAAACCCCACGCTTTCTTGAGAAAGCGCAGATTGCCCGATATCGCTTTGGTATCCCAGACTCTCGAAGCCTCGAGGGGACCCATAAACATCTCGTACATCCGCAGCGTATCGGCACCGAATTCAGCGATGATCTCGTCCGGAGTCACCACGTTACGGAGCGACTTCGACATCTTTGCCGTGATACGTTCCAGGGTTTCCCCGGTTTTGAGGTGTTTTGCGGTACCATCCCCTACCTCTTCAACCTCATCAACCGGAATGAGCACGCCGCGCTTATCCTTGAACGCCGAGGCCAAGATCATTCCCTGATTAAAGAGACGCTGAAACGGCTCTTTGGTCGTGACGTAGCCGAGATCGTAGAGCACTTTATGCCAGAAACGGGCATAAAGGAGGTGGAGCACCGCATGCTCAGCCCCCCCGACGTAAAGGTCGACCGGCATCCATTTCTTTTCGAGTTCGCGATCCCACGGAGCATCGGGATTCTTCGGATCGATGAAGCGCAGGTAATACCAGCACGAGCCGGCCCAGTTCGGCATCGTATTCGTTTCGCGCCGCCCGGTGCGCCCGGTCTTCGGATCGACAATCTTCACCCACTCAGGCGCATTGGCAAGGGGCGACTCACCGCTCTCGGAGGGCTTGTAATTCTCGACTTGGGGCAAGACGAGCGGTAGCTCCATATCGGTCAAAGCCTCGGCTTCGCCGTCGTCCCAATGAACGATCGGAATCGGCTCCCCCCAATAGCGTTGGCGTGAAAAAAGCCAATCGCGCAGCTTGTAGTTCGTCACCTTGCGACCGAGGCCTTTCGCGGCAAGCCACGCCGTGATGAGAGCTCCAGCTTCAGCATTCGGCTTTCCCTCAAGAGCGAGCTCTCGGGCAACCGGAAACTCGAGCGCGAGCATCGGGCCGGGCTCGGTGTAAGCCACTTCGCCCTCAGTTACTGCGGTCCGAAAATTGGCATCTCCTTCAGTGGGAGCCAAAACCGGACGGATCTCGAGTTGAAACGTGCGGGCGAACTCAAAGTCACGCTCGTCGTGCGCCGGCACACCCATCACCGCGCCGGTGCCGACCGACATCAGGACGTAATCCCCGATGTAGAGTGGTATGCGTTCCTGATTAATCGGATTGACGACGAAGGTCCCGGTAAAAACTCCGGTCTTCTTGCGATTCTCAATCGTGCGCACGAGGTCGCTCATCTTCAGCGCCTCGTCGCAGTACTTTTTCACTTTCGTTTCGGCCTCGACGGTCGTGACTTTCGAGACGAGAGGATGCTCCGGAGAGACCACAAAAAAGGTCACGCCGAAAAGGGTATCTGGTCGGGTAGTAAAAGCTATCAGTGACTCATCCGACCCTTCGATCCGGAATTTAATCTCAGCCCCGTATTTTCGACCGATCCAGTTACGTTGCTGCTCAATGACACTCTCGGGCCAGTTGAGAAGACCAAGATCCTCGATCAAACGCTCCGAGTACTTGGTGATCCGGAGCATCCACTGCTTCATCGGCTTACGAACCACCTCGTGCCCGCCTCGCTCGGAGCGGCCGTTAATCACCTCCTCGTTCGCGAGCACCGTTCCGAGCGCGGGGCACCAGTTGACCATCGCATCGGCGTAATAAGCGAGGCGATGCTCAGCGCGATAGGCCTGAACCGCCA
>JBILDU010000019.1:0-36327 GCA_044352465.1 Bdellovibrionota bacterium
GGGATATTTCCAGATTGAGACCGACTCAGATGGTTTGAGACTGTTTTCGAAATCTGAGATTGAGTCGCTCTTTGGGCTTAAACCGATAACAGCTCATCGTCCCAAATCTTCACCACCCCCGAACCCGAGCGCGGCAACAACCCCGGTCACTCCGACCCCAAGCGCGGCGCTCTCAAGTCGAATCGAAATCGCAGTGGAAACCACAGCGACACCGTTTGAGCTCGAACCAAAATTTGCCGCCACCGTTGTGCGCGCTCCGGTCGAGACGATGGCTCCCCATACCGCTCCCCCGGTAGCAATTGCCGACACAGGAAAGGTGGACATCGCCCCAGTGACCGAGGAGCCGTCAAACAGGAGCGCGGCGCTCGAAGCCGTTGAACGGGAGGTAACGAAGCTCCAAAATATCGTCGCGCTCCAGGAAAAGCTCCTGGAACTACGCGAAGAGGAGCTCCGAAGCATCAAAGGAGAGCGGGACTGGTTGCGGAGTCGGATTGAGAAGCTTGAGGAGAAGAACGAGCGCGACCAGCTCCTCCTCCTCGCTGAGACGCAGACGGTGCGGCAACTCATCAACTTACAAAATCGCAAGCGCTCGACCGTTCAGTTGGCACTCGAGTGGCTAGGACTCAAGTCACCTCAAGCCGCGCCGGGTCAACCGATCGACATCTCGCCGAGCGCGCCAGCGACACGAGCCGAACAGAACGGCTAGTCGATAGCAGAGCAGCGGCTTGAACCGTCTTCTCCCCCCTCACCCCATTCAGGGGCTCCCGGTGAGTGGTGGGTGTAAGGCGAATAAAAAAAGGCGGCCTTATGGCCGCCTTTTTTATGGGGGTTACCCCCTTTTGTTTGAGCGCCTGACGTTAAACCGCCCGCGCTTAATTCGCCCCCGAGGGAGCCGCCCCCGGCGAAGCCGCGTCGCCAACCTGGACCTCTACGCGGCGGTTTACCGCGCGCGCCCAGTCCTCTTGCTCAGCGAAGATCGGCTGCGATTCACCGAAAGTTACGGTGGAGAGCCGATCCGCGGATACCCCGAGAGCAACAAGCTCGGTCCGAACAGCTTCGGCTCTGTCGAGCCCGAGTTTCTCGTTGTAAGCGTCGGTCCCTACGTAGTCGGTATGGCCCTGAAGAACAACTTTGACCCCACTGGAACCTTGCAAAGTGCGCGCGATCTCGTGCACCCGCCCCTTCCCAAGGTCGTTGAGGGTGCGTTTATCAAAATCAAACCCGACGTTCGGGAAGTAGACCTGGGCCGGAGCCTGTACGACCGCTGCCGGAGCTGCCTCAACCGGTGCCACCGGTGCCGCGTTATCGTAGTTAAAAGGGCTCAGCGATCGGCAGTCAGGAGTGCTGTCATCAGCCGTGAAACATTCCGGCTGGCGGTAATCGAAAGGCTCGCGGTAACCCATAACCGAGCGGGTAGTTTCTGTGGAGCTCGCAAAGTAGCTCAACGGCCGAAATAGCACCTCGCGCGCCACCCACCCTATCGGATGAACAACATAGGCGAGGACACGCAACGGGTGCGACTCAGATTCACGATACCGTGGCGCCGTGTGATACGTGGCAAGGCCATTATCCGCCGGGATCATCTCCTGCGCCGTGGCCCCATAGGGTACGAGGGCGATTCCAACGGCTAAAAACAATGAGGTGAAAGCGATAGAGCGTGTGCGCATCCTTTTTCCCAATCTAAAACAGCCTCACTCAAAAGCGTCCCTCAGAACCCAGAGCGCGGAGTCCAGGCGAAGAGCGGGTCACCGTTGTGCGAGCGCTTACAACCGTTAAACGACCGAAATGAGCCGAAACTTTACGTATAGGTCAGGTATATCATGGTGCTCATTTGTGAGCCTATACCCTAAACCGCTCCATCTTTGATTCAATCCAGCCCCGCTCGGCTTTACAATTTTGATTGCGCCCCCGTCTTAAAGGTTCCGACAACCGGATCCTATCCCCCTTGGCCCTGCCTTCAAGCACTTAACTATTGGGGAAAAGCCATAAAGTCCGCATCGAAAAAGGGGATCGCTCATCCAACTTAGAACAATAACGTCGTTTAAAAACATCCGGCCTCGACGCACATTCAGCCTGATGAGCCATTTTTGCTTGGGTTTTCCGTCCTAACCTCCGAAAAAGGAGATGGGAAGATAAACATCTCGGGCAGGGAAAGAGCGATGAAGAGAATCGATCCGCGAATACTTAACGCGCTGGTCCTGGGAATCTTAGGCCTCACCCTCAATTTGGGAATTAACTCGCTCGGGGGCTCCCCCAGCCTCTCGATGGGGGCGGTCTTCCTATTCATAAGCGCCGGCGCCATCGGGGTACCAGGGGCGGTCATATCCTCAACGGTCGCGCTGACTCCAACGGTCTTCTGGAACGGAATGACCTTTGAGTGCTCCCGCCTCTTCCTTCTCTGCCTGGCGATAGGGTTTTGCAAAGAGCGCGCGCCCCGAGTCCCGCAATTCGTGGTGGTTACAGCTGCGTGGTTTTTCACCCTTGCAGTCGTTGGGACCGGATGGCTCGACCGGTGGGTTCCCCCACCAACGCCGTCGTCTGCGATGACACCTTTACTTGAGATAGCGCTCGCGCTGGTTGCTGGCGCGCTCCTTCTCAATCCGGTTATCTGGGCGACGCTCGCTCAGCGTCCCCGCGTTCCCTCGGTGAACATGCTCCTTGTGCACGTGGTCACACTCGCCGCCCTCGCAGCGATGTGGGCCGGACTCGCAGTCTTCGATCCACAGGCTCTCGAATCCCCCTCCCTTTTCGCGACCGCTCTTTGGGGAGGAAAGCTCCTCCTCTGTGGCGTGGCCCTGCCAGCCCTGGTGGGACTCCGTCTGAGCAAAATCCTCACCCACGACCATCATGAGTGGTTTCGAATCGGTGGGACACCCGGGCGACAAGGTTTTTCCGGCTTGTCGAGCGACTATTGGCGTCGGAGTGAGTCCGACGATTTTATCCCCGTGAGCGCTTCGGGGTCCCGCTTTCAAGTTACGCCCACCGCCCCCGAGGGAGAGGAGTCAAGCTCCCCCGCCATCGCGCCCGATCGGGGGATCTGCTCATTGAATCGTGACGGCACGATTACCTTCATCAATCGCCGCTTTGCTAAGCTCAGTGGCATTAAGAACACCGAAGTCATCGGTAAAAAGATCGACACCGTCGGACTGCCCCCGGAACTGGCGATCCACATCATGAAGGTGATGGAGGAGACCCTCGTAAAGGGCTCCCGAGTCACCGAATTGAAGCTCAGCCAAGGTGGTGCGTTTCGATTTTTCGAGGTGGCCGCCATGCCAGCTGACCAACTCGAAGAGAGTGCAATGAGCGCTGGTCCTGACTGTGCGATCATCACCTTGAAAGACATCACCGACCGGCGCAGCGTCGAGGATCACCTTCTCCAAGCGCAACGCCTCGGCTCCCTCGGGAACCTCGTGGGGGGCATCTCTCACGCCTTTAACAACTCGCTTACCACGATTATCGGACGCGCGAGCTTTGCGAAGGTTGCCGGCGATAGTGCTGCAACCGCGGAGGCGCTTGAGGAGATCCTCGCCGCGGCCACGCGCGCGGGCGAACTGGTGAGACAACTCCGTACCCTCTCCGAGGAGGGGCAGCACCTCATGGCGGTACACGATCTCAACGGCGTGATCGGCGAACGGGTCGAGTTACTCCGCAATATTGTCGGCGAAAACTACACCCTCAGCTTTAATCCGAATAAAGACGGCGTCGCGGTTGAATGTGATCCGCTGCTTGTGGCGCAGGCCCTCACAAACGTGGTCCTCAATGCACGGGACGCGTACAACGGGAAAACCGGTACTATCGAGCTGAGCGTCGCCACCGAAACGCTCGAAGCCGATGTCTCCGACCTCTTCGTCGGCGCTCGTCCGGGCGATTTCGCCCGAATCCGCATTAAAGATACCGGGTACGGTATGTGTCCTGAGACCCTTGCCCGCGCCTTTGACCCACTTTTCTCAACGAAACGTGCTACCGGCAATTCCGGACTTGGGCTGTCTATCGTCTACTCGATTGTGCGCGCGCACGACGGCTTTCTTGCGGCGGAGAGCCATCGCGAAAAGGGTACGACGATTACGATCTATCTGCCGTTAAAAGCAACGCTGGTGGCCGCACAGGCCAAGCCCCTCGAGCTCCCGGACGGCGGCTTGAGCGGTTCACTCGAGCAACTGCGGAGTGCGGAGCGTGAACGGATACTCGTCGTTGAAGACGAAGCCCACGTGCGCGACCTCGTCGCAACGATGCTCACCAAGCTGGGGTACGATGTGGTGAGTTGCTCCAACGGCGCTGAAGCGCTTGAGCGAATTCATGAGCGCGAGTTCGATCTGGTACTCCTTGATATGGTGATGCCCCGTATGAGCGGTACTGATGTTATTGCTTCGATAAAGGGGTCGGGCCGATCAACGCAGTGGTTGATGATGACGGGTTACGGATTCTCAGCGGACGGGGTCGACAAAGAAACTCCGATCATTCCGAAGCCGTTCGACATCGTCGCGCTTGGGCGCGCGGTGCGAGACGCGCTGAATCCCTCATCGAGTGGGTGAGCAAGGGCCGCATCTTTTACCCTTTTTCAGGGCAACTGCGCCCCGTTCCAGGGATAGCGCCACCCTCGCGGAACGGTCGAGCCGACTAAAACGCTCAAAACTCCAGCTTCATTGACCGTGACCTCGTACCACGGGAGGTCGGTAGGTGCTGGCCCGCTCAAGACGACTCCGTCGGAGGAAAAACGGGCCCCGTGACACGGGCACTCGATCGGCGCTTCGGTCGACGTATAAGTGACCAAACATTCTTGATGGGTGCATCGAAGGCTCAGGGCACCGAACCCTGCCCCATCTCGGACGATGGCGAGCCGCTCAACGGGGCGCACGGTAGCGCCCCAGCGGAATTCCCGAGCAAGTCCGAGCGGAATCGGAATGGGAACCGCACCGGTCGAAGAACCGGAGTCTCGACAACCTGTTAAGAACGCCGCCCCCAAGGCACAGGCGCTACATTTCAAAAATCGGCGCCGCTCCTCAAAGCCAGTTCGTAAAGCCATGTCCTCAATCTACCGATAATTCCTATGAGCTTCGGTGGAGGGCACCTCATTTCCTCGGAAATAAGTGTGTTGTCCGCCGTGCGACCGGGTAAGCCTATCAGGCTGACACGAGCTGGTGCCACCTATTTCCTGCGGAGGTAGCGCATGGGAACGAAGATCCTCATCGTTGATGACGACCCAGTTGTCCGGCTTTTGATGTCCGAATGTCTCTCGTTTCATGGATTTGAGGTGTCGGCGCTCCCGAGCGGGCAAGAGTGCCTCGATCACCTCGCGATCCACAATACGGACCTCGTGGTGCTCGACATGTTGATGCCTGATATGAGCGGGGTTGAGGTGCTCAAAGAGCTCAAGAACTCTCCCAAACTTGCCCACCTCCCGGTAATTATGCTGTCGGCTCTGAATGATACGGAAAGAGTCATCAGCGAGACGAGTACGGTGAAACCGGATGGGGTTCTCCAAAAGCCGTTCAATCTCCAGTCAGTTCTTGCGGCGGTACGCGCGGTGCAACACGTATAGCCGCACATACCGCGGCGCGCCGCGGCTCTCCCCTCGATTTATTCTACGGGGCGGTTCCAGCTAAATCGACCATCTCCCGCACCGGCTCAATCGCCACAGCATGCCCCGTAGCTCGCGCCACCGTTACCACACACCCACTCAGAACGACCGCTCCATGGCCGATCTTGTACGCATGTGGCATTCCGGTAAGAAAGCGGCGTAGAGCGACGTCGGGGTCCATCCCGATCACGCTCTCGGTTGGTCCACACATACCCAAGTCGCTCATAAACGCCGTACCTTCTCCGAGGATGGTCTGGTCAGCGGTTTGCACATGGGTGTGCGTCCCAAAAACAAGCGCTACCCGCCCCCGCAGATACCGTGCCAACGCCATCTTCTCCGAAGTTGCCTCGGCGTGCATGTCGCAGATGATCGCATCACATTCGGCAAGCGGGCCCCGTAAAAGCTCATCTGCCCCACGGAACGGACAGTCGAGCGGAAAGTTCATAAAGATACGCCCGAGCAGGTTCATCACCCCCACGCGAAAACCGTCGGAGGATGTCCAGACCACGGCGCCCTTGCCGGGAGCCCCGGCAGGATAATTAGCTGGCCGGATACAGACATGCGCATTGGTGTCGAGCCAAGGCGCCGCCTCACGGCGCTGCCAGGTGTGATCCCCAAGGGTCAGGATATCAGCACCGGCCCCAAGGATCTCTCGAGCGCTCTCGGGGTCGATGCCCACGCCTCCGGAGGAGTTCTCGGCGTTCACGATCACCATATCAGCGCGCACACTTGCTCGTAGCGCCCGCAAGCGCTGCTTCAAAGCGGAGCGCCCCGGTCGCCCCACCACATCACCGAGGCACAAAATTCGAAAGTCGTGTCCACTTTGGCTCATCCTTATCCTCCTATCTCCCCTGGGCTACCCACTCGGATAAATCCCTGTTCGTGACACAACCAATCAACCGCCACATCGTGAGACTCTGTTGGTACACGATCCACGACCTGAAGCTCCCAGCATACCCCGATCTTAATCGCTCGCTGCATCGCCACGCGACCGAGAAAGCGATCATAATACCCGCCTCCACGACCGAGGCGATCACCCGCCCGATCGAAGGCGAGGCCGGGAACTATCACCGCAGTTCGGGGTGCCTCTTTAAGATCAAAAGCTTTCCCCTCCTCGAAACGCGGCTCCGGAATACCGAAGCTACTCTTCTCCGCGTGAAGCAGCCAGTCCCGCTCAACCGCCATGAACTGCATCGTCCTATCGGGAAGCGTCCGGGGCATGTAGACACGACGGCGACCGAACTGCCCCTCAATAAACCGCGAGAGATCTACCTCCCCGGGGAAAAAGGCGGTCCACACGAGGACGTGATCGATAACTCCCGGAAGCTCGGTATCGAGCAATGTCGTCAACTCACGACAAAGATCGTGACTCGCGGCGGCAAGCCATCGCCGGTCGAGGTTTGAAATAACCCGCCGCATCTCGGCTCGAAGTTCGGAGCGCTTTTTTCCCACGCTAAGCCACCCTAAGAAGAACGTTCATTCGACCGCTGCCACTCCCATCTCGATACATGGACAACCTCATCCGCTCTGCCCGACCACAACAAAAAGACGGTGGAAGACCAGCTATTTCGGGGATATGTGACCGCGCCGCTACTCGCAATCCCCGCGACTAAAACCACCTTCCCTGCTCGTTCAGCAGCGCCCTCCTCCCGTCACCTCAATTTGAACGGGTGGACGAGCCGGTGATAGAATCGAAAAAGAGGTTTTCGGATTCCTAAGAGTAAGGGATGAAGCGCCGCGCTTCAAGCTCGGTTGAGCGATAATTTTTCGGAAGAGTCTGAATAGGTCCCCACAGAGGATCGTTCGGTAGCTCAATCGAGGCGAGGCGACTTTAGGGAGTCTTGTTAGGTGCACTCGGGAGATAGGTTTATCGCTCTTCACCGGCTCAGCGTTCTTCACCGTGCTGCCAAGCTGCTGTGGTGCTTGGGCTTCGTTTTATCGCTTATCTCCGCTCCTCAGCTCGCCGCCCAACAGTTCCTGGCGTGCGATCGCGCCGGTGTCGCCGGTAACTCGAAAGTTTCGGGGCACCAGGAGTGGCTCCGCGATGCTCAGAATCTCCTCCACGCCTTCGCGGGTGACGATCTCAACGCGTACTTCGGGTTTAAGCCCCAACTCCAACTGGTTGAACATCGAGCGCCAAATGCGTTCGCACTGAGACCCGGTTCAATCGTGGTATCTTCTGGATTGATGGAGCTCACCGGCTCCTCCTCCGAGTTCGCTTTTATTATTGCCCACGAACTGGGGCACCTCCTCGCCGAGCGGGGCGATCACGCCCATACCCTCGCACCGATTCAGGCTCGTGAAGCCGATACGATGGCGGCTGAGCTTGCCGCCGACGCATTCGCGATGCGGCTCCTGCGCTCTCGTGGATTCGATCCCACTGCCGGGATCGAGGTGTTACGCAAGATCGAAGCAGCCACCCGGCGGTCCGGTGCCTCGCCAGAGGCGCTCTATCCGACCATCGAGTCCCGCATTGTAGCGATGAATCTTCCAACCCAGTAGCAGGTCTGCCCCGCCCCCTCCCCCGTAGTTTATTGAGGCCAGTTCGAGCCGCACGGGGTATCAGCCGGCCTTCCCGGCGAGCCTCAGCTTTATACTCGCACAGGAGCCGCCTCACAGCCTTTAGACGGCCAACCCCGCTTAAATCGCAACGAAGGGCCGCCCCCCTGCGATCTACGAAAAACGTTTATTCATGTAAAGATTTCGACCCGTTCGACCGACCCTAGAGAGAGGAGTGGGGAGTCTAAATCGTTCGTTGGGGCTCAGAGAGGAAGAGGTCTACCTTCCTTGATTTCTGTTCTAACGATATTTGGTGACGTTCTCACCCCGAGCTTTCGTGGAGTCGGGACCCCGGTCTCGCGCTCCCCGAGGCGCGAACTTTGGATAACTACCGTCTTTCCAACGAGCTTTATTCATGATTCCCGGTCACGACGATCCGCTATCGCTCACCACAGAGGAGCGGAACAAAGCTGAGATCCTCATCGTTGAATCCGAAAGTATCGATCGCAACAATATGCGAACGGTTATCAAGTCGCTCGGCTACGGTGCGGTGAGCGATGCGCCGAATCACGCGGCGGCGCTTGAGCGGATTCAGCAACGCCGCTTCAGTCATGTCATATTCGACGCACGTAAGACGAATATGCCCCCGAGTGAGTTTCTGGTGAAGGTTTTAGCGCTTGATGCAGGAACGATCTGCGTCCCCTCGTCGTATCAGCCAGCAGTCGACGATGTGTTCGACCTGCTGATGATCGGCGCGCGGGGCTACCTTGTGAAGCCGTTCAACTCCGACACGGTCGAACAAGCGATCGTTATGGCCACGAAGGGTGACCCGGTCGCGGATGTCGTCCTCACCGCAAAAGATCGCAATGAAGCGCTCGTCGCGATCATGATGTCGAGCCTCGACAAAGCCTCGACGATTCTGCGACAAGCTACTCAGTTCGATACCGCCAAAAGGGAGATTCCGCGAGCACTGGCGACCTTCCGCCGATCAGCGGAGCTTGCCCGCACCTTCGCAAAGGGCGGCGATGACGGCTTAATGCTGGCCCTGGAGAAGTTTTGCATCGAGCGGAGTAAAGGGCCGGCAACCCGCCTGGGCCGACTCCGCAAGCGACTCAAGACGACCCGAGCTCCCGGACCGAGCGATGAGGGTGAGCAAGCGGATGCGGAATGACTTCGGTGCTAGCCTTACGCGGACGCCGAGTCTACTTCGTCTTCATGGTAAGTGCGCTCCTTGTCGGCACGGGTGCTAAGACTCATGCCGCGCCGCTCGAAGAGGTTCTTAACTCAGACCTCATGCGCAATTTTCAATCGAATAACGAGGAGGTGACCGAACGGTCACAGCTCATTAACCAACTCGACCGCGATAGAAATCTCTATACATTATTCTCCAAAAAGTCGGGCCCGCTCGAGCTCATCGCATGGGTCGCTCCGAACGACAAATCGTTTCTTCCCCGTAAACAAACCGCCACACGGCGCAAGGAATACGTCTCCGCAGAGCGGGCGTTTTCACGCTCGGATGGGCTCTCGGTCGTGCTCCGCATCTATGTGGCTCATCCCCATTACGCCAATATCGCCGACCTCGGGCTCCTCCCCGAGCTGGCCGCCTTAAAACCACCAACGCTACAGACCGACTTCTCCCTACCGGTTGCAGTTCAAGGAATAGCAACGACAGCGTACCGGACCCGCAACGGGGGGCTGGCGCTCTCGATACCGGTGATGAGTGGAGCATTAGTGCACCTGACTACCGAGAGGTGGGACGACCTTACGACGATCTTGGATTTCGCCGGGGCACTTGATCTAAACCGGCTCAAAGTGAAGCTTTCATCATAGCGGCTCGTCCGCTCAATCTTTGAAGGGGACTCCCGTCAGGAGGTGTAGTTCCGAGGGTTGTGAAGAGGCCCCACGATAGTAGTACTTTTTGACCCTTGCCCTGCTCGAATTCCCACCAGAAAGGTTTTTCTAGACGAGCCGGCCCGGGGGATGGAGGGCACACGAGCGACGAAGAGAGCCCCCTAAGGTGAAAGCCGTACGACAAAACTCACCGCAAAGGGCCCGAAACTTAGGAGAGGGAGAACTTTGTTGTCTCAAGCTCTGCCGCGAGCACGGAATAGGTACGTGAAGCGAGAAGCTTCACCTGCGCTGCGGTTACCGTATCACCCGAGGAAGTCCCCAGCATGCGATACTGCAAAGCGATCTCGTTCAGCGCGGGGCGTGAGGTGAAACCTGCTTTATTGACAAGACCAGCGATATCTTCGCCAAGAGCTGCGATCTTCTCCGTCGCCCCGGTCAGGTCCTCTTGCGTCGTCAGAGAGCTCAAACTCCCCGTCACCTTCTCTAGGGTTACGCTCACCTCAGCGGGGACACCCGCTTTCGATACGTCCGCATAGCGAGATTGAGCCGAAGCCAACACCTCGGCAAGGGTAACCGTCTCCCCGCGCGGCATACATCCGAGCATCAACATCGAGGAGAGGAGAACAAAACCGACACGAGCGATATTTTTCATATGTGCACCACCCAAAGGGACTGACCGTTGGGAGTATGTAGCCCAAGGACAAAATTTACAAGCCATAGAAAAAACGAAGGATTTTAGAGAACTAGTCCTTCGACCAATAAGTTTTTTCACTCCCGCGGAGTGAAAAACTAACTCAGGACTAGTGGTGAGCATAAACTCTATTACCTTGCAGGTGAAAGAATTTAATGGTCGAACCACTAGTACTCCGACCCGAACGTTTCCTCGCCTCAGAGCCGGTCCGGAGGGCGGAGCACTCACTTTTTTGTCTGGTCCTCTTTCGGCCTCCGTTCGGCCAACCCCGGTGAACACACTTCAGACGGGAGACCAGAGATAGAGCCGACCAAACTCACCCTCTTGACCGACCGTTCAGGGCGCGGCGCAATTCCGCTAATTCGCGGTCAAAATTACCCGAGAGGATGGGGAAGCGGCACCACGTCTTCGGATCGAGATTTTCATCGTCGACATGAAACGACGGAGCGAGACGCTCCCGTTTCCACTGATTGCGACACCACAAGATAAAAAAGCGTTCGACCCATGCCCCCAAGGTAGCCGGGGCATGCTTATCGTGGAAATCCCCTGTGAGAACCTGAAAAACCTCGAGGGGTGTTTTCTTATCGCGGATCGCCAGACGCTCAATCGCATCGAGCACCTCGTACGGCATTAAGTCCTTCTGGGCCTCCTGATGAGCTGCCGGAGGACGCAGCTCGGGAGAGGGCTGCAGCGCATTCACATGCTTCAGTGCGGCAAGGGTTGTACCCCCATGGGGGCCACGGGTCTCGAGCCAGCGCAGCCATCGGCGCAAAAACGGCTTATCAATACCACCGATCGGGTTGAGCCCCCCACTCGTGTCTCCATCCATGGTCGCATAGCCCACCGCCGACTCGCTGCGATCGCTCGTGGCCAAGAGGAGCGCATTTTTCATATTCGCCACCAACCAGGCCCCCGGGGAACGCACCCGCGCTTGAATATTCTGTAGAGCGATATCATCCCGCTCCCACGAGAGCGACCGCTCTAATGCACTGCTCACCATGGCGGTATAGCTGTCGACAAGGCTATCGATCTCGAATTCCAAAAACTGTGCCCCTACCTCAGCCGCAAGTGCCCGGGCGGAAATGCGGGTCTCGGCCGAATTATTCGCCGTCCCTTGATATATACAGGTAAGCATTCGCCCCACGATATCGTGCGGGGTCTTCGCTCCGCGGAGCTCCTCAAGATATCCCAACCGACCGAGGAAGCCTTTCAGACCGAGCTCCCCCACTCCGAGCTCCACCATCATCGCCACCAGAGCCGCGACTGCGCACGAATCAGCGCCCCCACTCAGCGACACGACGAATCCGCGAGCCCGACTTTTCCGCAGGTAATCAAAAAGCCCAAGCGTGACCGCCCGAGTGAACTCCTCCTCCTTCAGCTCAGGAGAACGCTCCCACGTACGCGCCGCGGTGGCTGTAAAGGGCTGCACCCCCTTCGGAATGACATTGAGGTCGAAGGAGAGGACCCCACCCCGCTTCATCGACGGTTCAAAACTGGCTACTTTCGCCTGATTAATTCGCACCGCGTCGAGGTCGATCGTTGCCGCGGTAACGACAACTTCCTCGAACGAGAGCCGCGGCCCCACAGCGACGAGCTTTCCTTCTGAGGCGATAAGGCAATCGCCGTCGTAAATTACCCTGCCGGCCTCGCAACCAAGCAAGTTGGCGTACACATACGTCGTTGAAAATGAACGCGAGCCTTCGAGAACGAAACGCTCCCGCACGGCACGCTTTCCGAAGGCAAAGTGACTTGCACTCGGATTGAGCAGGAGATCGACTCCCCGAGTCGCCAGATCTCGACCGGTTCGATCGGCAACCCAAGCATCCTCACAGATCTCGAAGCCGATGGTGACACCGTCGATCTCGAAACCGAAATCACCGATAGGAAATCGGCCCAGAGAGAGGGAAATTTCACCTTGCGCTCCGCGAGGCCACGGTTTAAACCACCGCGGCTCGTATTGGAGACCGTCACCGGAGAGGTGCTGCTTCGGGGCGAAACCTAGAATCCGTCCATCAGCGATCAGACACGCCACATCGAAGAGAGCGCGATTGTAGAGGACAGGCAACCCGACCGCGACGACAAGGCCCTTGGTTGTCGGGAGGATCTCGCCGAGGACAGCGGTCGCCGTCTCGATAAGGCCCGGCATAAAGAAGGCGTCTTCGCAGCCGTAGCCGGTGATGCTGAGCTCCGGTAGCACCAGCACGTTCGCCCGCTCTGCCCGTGCGAATTCAATCGCTCGGATGATGCGAGCCTTATTTCCCTCCCAATCGAGGGGAGTTTGATTGAGTGCCGCAGCAGCGACCCGAACCGTACGCATAAGTAATTTATACCCCTTTTACGGCGAGTGAGCCAAAACGATTTGAGGGCGGTCGCAAAGGTCCTTTTTCCCGCGATAGCCGGCACCCAATCCCATCAGGAGCTTGGCGCAATTCGGAGCTGAGAGCCATCCACAAACGAGGCAGCCTTATGAGCCGGTGGACTTATAGCGACTGCAGCAACCGGCCCGCCACCGCCACAGTGTCGGCCTCGCCTCGCTTTCCAACCTGCATTGTCTATCTGAGGATGGACAATGCAGGGGAGTCCCGGGCGGTCACAACGTTGAAAAAACTGTCTGAAAACAGCGCCCCATTTCACCGAAGAGAAGACGAAGTCAGCGCAATATGAGCATACCGGCGCAACGGACGAATCGACTAAGGCGAGTCGACTTAGCGAGGATATCAATGGAGGATATAACTAGCGGGGGATAACTATTGGGGAATATACTATTGGGGAATATAGTGGAGCGGGCGACGGGATTCGAACCCGCGACACCGAGCTTGGGAAGCTCGTACTCTACCAACTGAGCTACGCCCGCACGGAAGAAAAAAACCAACCCGAAAACAACCTCACAGCACCGCACCTCGTGAAGCGCCGCCCGAAGACGACGCCCTCTCAGGAGCGTCCCCACCCGACACGGCCGGGCTCGAATAGGAAAACTTTCTCCAGGGCCCAGTTCTCCAGGGCTCCAGGGTCCAGGGTCCAGGGCTCCAGGGTCCAGGGCTACTCCCTGGCCGTCATTCGAGTCCCGGCTCCGCCGGGCTCGAATAGGAAAAAAATGGAGCGGGCTAAGAGATTCGAACTCTCGACCTCTTCCTTGGCAAGGAAGCGCTCTAGCCAGCTGAGCTAAGCCCGCATCCGTAAAGGGAGTAAAGTTTTTAAGTTAACCACGCGGAAAAGTCAATGCGTGAGGGAGCTCCCCCGGGGGGTGCGCCCTACACTTTTCAAAGTTCTAAGATAAGCGATATAACTCCTTATATTACCGAATTCGATAAGGGAGGTCTCGATGAGCGACAGCTGGAACGACATGCGGCGCGCCAAGGAAGAGGAATTTTTTGACCGTCAAAACCGCGAGGCAATGGAGAGGCTAAAGACTCGCACCGGTTCGAAACCGCGCCTGAGCCCGGTTACCGGAGAAGCTATGGAACAGATCTCGCTCATGGGCGTTGCGGTAGACCGATGCCCTCAAAGTGGGGGCATCTGGCTCGATGCTGGAGAGCTCGAGCTCATCATTAAGGCCGCGACCGAATCGAAGGACAAAGGGTGGGCTGAATCGTTCCTCGGAAAGCTTCTCGGCAAATAAGCCCACCGCAGTGATAGTCCGGGGGCGCCTCACGGACTATCGGTCGGGCTCAATAAACTTTTCGATGGTTGAGCGGAGATCTCGCCGGTCCATCGGTGGTGGTGGGTTAGCGCCGTTTGCGGCCCCGCCGAGCCTGCGCGCGCTCTCCGACAAATCCTCAACCAGAGCGTCATGACTTGCGAGGAGGCTCTCACGCACATTTTTAAGGGTAATGCGAATCCCCGCTCGAGTAAGGGGAGACATCTCGCCACCGCTACCGATTCCTATCTCCTCAACCATACCGATGAGATCGGCGGCCTCAAGAAGCTTCATCAACGCCCGAGAACCTTCCATAAAACCTCACAAAAACGCTGACAGCTCGCTCAAAAGCGGACTCCGCTCGGCCGACGTCACCGAGTCGAGCTCTGGGCCGATGGCGGTCCATGTATGGAGCGCTCCAAGTTCAAACACCTCCTCTCTCGATGCTCCCGGCAGAGCGCGCGCCTCTATTTCCGAACCGATATTCTAACCGGCCTTTGGCAAACCGATGCCTGTGGTTGCCGGCCGACAGGACGGGGTATAGTCTGAAAGAGATTTCAGGGAACGCGCATGGGCTTGCTACAACTCTTACTTTTCGGGGCGAAAAAGGTGGCCTCCCCCCGGCGTCGTCGACCGATCAAACCGTTGCCGCGAATTGCCGCGAGCGACCCCCACCTCACCACGATCTGGCAAGAGCTGCGCCGGAGCTATTTCCCGGACCGACCTGATATCGACGCGTACCGAATCGTGTGGAGCTCTCGGGGCCAAAAGCGCGTTCTTGCGACGTGCTTCCCCACCAAACACACGGTCAAAGTAGCGCGGGAACTGCGGGACCCGACGTACGCCGAATGGCTTGCCCCACTTCTCTATCACGAGATGTGCCATGCGTATCTCGGCGTTCTCGCGCCAGCCAATGGGCGGCGGCGGTGGCACGGCCCTGAGTTCAGAGCCCTGGAGAAGCGACACCCTGACTCAGTAAAACTCGATCGTTGGATAAAAAGCGGTGGGTGGTCGAAAGCGGTGCGAAGCGATCGGTCGAAACGGGCGGCGGCGAAGCGGCGAGGTCCGCAATGATCTCCCGTCGGCGATTCATTCAACTCTCCGCACTGGCGGGATTCGGGGTGGCGACCGCCTCAGGATACGCCCTCGGGGCGACGACGACAGCAGCTCTCGAGCTTCGACGTATTACGGTGCCCCTCCGAAACCTGCCACCAGCGTTTGATGGGTATACGATTGGATTCGTATCCGATATGCACCTCGGATACTACGTACCCACCGAGCTTATCGCGAGCTCCGCCGATCTTCTCCGCGCCGAGCGGTGCGACCTCATCGCGCTTGGCGGGGACTACATCTGGCACCCCGACGAGGGGAAGGTCTGGCCACGCTGCAATCACGATCTACGAGGCGTTGCCCACGGGGATCTGCCGGATCACGCGTTCACTCGGTTGGCCGATATTTACTCCGCTCTCCGTCCCCCCGATGGTGTCATCGGCGTGCTCGGAAATCACGACATGTGGATCGCTCCGCGACGTTGCCGCGAGATCTTCGCCGCTCACGCGATCACCATCGTCGAAAATCGCGCTGTAACGATTGTGCGGGGGAAATCTGAGGTACGCGTTGGGGGTGTCGCCGATCTGTGGACCGGCTATCCCCGTTTTCCGTTTACCGATACCGACTCATCAAAAGGCCCGACTGTTCTTCTGGCGCACAACCCCGATTACGTGGCGGAATCGCTTGGTCGCGCGGATCGGCCCTTCGATCTGGCACTTTGCGGCCACACCCACGGAGGTCAGATTCGACTGCCATTTGGTGGGGTCATTTTTGACAACGTCGTTGATAAGAGATTCGTCAGCGGCCTCGTCAAAGTCGGCCACCAAAGCGTCTTTACCACCAACGGAATCGGCGTCGTCGAAATCCCGTTACGTATAAATTGCCCCCCCGAGGCGGTAGTGATTACCCTTCGATCGGCCGAAAGCACAGCGTAAGCAATTGATATTACACATTAAACATAAATTCACGGCGCGATCATGTGACCTGCTCCCCAATAGCAGAAATAACCCCAAAGCCTTTACTTTTTTAGTAAAATTAGAATAATAGGGCATCCAATCGGCAGTTACATGACCGAAAGATGTGCGATAACACCCTCCCAAAACGGGTTCTTATCCAAATACGTTTGAAGTTTAGCGTCATTGAAGGCTAGGAAATTTTTGTGATCACGAACGATAAAGACACCGCAGAGAAGTCCGCAGAGCGTCCGATGGAGCGTCGTTTTGACCGACGCGATGGTGAGGGATCGGGCGAGCGGCAATTCTCTGACCGCGGCGACCGGGGTGGCGACCGGGGTGGCGACCGGGGTGGCGACCGGGGCGAGCGTCAACGCGCGGGGGCGATGGAGGTCATCGTCGACCACAATATCGAGAAGGCGATGAAGATCTTGAAGCGCAAGCTTATCAAGGAAGGCCTTTTTAAAGAACTCAAGTCACGGCGCTACTACGAAAAACCATCGGAGCGGCGCAAGCGTAAGCATAAGGAGTCTCTCAAAAAGCTCCGCAAGGAAGAGGCGCGCGCAAAGAAGAACACCCTCCTGTTCTCCTAACCCGTTCTCCTAAGCGATCCGCCCTTGTTCTGTCAGCCACCGTATGAAAAGGTGAGAAGCACGGAACGGGGTTAGCGTGGAAAGGGCTGCCTGGGCAGCCCTTTTTTTTACTCCACGATTCGAACGACCCCACAAACCCGAATCGCTACCGGCCCGCAGCGTGAAGATATTTACTCGCTACATCTTGCGCGAATGCCTCACCTACTTCGGGGTGATCATCCTTGCCTTCACCGGAATCCTGCTGACGATTCGAATGCTGCGCTTCGCATCGCTCATCATTAACAAAGGTGTTGAGGTAGAGCAGATAGCTGCCGTTTTCGTCGCGATCATTCCCAGCTTCCTCGAAATTGCGCTCCCCCTCGCGGTCCTGCTCGGCGTGATGCTCGCCTTTGCCCGATTCTCCGGTGACTCCGAGATCGTCGTCGTCCGAGCGAGCGGGATATCGATAACACAGCTTATCAAACCGGTCTTATGGGTCGGCGCTTTGTTTTGGGGGGTAAGTCTTTTCATTTCGATTGAATTACGACCGTGGGGCTTCAAAACTTTATCGCAAAGCCTTTTTGAGATCGCCCGCTCGCGCAGCACGGCCGGGCTGACCGAAGGGGTCTTTAATAAACTGGGCGACCTGACCCTCTATGCTGAAAAGATCGATTTCGCCACGGGGGCGCTCACCCACGTCCTCATCGATGATCGTCGCGATAAAAACGCCCGCAAGGTTATCGCGGCAACCTCGGGAACGCTCGTCTCAGATGGGGTGGCTCAACTGATTGTACTCGACCTGGTGCGGGGTACCATTCACGAACAAGCCCTCGAACGGTACTCACTTACCCGCTTCGAGAACAACCGCTTTATCATCGATCCGAATCAGGTTCTCGGAGATAAAAAAGCCGATATCGACAAACGGGCAAACGAACTGAGCCTCGCCGAGATCGCCGCCCTCCGGACGCAGCTCGAGGGGATGCGTGCGCAGAACAACTCCACACCCTCACCTT
The DNA here is from genome assembly GCA_044352465.1 of Bdellovibrionota bacterium. GTDB lineage: Bacteria > Bdellovibrionota_C > UBA2361 > UBA2361 > UBA2361 > JBILDU01. Next base: position 17,845 of record JBILDU010000019.1, read on the forward strand.
CCGAGGCTTTGGCCCACCGCGCTCTCGAGGCAGCGACCGGGCAGCCCGCCCCCCCTGAGGCGACGCTCACTACAGCGCAGCTGGAACGCAAAATATATCGGCTCGATATCGAAGCCGCCCGGCGCTTCTCGATGCCGTTCGCCGCTTTCATCTTGGCGATTGTCGGGATGCCGCTCGGAGTCCAACCTCCCCGCTCCCAGAAGACCTGGGGTGCCGGTATCTCGGCTATCCTCGCGCTGCTGGTATTCGTTGTCTATTACGGCTTCCTCTCAATAGGCATCGCACTCGCTGAGAACGGCACGCTCCCCGCAACGGTAGCACTCTGGATCCCCAATCTGGTGGTGACAGCGCTGGCGCTGTTCACCTTGCAGCGGATCGGTTCAGAACGTTGGCATTCGATCGCCCATGGGTTCGAGCCGCTCCTGAAATTCATCTCCCGACGGCTCGAACGGCACCGAAAGGTTCTTGTGTCATGAAGATCTTACACCGCTATATTTTAGGGCAGCTCCTTAGGAACTTGGCACTCAGCCTCGTGGGCTTCACGTTCCTCTTTCTGGTCTTCGACTTCTTCGATCGTATCGACAACATCGTGGCCGAAAACGCCTCATTTTGGACCGGCCTCCAATATTTCATCTACAAGATCCCGCTCACCATCACCTTGATGTTGCCGGTGGCGATGCTGGTCTCAACGATGCTGACGATCGGACTTCTGTCAAAAAATTCCGAGATCACCGCGATGCGGGCCTCGGGAGCTGCGGTGATGTGGCTCGCCCGTCCCGCGCTCGTTGTCGGGTTCGGTGTCAGCCTTCTCGCTCTGATTATCAACGAAACGGTAGTTCCCTACTCTACCCGTCGCGTTAAAGAGATCTACAACATCGATATCCGGCAGAAGGATAAGCGGGGCGGCTATAGTCAGAGCGACATTTGGTGGCGCTCAAAAGAGAGTTTCTTCTCGGTAGGGATGTTCGATTCACGCACCAATCAAATGCTTGATTTTAGTGAATTCAAGCTTGGCGATAATTTCGAGATCGAGCGTCGAATCGACGCGGACCGCGCCTCGTGGCTCAATCCCTACCTAGGCTGGAGCATGCGCGGAGTGACCGACTATCGCTTCAATGAAACCGAGGTGCCTGAGATTTCGCGCTACCCGGTTCTCCCTCTCCCCATCGGCGATCGCCCCGAGGATTTCTACGACGTCAAGACCGAGCCCCAAACGATGAGCTATCGACAGCTGCGCCGGTTTATCAAGGAGCAGGCTCGAAACGGGATATCGATCACCGGGTATCTCGCCGACTTAAACGGAAAGCTCGCCTTCCCATTCATTAGCTTCATCGTGACGCTCATCGCACTACCGTTCGCCTTAAAGCCGGCCCGCTCAGGAAGTCTCGCTGCGAGCTTCGTTGCGGGACTTGTCATCGGCTTCGCCTACTATGCAGTCGACTCGTTTAGCATCGCGATGGGCCGCGCCGAGATATGGCCCCCGATACTCGCGGCGTGGATGGCTAACCTTCTCATGGGCTTTGTCGGACTCGTCCTTGCCCTCGGCACGGAATCTCCGTGAGGCGCGAAGAGCAACGCCCGGCTCAATCATCGCTGATCGAGCCGGGCGTTGGCAAAACCTCGTAAAACCGGTCTGTCCGTTTAACCTTTTCTGATAGTTTGCACGAAACAGTCCGCGACTGTGCGGAGTCGCGCAGCTTCACCCGTTAAGGTATCGGCGGCGGTAAGGAGATTCCCCGCCGCGCCACTCGTCTGCTGCACTGCTACCGAGACCCCCGATACGTTCCGCGAGGTATCCTGGGTGGCCATAGCGGCTTGCTGCACGTTCGAGCTTATCTCATTCGTCGCTGCTTTCTGCTCGCCGACCGAAGCCGAGATGGTGCTTGAGATCGTATCGATCCGCTGAATCGTATCGCCGATCACACCGATTGCCCGTACCGCATCTTGAGTTTTCGCCTGAATGGCTTCGATCTCGCGATTGATTTCGTCGGTTGCGTTGGCCGTCTGCCGAGCGAGCTCCTTCACCTCGGAGGCCACCACCGCGAACCCTTTCCCGGCTTCGCCTGCGCGAGCTGCTTCGATCGTGGCATTGAGTGCGAGGAGGTTTGTCGTACTCGCGATCTTCGAAATTACCCCCGCCACATGCCCAATTCGACTCGACGCATTCGAGAGGTCCACCACGATTTCATTCGTGTGCTTGGCTTCCTTCACCGCCTGAGCCGACACCTGCGCGGCATCGGTTACCTGACGGGTGATCTCACCAACCGAACTGGTAAGCTCCTCACACGCCGCAGCTACCGATCGGACGTTGGCCGAGGTCTCTTCGGATGCCGTCGCTACCGCATTGACCTGGTCGAGGGACTCAGCCGATGTTCGCGCCAGGCCTTCAGCGGTTGAACGCATATCCGCGGAAGAGGTTGCCACGCTCGAGATTACCCCCTGAACGGTCTGCTCGAAATCGTCGGCGAGCTTTAAGCGCCGGTGCTCAGCCGCGACGATCTCACCGGCTCGTTTCGCCATAATATCGTTTGCGCTGTTGATGAGCATCGCGGCGTTCCGGAACGAACCCGGCATACCGCGGAGAATCACCCGACGGAAAAACTTATTGTGGGCTGCATACTCGAGCGAAGCCCCCGACTCACGCACGAAAGCATCGGTCACGTCGAGCATCCGATTAATCCCCCGCCCGAGACGACCAAGTGGAGAGGTGTCATCAGCAACCCCGATAACACGCAACTCGAGGTCTCCCCGCCCTGCGGCCTCGCAAACCGCGGTCATCTTCTCGACCCACTCCTTGTACAGGGCGAGCTCTTGACTCAGCTTCGCCACCCGACCCATCAGATCGCCTTCGTGAATGACCGTCTCACTCGCAGCTTCATTGTCGAGCTCGATCATCCCGTTCCCATTCAGTGTATCCATCGCCATGGCTTGAATCCTCCCTTATTGACCTACCGACCAAATATACTCTTCGTAGTGCTTCCCCGTCTTCTCAAGGAGGGAGGTGAAGAGCTGATAACTCGCCTCAAGGCCCTTACGCGGGTCGGCGTGTCGACGTTCCTCCTCGAGGAGAACCCGATAGACATCTTGCACTGCGGTAACACCGCTTCGTTCCGGTACCCGGCGATTGGAGTGGAAGCCAACGATCTCCCCGCGCGCCCCCTTAGTCGGGGTCACATGGGCGAGAACCCAGTAATGGTCGCCGTTCTTACACATATTGCAGACATAGGCGAAGATCTCCGTGCCTGATTGAATCGTCTCCCACAGCAACTTAAAGACAGCACGTGGCATCTCTGGATGCCGAATCATGCTGTGGGGCTGGCCGACCACTTCATCCTCGGTAAAACCTGAAACCTTCAGGAATATATCGTTCACGTAGGTGATCTTACCGTTGAGGTCCGTCTTGCTGACGATGATTTCATCTTCGCCGAAACGACGCTCCACGCCGGACGGCTCGATCTTAAATTTACTCATGTATTTGCTCCCGAAATGAGACCGTTCGATTGACCGAACAATCAGATGATTCGGCTGCCCGCGCGGTGCGCTAAAGCTAAATTTTTCGGGCGCTTGAGGGTGATCTGCATCATACCGAGGCGCGGCCAAGCGAACTGGTCGATGTTCCTCAACCGACAAAAATATCCACTAAGCATGATGTCAATCATGAGGCCTTTCTCGGACCACGCCGACCTAGGTAAGCGCTCATGAAGTTCGCCCAGAGCCGTGTTTCCGGAGTCCGAGCCAAAACGACTTCGCGGCGCGCCAGCGATGGCGAATGACGGGGTAAAAAAAAGAATGAGAGATCGTGCCACTGGGGCACCTTTGCTCTTCAGAACCGTATCGGAGCGGTCGAAGATATGACAACCAACCATCTTCTCTTACACGACACCATCGACCCAGGGAAGAGGTACTCAGCCAAGACTAAGGACGACCCACTCAACGGAGCACGCCACGTGGACCTCTCTGACGAACTTAAAGTATTTCTCGTTGAAGCGTACGATAATCTCGACGCCGTCGAACAATCGCTCGTCGACTTCGAGCGAAATCCGGAAGAACTCGAGGTTTTAAACGCCATTTTTAGAGCGATCCACTCGATGAAGGGGAACGCCGGCTTTCTCGGGCTCGGCTCGCTGGAGACGATCTGCCACCGCGCCGAGGCGATCCTCGATCGAGCACGCAAGGGTGCTCCCCTTACCCACACCCAAACGTCTGGCCTCCTCGGCGGGGTCGATTGCATTCGAACTCTTTTACACGCCGTCGAATCTCACGGCGACGACACTGCGGTTGATGTGACAGCGACCCTCAACGAACTCAATTCCCTATTGGAGTAGGCAATGGCATTTGATGAAACGAAAGAGTTGGTCCACGAGTTCCTCGTCGAGGGGTACGAAATGCTCGACAAGCTCGACCGTGATCTCCTCCTTTTGGAGAAGAACAAAAACGACTTCGAGGTGATTAATGCAATTTTTCGGGGTGTCCATACGATTAAGGGCACTTCGGGGTTCTTCGAGTTCAAAAAGCTTGAGTCGGTGACCCATGTAGGGGAGACACTCCTCGATAGCATTCGCGCCGGCAAACGTCCGATGACCACAGAGATCGCGACAGCGCTCTTCAAGCTTCTCGACGCGATGCGCACGATCATGGGTAGCCTCGACGGCAGTGGCACGGAGGGTTCAAACGACTTCGCGCCGCTAGTCGCGGAGCTTAAGCGACTGAATGAATCCCCCCTTGAGAAGACAGCTCCCCAACCCTCTGCAGCTGAGCCCGTGGATGAACTTGAAGCGCTACTTGCGCAAAATCGGGCCGCAATTTGGAGCGATGCGGAGCCAGCCCCCGAGGCAGCCCCCCTTTCGGCGCCTCCGTCACCGGCAACCGTCAAAGCCGAAACCGCTCCGACCGAGGAGGCACCAACACCACCCAAAGTCACGGCCCGTCCCGCTCCGACCGATGAGAGCGCTAAATCATCCGTGGCAGATGCATCGCTCCGAGTGGATGTCGGCATCCTCGATCAACTCATGAACCTCGTCGGCGAGCTGGTACTCTCGCGTAATCAGATCCTCCAGTTCTCCCGTGTCCAGCAAGACGTCACTTTCCAGAAGGCGAGCCAGCGGCTCAATCTTATCACCTCTGAACTTCAAGAAGGGGTCATGAAGACCCGCATGCAGCCGGTGGCTAACGTCTGGAGTAAGTTTCCGCGGGTCGTTCGGGACCTTTCCCACCAGTTAGGCAAACAGGTCCGGCTCGAGATGGAGGGAAAAGAAACGGAGCTCGATAAAACGATTATTGAGGCGATTAAAGATCCCCTCACCCACATCATCCGAAACTCGATCGACCACGGCATTGAAAGCCCACCTGACCGGGTGGCGAAAGGGAAGCCAGCCGAGGGGCTCATCCATCTACGCGCCTTCCACGAAGGTGGACAGGTCATCATGGAGATAAAGGATGACGGAGCGGGGCTCAACGGTGAGCGCATCCGGCAGAAGGCACTAGAAAAAGGGATCCTCTCAAGTGAGCAAATCCGTGCAATGTCCGACGATGAGGTAAACCGGATAATATTTATGCCGGGCTTTTCGACTGCTCAAGCCGTCACCAATGTATCGGGCCGGGGTGTGGGGATGGACGTCGTACGCTCCAATATCGAGAAGATCGGTGGTCAAGTTGATCTGACGAGTAAATACGGTCACGGGACAACGCTCCGGGTCAAGATACCGCTCACCCTTGCGATTATACCTGCCCTCACCGTTTCGTGTTGCGCTCAGCGGTATGCTATCCCTCAAGTCGTGCTCGTCGAGCTCGTCCGCGCCGAGGGAGAGCAACTGAAACTCGTCGAACGGATCGGCGTCAACGCTTTTTATCGGCTGCGGGGAGACCTGCTCCCGCTCGTGTCCCTCTCGGCCGAGCTCGGGCTTCGACCACGTGAGGATTCGCCTGAAGCGTGCCATGGCAAGCCGTTTACCTTTATCGTTGTTCGAGCCGATGAGCAGACCTTCGGTCTCGTGGTTGACGAGGTTCACGACACCGAGGAGATCGTTGTCAAGCCGCTGGGCAAACAGCTTAAGGGGATTGCGGTCTTCGCTGGTGCCACGGTCATGGGAGATGGCAACGTCGCACTCATATTGGACGTCCTCGGGCTGGCCAAGCGAGCTGAGATTATCCGCGAGGCTGCGGCCCGAAAAACGGCACCAACGGAGATAGTTGAAAGCGCCCCACCAGGGAGCTTCCTCATCGTCCAGATCGGCGCTGGCTACCGCGCCGCACTACCCCTCGAGCTGGTACACCGACTCGAGAAGTTCCAACCGAGCGCAGTGGAGGTCGCCAGTGGCCGCAAAGTGATTCAATACCGCTCCGGAATCCTCCCCCTGGTCGACCTTGGCGAATACTTCTCTGGCGCTCCGGCACAAACGGATCACGACCTTCACGTTGTGGTGTATGCAAAGGAATCCAAGTTAGTCGGCTTCGTTGTGGAACGGATCGAAGATATCGTCGAGGAGCACGTCACGGTCCACACCGACCAAAAGCGGCGCGGCACCGTTGGCGCAGCGATTATGCAGAAGCGGGTAACCGACCTTCTCAATCCCGATGAGATCATTGAAGCGCGAATTTAACGAGTGATGAGGCAGGCATCCCAGGAAGAGTGACTATGAATACCACCACGACACCACCACGGGGCGATGAGCGCCAATTCGCGACTTTTAGGGTCGGGAATCTTCTCTTCGGCGTCGATGTCCACGAAGTTCAAGAGATCATTCGCTCGCAGCACCTGACCCCAGTTCCACTCGCTCCCGAGGTTGTACGAGGATTAATGAATCTGCGCGGACAGATCATCACGGCTATCGACTTACGCCGACGACTCGGCGTCACCACGACGGTCGCTGAGAGCGATGTGATGAATATTGTGGTTGCTCTCGATGCTGAGAAGGCGAGCCTCCTGGTCGACTCAGTCGGCGATGTTATCAAAGTATCCCGCGATACCTTTGAGGAGACGCCACCCACCATTGGAGGAAGAATTCGCGAGCTTGCTCAAGGAGTTTTTAAATTGCCTGACGGCCTCATGTTGGTCCTCAACACCGCCCGGGCGATAAACGTTTAAGATGGAGAAGACAATGAAAGCGTGCATCATCGATGATTCAACCGCCACCCGATTTATGATCGCAAAGATTATGAAGGAGCTCGGCTTCGTCACTCTCGAAGCCCAAGATGGAGAAGAGGCGCTTAAGAAACTTGCTCTTAACCAAGACACGAGCCTCGTCCTCGTTGATTGGAACATGCCGGTGATGAATGGTCTTGACTTCGTCGCCCACGCGCGGCACGACGCGCGGTTCAAGGGGATGAAGCTGATGATGGTGACTACGGAAGCTGAGTTAACTTCCGTAATGAAGGCGCTTGAGGCGGGGGCCGACGAGTACGTCATGAAGCCTTTCACGAAGGAGATGATCGCTGAGAAGATACGCCTCCTCGGTATCACGCTCACTCAGGCCTCATAAGAGCGGTCTGTTGCGTTATGTATTTGGGCCGACACCCCTTTAAATGATGAAGACGGGGAGAAACGACAGCGTGTTGGATATGGAAAAGGTCCGCGTACTCATCGTTGACGATGCGGTTTTAGCCCGTAAGGTCATCGCCGATAGCATCAGCAGCGATCCAGCGATCGAAGTGGTTGGATTTGCGTCAAACGGGCGATTGGCGCTCCAGCGGGTCGCGGCGGCGAACCCCGACCTCGTCATCCTCGACCTTGAGATGCCCGAGATGAATGGACTTGAGACGATCGCAGCGATGCGCGCGCAGTATCCGAACCTCCCCATCGTGATGTGTAGCGCCTACACCGACCACGGTGCGGAGCAGACGATTGAGGCGCTCGCCCGCGGAGCGAACGATTATGTCACGAAGCCCTCGAAATCGCGCGACCTCGAGGAATCGCGCGTGAAGCTGCGTGAGCAACTGGTGCCAAAAATTAAAGCGCTTTGTGGGGTCTCGGGAAGCCGCACACAGGCACCCAGCCGTGCCAAGGGCACAGGCGGAATCCCCTCCGTTGTCGTCAACGTGCTCGCGATCGGGTCATCAACCGGGGGACCGAGCGCCTTGGCTGAGATCCTCCCCCGCCTCCGCGGTGATTTTCCGGTACCGATCTTCATCACCCAACATATGCCGAAACTCTTCACCGGTTTTCTCGCGGAGCGGCTCGGTGCACAAAGCGAAATCAAGGTCATCGAGGGTGCACCAGGGATGGAACCCCTACCCGGGTACGCCTATATCGCACCCGGCGGGTACCATATGATTGTGCGGCGGGAAAACGACCGCATCGTGCTCGATTTAAATGAAGAGGCTCAGGAGAACTCGTGCCGGCCATCGGTCGATGTCATGCTTCGCTCGGTAGTCGATGTCTACGGTGAACACATTTTGAGCCTTATCCTCACCGGGATGGGACAGGATGGTTTACGCGGCTGCGAGCTTGTTCGTCGACAGGGTGGAATCGTTGTCGCTCAGGACGAGGCTTCAAGCGTCGTCTGGGGGATGCCCGGAGCGGTCTCAGAGGCTGGACTAGCACATGCGATCTCCCCGCTCTCCGAGATCGCCCCTCTGATCGAGCGGCTCATCAAAGCGAATAAGATTTTACGTCGGGGTGAGCAACCCCGTGAGGAGCAATAACGTATGACGGTATCACCAACTGAGTTTCTTTATATCAAGGAGCTCTTGAAGGAGGAGACCGCGATCGTTCTCGATCCCGGCAAGGAGTATCTTGTGGATACACGCCTCACCCCCCTCGTGCGTGCCGCTGGACTTGAATCGATATCCGCCCTCATCGCCGCGATTCAGATCGATACGAACGAACTGTTGAAGCGGAAAGTGGTTGAAGCACTGACCACAAATGAAACGTCTTTTTTTCGGGACCTCGAGCCGTTTGAGGTGCTGCGGACTGTCGTGCTCCCCGAGCTGCTCGAGCGTCGCAAGACAACCAAGACATTAAATATCTGGTGTGCCGCTTCTTCGACCGGGCAAGAGCCGTATTCGATCGCGATGCTGGTGCGGGAATGTATCCCCGCTTCGCTCGGCTTCACGGTGAAGATTTATGCAACTGATATCGCCACGAATGTTCTCGAGAAAGCGCGGGCCGGGAAATTTACTCAGCACGAGGTGAACCGCGGACTTCCAGCAACTTATCTCGTGAAGTACTTCACCAAGAAGAACAACGACTGGGTGCTCAAAGATGAGATTCGCAATATGGTGCAGTTTTCCGAGCTGAATCTCATTAAGCCCTTTAGCGGCATTCCGGTGATGGACGTCGTGTTTATTCGCAACGTGCTCATCTACTTCGATGTCGATACGAAGCGAGATATCTTGGCTCGAGTTCGCCGAGTGCTCCGACCGGATGGCTTTCTGTTTCTCGGCTCAGCCGAGACAACGCTCAGTATCGACGATAACTTCACCCGTGCACCGTGTCAGCGCGGATCGTGCTTTTGTTTGGCTCAGAGGTAGCCCAGCTGTGGAAACAGAAGCGATCGAGGCTAAGCTTGTAGCGGCGACAGAGAGCATCTGGTCGCTGACCTTAGAATGGCTCGATGGACTGAGCCCTCAAGCGATCGGCTTTCTTCCCTACGCCGAGGTCTACGTGAGCACGGTGGAGATTACCGGGGCGTGGGAAGGACTCATTACCTTGGTGACAACTGAGCGGCTGGCCCGCAAAATCGCCAAAAGGATCTACACCGATCCGAGCGAGGTGATTACCAAACCAATGGTTGAGGATGTTCTTGGGGAGCTGACCAATATAACCGGCGGAGTCCTTAAGAACTCCATGCCCTCCGGTTCAAAGCTCGGCTTACCAAAGCTCCAACTGATGACGTATCGCCAATGGGAGCATCGCAATACTCCCCGCATTCTCGACCTTGGCTATCGGGTGGGTTACGAACCGTACCTGGTGAGCGTCTGCCGCTTGCCCAAAAGCCCGGTCGTAACAACGAACTGAGCTCCCATATCTCTCAGAAGGAAAGCGTCCGCCCGTGAGGTGCACTCAACGCCACACGCCCCTCTGACCTTCCTTTGGCCTGAACTTCATCTTGCCACCCACGCAGAGGGTCGATCGCAAACCAAAAAAAAGCCTCCGACGAGCGGAGGCTTTTTGATAGCGGGGCACTTTCTTGAGAGCAGCTGAATCGAGGCCAGCTGCCCGCCCCTCCCCAAAGCGATTAACGCTTCGAGAATTGTGGTCGCCGACGAGCCTTATGACGGCCGTATTTCTTACGCTCGACCTCACGGGCATCACGGGTGAAAAAGCCCTCTTTCTTGAGCGGTGGACGATTTTCCGTATCAACGACGTTCAGTGCTCGGGCGATACCGAGACGAGCCGCACCAGCTTGGCCTGCGAGACCACCACCGGCTACGTTGATCTTGATATCGAACTTGTCGGTCAAATTGAGCAGGACGAGGGGCTGGCAAAGCACCATCCTGAGGGTCTGACGGCCAAAATACTCCTCATGAGTCTTGCCGTTGACCGAGATCGTACCCGTCCCGGGCTTTAAGAAGACACGCGCGACGGACGACTTACGCCGGCCGATTGTGCTGATACCACCACCTTTCATGAATCGGATTCCTCGTTACGTTTAGAATGAAAATTAAATACCAACAGACTACTTCTTCAGCGCAACCGCCTCAGGCCGCTGGGCAGCGTGCGGGTGCTCGGTTCCAGGGTAAACCTTGAGCTTTTTGAGCATATCCCGACCGAGCGGGCCCTTCGGGAGCATCCCCTGCACCGCCATCTCGATAACCCGAGTCGGATCCTTCTGCATCATCTTCCCAGCGACAACCTGCTTATCGCCGCCGATGAAACCTGAGTAGAAATGGTACACTTTCTGGTCCGCTTTCCGGCCGGTGAAGCGGGCCTTCTCCGCGTTCAACACCACGACGAAGTCGCCGGTGTCAACGTGCCGGGTGTAGGTAACTTTGTGTTTCCCCCGCAACATCGCCGCAACTTGCGACGCCACACGACCCACCGGCATATCGGCGGCATCAACGACGAGCCACTTGCGATCAGCGATAGCCGCTTCTTTGGACTGAGATAGAGTTGCCATAACTTACAACGAAACTAATTACACATACGCTGAACGCGCCAACCGCCGAAGAGGACTCGACGCACAGCCGACGAACACAACGGAATACAAATAAGGGCGTAAAGGTACCATACCGGGCAAAAAGGTCAACCGAACCCACCCCTTAAATCCGCCGGCGGCAACCAAATCCCCTACAAACCCAAGTTCCTGATTTAATTGAATAGCTTACTACTGGAGCCGCCCCCTAACCGACGCCCCCCTGCGTTGGGCTATCCCCGTGCCACCATCCGTTTTATCGAACCCTCAACGGCCGCGACCTCACGTCGTACGGTCGCCATGACCCAATCGGTAAGCTCGACACAACGGGCGAGCCATCCATGACCGGCGATGTCCCGGGTTAGGTTAAGAGCAACCTCACCGATTCCCCGCCAGAAAGTTTCGAGCCGTGCCCGCGCCGCCTCGCCGTCGCTCTCGGTTTTTCCCTCGATCTCTTCGAGCAGAGCGCTTAGCGCAGCTAGCCGACCCCAATGGTCAACTAATTTGAAGGTATCGGTTTGCGGAAGCTTCGACCCGCGTTCATTTTTGAGCCCCACCTTTAAAAATTCGAGGGTACCGAAGAGCGCTCCGAGCGCCGTGCGCCCTGGGCCAACTTGTCCCTGCCCCTCAAGGGTAAGCAACGCGGTGACGGAATGGCCGTTTGCAAGCGCAGTTGCAACCGCGCTCTCGACCTGTTGAATCGAAGGGTGTGGTGCCGTATTCATAAAATGGAGAATTAACACACCCCGCCGAACGGCTCAAGAAAAGGTGGCGGGGTGGCCGTACACCGCCCCGTCAAGCGACTTCTTATGAACAAGCCGGAGCACTAACGACCCACTTGGGACTCTCCGAAGAATATCGATCCATCGGGGGCGATAACCGTGCGCGGAACGTAGGTCTGAATCGCCCCCAACTCATCGGGGGAGCAGATCGGGGAGCGGGTTCCCCGGTCGAGGAGAAAGAGGTCGCGCCCATCTCCGCTACGATAAATGCAGAGACTACCCCGCGACCACGCCGCTCTCTCCTCCACGATCCGAATATCGACCGGCACCTCGATCTTACGCGAGATGTTCACCCCCAAAATATCGTCGGGGAGAGAGAGGCTCCGACCGACCACAATACTCTCACCGTTTCGAAGCACGGCGTGGTCATGGACCTCATCCCAGCGCAGCCCCTGAGGGATGAACTTCACGACAGAGGTGTCATTTTTCGGTTTAATAACGATCGTTCCTCTGTCGGGGCGGGGTGACGCTGGAACTCCGCACGCCCCGCCGAGCTGGAGGGCGATGAGCTTTTCAGCCGGGTAGGCCACCGCCCCTGCCACACGACTCCACGACCCGTTACGAATATTCACCCCCAGCGGATGGATCGCGCGGAGGAATAACATCGCTTCTTCGGCGAAACCCTTATTAAGCTCGACATCGACACCCGGGGACCCTTGGGGCGCTGGCAGGTTATGATTCCGCGCAACGAACCGCGCACCGTGAAGATGCTTGAGTATGTCGACCACTCCGCGCACCTGCTCAGAGAGCGCCGGAAACTGCGCTGCTCGGCGGTCTTCTTCGAGGAGAGCGCCGAGTTTCGCGCCACTTTTATCCTCGCGACAGAGGTGAACCGCCCCGATGAGGGCACGGTAATCGGAGTACCCGAGTTTTCGCACACCGTCGACCAATTCAACGACCAAGAGTGCGCGGGCCTTGATTGAATCGGGCTTGGTACTGATTACCTCGGTGAGCGCTTTCACGAGTTCGCTCGCAGCGTAGAGCGAGGCGCGACTACTCGCCGCTATCGCTCGGTGCAATGCCCCAAACTCCTCGACGGGTCGAGCCTCTTTTCCCTCAGGGGATCGCGTCCCCGCGACCTCGCGCGCTCCCTGTATCACTGACGTTAGTCCCATATGCCTCGTTATGGCTCCTATCAGTATCCACGGTGCGCAAAGAGTTTCTCCGCTCCATCCCCGATATAAAACAATAGGTTACGGCGGTCCGCTGGACTGAGATGAAGGCGCCTCATTGGGCATCTCCGGAAAATCAAGTCGGGGATACCGTTCCACCTGCTGGAGAAGCTCCGCAGGGGTGTACATCAGCCGCTCGATCCCGTTCCACACCCCGACGAGCCCCACTTGGGGGCAGCTACTCCGCACCCAGTGGAGACGACCGCGATTATCGGAAGTAACCGGATCGAGCGAGGAGAACTCGATCACTTGGCAGTTGCGGATGTCTCCGCCGTCAGAGTTAAAAAAATCGATCTGCCGCTCGGTATTCATGTGCGCTATCTCAGCCCAAAGCGCCTCGATGTATTCGCCGTGAGAGATAACCAGGACCTTCTTACCGCTAAACTCCCGGGCGCACCGATCGAGGAGGGTTCTCGAACGGTGCCGAGTTGTCAGCAGGGTCTCGCCATCCGGCATTGGATTGTGCAGGGGATCACGTTTCCGATAGCTCATGATCTCCTCCCGCGTTGCTGCATCCGCAGCGGAGAATCGCCCCCAGTTTCGCTCCCCCACCAATGGGTCGATGCGGATCTCGATGTCGTGCCACCCTGCTCCTTGGCAGATAAGCCCCGCGGTCTCCTTTGCGCGGGTGTGATCGGAGACGTAGACGACATCGAATCCACCCGGATACTCGGCCCGCAACCACGGTCCGGTGGCAAACGCCTGCTCCCGCCCAGCGCGGGAGAGTCGGATCTCTCGATCGGGAATCTTCTCGAACCCCTCCGGATACCCGGATATCACCCCACTCTTGATCGCGCGGTGGAGAAGATTCGCCTCGCTCTCGCCGTGACGCACCATCACCAGCCGCGCCGGCATCACGACGAGCGGCAAACACAGCTCTGATGGGGTGCTTTGCGGTGGTGTCGTTGGGGTGTGTTCAAGCATACCGCGATGGACCTCTCTGACGTACTACCGCCGAGTGTAGCACGGACCATCCCCGTAACAGTCGGATTTTCTCGCCGCGGTATCCTCGAGAATAGGCGTTTTTCCGCCTACGGAGACGCTCGATTCGAGTCGCGAAAAACATGGTCGGACGCGCGGCCGTTTTTCAACTGTCCACTGGCAGAGATACGAATGGTTTGCCCGATTGAAAACTCACTGCCTGCGAAAATGCTCGCGTGCTACGATCGGCTCCAGACCCTCGTGAGAATCCCCATCTCCACCCTGGGTTCGAATGTCGTCCGAGATATCCTCTGCCAGGCGTCGAGCTTCGGACGGCTCACGTAGCCGCTCCGTCCGGGGCTGTTTACTCGGGCGATTGCTGGTGACTGCTTGTTCAAGCGCGGAACGCAGCTTACTCCCGTCGGAGCGAGTCGCGACTGTTGTTGCTCCGGCCTGGGGCATAGGGGCACTCTCAGAGGAGCGACCGGGGGGACTGGAATCTTTACGGTGTCCAACGACACCACGCACAACTGTGACGGCCATACAGCACCATCGGGGTACAACAATAAGTGGACATTGGGATGGTCGGCCGGCGACTGATTTTTCTTAACGGACTTTTAGGCCGGCCGGGACGGAAGCCCCATTTTCGCCCCGGGGGCATCTCTCGGGAGGGCTATTGAACGCTCGTGCCCGGTTTTTCATGCAGATTACAGCATCGGTAGGCCCCAGAACTTTCGGGTGTGGCTTCGGGCACCTTTGCTGCGTTGGGGACTTTTGTAACCGCCTGCTACCGAGCGCCCGCACCGAAGATGACCGCAGGTATGGTTCTAACCAGGAGAACCACGTCTCGCCCCAACGACCAGTTGTCGATATAGTCGAGGTCGAGCTTCACCCACGCATCGAAGTCTTTTATCTCGTTACGACCACTGACCTGCCAGGTGCAGGTGATACCGGGACGCATCGAGAGACGGCGCCGGTCACGCCGCTCGTAGAGACTCACCTCCCCCGGAATCGGGGGGCGCGGCCCCACGAGGCTCATATCGCCGATGAAAACGTTCCAAAGCTGGGGGAGCTCGTCGAGGCTAAAACGACGCAAAAAAGCCCCGATCGGAGTGATCCGCGGGTCCTCTTTTAATTTAAAAACCGGACCATCCATCTCATTCCGCTCCCGGAGCTCAGCGAGCCTTTGCTCAGCATCGCGATACATCGAGCGAAACTTAAACATCACAAAGATTCGGCCATTGAGCCCGACCCGCCGCTGGCGGAAAAGCACCGGACCGGGGGTCGAGAGCCGCACCGCCAGCGCTATCGCTCCAAACAGCGGGAGGAGCGCGACCAAAAGGGTTGCACTGACAACGACATCAAGTGCTCGCTTGACCACGAGTTCCCAACGGTCACCCGGCGGCGTTTGAAAATGGATCAGCGGCATTCCACCGAAATAGCTGAGCCCCGACTTCACCATGCCGAGGCTAAAGAGGTCCGCGGCGATCGTCGTGCGAACCCCCTGCTCTGAGCACACGAGCACCATCTCCTCCACCTCGGCCATTACCGCCGCGACGTCGGTGAAGATAACTTCATCAACTGCGTATTCCTTAAGGGCGCGCTCAAGTTCGGCGCCCCCTTGGATGATTCGACCGGAGCGCTGGATACCGCGCTCCCCGAGCCCCGCGCGAAGATCGCGGTGGCGCAGATCGGCGTCAACGGAGGCGCGCAGGTCGGCGAAACCACGAATCCGAATTCCGAGTTCCGGACGAGCAGCGATCTCCCCGGCCAGGCGAACCGCCTGTTCACCGACCCCACCGATGATGATGTTGCGAAAGTTTTTACCCTGCCCCCGCCAAAATCGCAGGAGGCGGAGCACCGCTAGTCGCTCGGCCGTGAGGAGGACCCCGACGAGGGTGCAAAAGATGGCGATAAAGCTCCGACTGAGATCGAGCTTCAGCAGAAAGAGAGTCGCCGCGAGGAGGATAAAAACAATGGCCGAGCTGACGAGCGATATACGCAGTAACCGCAGCGGCGAGCTCAACCGCATCGAGCCATAGGCACCAAAAAAACTTAAGGTGGCGGCATAGCCGAGGAGCGCGATGAAGAGCACCGTAAAGTAGTCTTTGAGGGGGGCCAAGCCATCTGGGGTGAAAGGGACACTCAGACCAAGAATATCGTTCCAAAAGACGAGCGAGTCGCGCCCGTGGTAGGCCAGGAAAAAAGACACCACGATGATGATAAAATCACCAAGACGCTCCAGCCGAGCGATCAGGCGCCAGTTCTCTTTGAGCATCGGGACTTCCTTGCGCTAACGGATGGAAAGTATAGCAGGAAGTAGTCCCCATGTCAGTGACCGCTCAGTCCTCGGTCGAAGAAGAAGGAGAATCAAATCAAGAACATAAACTTTCATTAGTTTATTGCAGCTCTGGGGCCACTCAGCTCATCAAATTGAGAGAGATGAACAACCACCGTGATCTCACCGCTGCAAACTCCCCGGACTTCTCGCCGGTGTGTATCCTTTTTAGCGATGAGGTGATTAATGAGCTTTTCGCTGAGCTCCTCGCCGTACGGGGAGTTGAGGCGTGTATCGTCCACTCAATAAAGGCGGTTCCGGAACATGCACGGATTATCACCGAGCCTCATTTTTTCCCTGAGATTCCCGCCGCGATGCGCCACCACTGTCTCCTCGTGGGCAACAAAGACGCGCTGAAAGGGCTTCCAACCTACGCACTTTCCCGCCCTCTTACCGAGGAAAAGATCGAAACAGCGCTGGGGCAACTCCTCGGCGCCCGCTAGGCTCTCCCGCGAGGGTATAAGGATGACCACAAGACTCCGGCCGCGCGAGTGCGCGCCAAGGTTTTGAGCAAAGGACTTTTTACTGCGCCTCGGACGCTCACTCGGCGCGCTTCTCAATTCGGAGGGTCTGCCCACAGACGACACGCTCACCGGGCGGAATAACAACCGGCTCTCCGACGCTCCCCGCTTCGACGCACACGAAGTGGGTATAGTCGTCCGGGGCAAGGTCGGTGAAGCTCGGCGTTTTATCTTGCCACGGGTTCCAGACGACGACATCACGGAGGTTCTGCTTCATAAGTCGCAGACTCTCCTCACCCCGAACCCCACCGACCAGCAGTTCATCGGGGGCCCCGAGGTAAATTCGGTCAACAAATCTATCGATCGGGAGGACGGCACCACTCTCACGGTGTCGCGCTCCCCCCGCAACCTTATCGAGGTACTCGCGGTCGAGTAGACCCATCACACCGACCGTGCGGATATCTTCTACTTTCAGATATGTATGAAAGAGGTAGGAGCATTCCCAGGGGTGCTCGTCGGTGTTCTCGATCCACAGCTCGGTCGAGAGGGTGTCGGTCAAGGTAACGGTAAGATCGAGCCTAAATTTATGGGGCCATACGGCCCGGGTCTCCGCCGAATCGTTGAGCGAAACGGTCACACTACTCTGCCCCCGGTTTGCATCGCTCCCCACCACCGCCCACAGCGAGGTACGAGCAAACCCGTGGGCAACGATCGGTCCCGCGCCGAATTGGGGGAAGACGATCGGTACCCCACCCCGGATCGCCTTCCCTGGCCTGAAGAGCGCCTGCGAGCTTAAAAATAGCCGTTCGACCGCGTCAGGGGTGCGCCACGACAAGAGGTGCCCGCCGTAAAGGGAGAGCCGCGCCGCCGCACCTCGCTCCGTGCGTAAATTCACGCACACCAGGTCTCCGTGATCGCGCGCGAAAGAGACCGCCTCCTCCCGCCCAAATTTGGCCTGAAGCTCTTCAATGATACTCATTCCGTTTTGCCTCTCGAACCCCCAAGCGTCTTGAGGAGCGCCAACCGCTCTCCGATATTTTTCTCGTACCCTCGCTCCGATGGCACGTAAAACACCTCATCCCGGCATTCATCAGGGAGGTACTGAACTCCGGGCACGTATGCTGCCGACGAATCGTGTGGGTACTCGTATTCAGCGCCGTAGCCAAGGGTACGCATCAACTTCGTCGGGGCGTTGCGGAGATGAAGCGGCACCGTGACGACAGCGTGTTGCCGGACCGCATCAAGCGCCTTGTGCATCGCCGCATAGCTTCGATTCGACTTCGGTGCGGTGGCGAGGTAGGTGATACACTGCGCGATGGGTATACGCCCCTCAGGGAGTCCGAGCTGCTCGAACGCCGCTGAGGTCGCAACGGCCAACTCGAGCGCCCGGGGATCCGCGTTCCCGATATCCTCACTGGCGAAAATGACCATCCGGCGAATCACGAAACGGGGGTCCTCGCCCGCTTCAAGCATGCGCATCCCCCAAAAGAGGGCGCCATCGGGATCGCTACCTCGGAGACTCTTTATGAAGGCTGAGATCGTATTGTAGTGCTCCTCACCGGAGCGATCGTAGAGTGCGGTCGGCGCATCGCGGAGTAGCTCGGCCAAACGGGGCACGGTAATCGGGGCACTCCGCTCTGCGGGCGGGCGAAGCGCGACGACACGCTCGATCAGGTTGAGGAGCTTACGTGCATCCCCACCCGCGTAGCGAAAGAGCACCTCGGACGCCGGGGGCTC
>JBILDU010000001.1:0-152617 GCA_044352465.1 Bdellovibrionota bacterium
AGCTGCGGCGAGCCACGGGCTCTCCCTCCCGTCGCCTCGGTAAGCGCACCTAGGGGCGTTATCCTCGGCTACGACTGGGGCACAAAGATCACAAAAAGGTTATCCTCGAAGACCTTCCGCCAGCGATCCGGGGAAAGGCCCATAAACTGGGCGAGTGGATAGTCTTTTTGCACGACTGCGACGTCCGGATCCCACTCAGCGAGAGTCCCAAGCCACCCTCGCTTCGCTCCAAAGAGATCGAACGAGCGCTCAAAGTGTTCACCGGGAATGCCTTGCGTGCGATTATCAGTGGTCACCCGATAATCAGTCGTGGGATCACTTTCATAAAGCGCCCAACGACACCACCCCCCGTGATTAAAGTGAGTGAGGACCCGAATCGTCTGACTATCATTGCGTTGCTTCATCGGCAAACGCGCCAGCGCGTGACACACCGAATACGGAACAAAGTCATCGATACGAGCATCGTTCGGGTGGATAAATGGATAGGTTATCCAACTCCGATAAGCACCCACTGTGGCTAAAGCGAGGCACCCGACAACGAGGGGTCGGACAAAAGTGCGTCGTCCAACGGTACATGGAAGTGGGTGACGAATAAGGTAGGGAAGCACGAAGATCGCGGTTACGGCCACATACTTGATTCCCAAAACAGCCAGGACAAAGCCGGTGATCGCAGCAAGACCCGCTCCAGCATCAGCCAGAAAGCGACGCCACCGCGCTGTTCGGCTGAAAAAAGCGAGATAGCTGAGCAGAATAAGCTGCACCCAACCGGTCCTACCAACCCCGGAGCGAAGCTCATTGATGGAATTCTTCAGTACCTCCGGCATCGTCAGATAGTCCCACACGAGCGCATAGTTTGAGAGCACACCTGCCCAATCCGGCGGAGTGCCCCAGAGCCCGTATGGGGAGATAAGGCCCGCACCTCCAAGCAAAAACATCCCTCCCCAGGCATACAACGGCGAGGGCGCGGAACGCCGGACGAGTCGGGGAGTAACTCGGTAAAGGAACCAAAGATAAGGAACGAAAACCCAGTAAACGTGAACGTTGACTCCGATGACAGTCACGACGAAAAGCACGGGGAGCTCGAACCACGCGGGTCGTCGCACGAGTAGGAGCGATGCGAGCGCCAGCAACAGGAGCGCCAGCATCTGCGGACGAATCGTCGCGATCTCTTGAATCAAAACAAATCCAGAGAGAACGATCAGGGTAGTGTAGGGACTGAGCGTCCCCCGCCGCGCACGGAGAGCCAGCCCAACAAGCGCGAGAAATAACGCGACACCAAGGAGCCCCAGCGTGACGCGTAAGAGCGTATAGCCGCCGTGTTCATACACCCAGGCAAGGAGCACCTGAGCGAGCCAGTGATAGTCGTGCCACTCTCGTCGAAAGAGATTTATGAAATCAGCGCGGGGAACCGCTCCATGCTCAAGAATCCAACGCCCCCCCAAGAGGTGCCACCCGAGATCGGGGTCATGGGCAGGCACTCCCCAAAGGCTGAGCCCCCAGGCGACAGCTAAGAGAATAAGGGAAGCTGCTAACCCCATAAAAACACGACATCGTGGTTCCAAGCTCCCCCCGCCAACAATTATACCGTGCGCCACGACCGGACACATCATTTTGAGCGCTCAGCAATTCTATTAAAACTTGTGCGTTCCTCGGAAGTGCTATATTCCTCAACAATCCTTTCTCTTTTTATTTTTATTTGAGAGATCACATGAATAAGAAGTTATTTTCGACTATCGCAGCTATGGCCGTCGGCACTATTGCAGCTTCCGGGCTGGTTCTTAACCCGAGCGCTGCATTCGCTGGGGAAGGCCATGAGCACGCTGCGGGAGAAAAGAGCTGTAGTGGTGAAAAGAGCTGCAGCGGCGAAAAGAAGTGCTCGGGTGACAAAGCCCACCAAGAGGGCGCATCGAAGTGTTCAGGCGAGAAGAGCGCCGAGGGCGATCACTCGTGCGGTAGCGCTGGCTG
Source organism: Bdellovibrionota bacterium (assembly GCA_044352465.1). Lineage (GTDB taxonomy): Bacteria > Bdellovibrionota_C > UBA2361 > UBA2361 > UBA2361 > JBILDU01. The sequence goes on from JBILDU010000001.1 coordinate 1,966, forward strand.
TAATGCTGAAAAACACTAGCGGAGTTGTTCAAGAGTCCCCACCAAAGTGGGGACTTTTTGAACGCTTCCCTTGTGTGACGGGGATGACTTCGATCTTGAAGTCATCCCTTTTTTATTAGACGCTACCTTTAAATACCCTCTCGAGGGATCACGGAGACTATTTCTGTCCCCGAAATTTCTATCCCCGAGGAAGAGACGTAAAAAACATTTCGAGATCCACGAAACCGAGTCGTTACTCTCCTATGCGAAACTTCAATCTCCCGGTCCTGGGTGGCGGTATCGGCCTTCGCCATAAATACTTCGAGGAGATCCTCGAGAAACGTCCCCGCTGTAACTGGCTCGAGATAATCATCGATGATTTCGTCGGGGAGGGGGGGCGAGATGTTGGCTACCTCCACAAAATTCGGGAACACTACCCAATTATCGGTCACGGGGTCTGTTGCTCGCTTGGGTCAACCGATCCCCTCGACATCCCCTACATCAAAAGGCTCAAAACGGTACTCGACTCGATCGACTCCCCCTGGTTCTCCGATCACCTCTGCTTTACCATGGTTGACCATACGAACCTCAACGATCTGATCCCACTGCCTTTCACGAGCGAAGCTGTCGACAATGTCGTGAACCGCATCAAAATTATCCAGGACATCATCGAGCGTCCCTTTCTTGTTGAGAACGTCACCCGCTACCTTACGGTCTCCTCGCGTGAAATGAACGAACACGAGTTCCTGACCGCTGTTCTCGAGGGGGCAGATTGTGGGCTCCTGCTTGACGTCACCAACATCTATCTCAACACCCAGTTTCACCACGACGACCCAATCGCGTTCATCAAGTCGATCCCATACCACCGCATCGGCCAGATGCACCTTGCCGGATGGACCCCAGCGGACGATGGCACCATTATCGATAGCCACGATGCGCCGGTGACACCCGACGTGTGGAATCTTTTCCGCGATATCATACGGATCACCGGACCGTCTGCGGTTCTCGTCGAATGGGATAACGCACTCCCACCTCTGGAACGCCTCTTGGCTGAAGCCACTGCAGCGGATCAGGCCCTGATTGAGGTTTGTGGCGCCAGCGCTCTCGGAAGGGCCGCCTGATGGGCCTCCCCGGAGTTCTGTCGGCGATGCGTCAGATTATTCTCGATCTTCGCGAGCTTCCACACGACCAAGCTCAACGCGCAGCCCTCTACCACCAGCTTTTCCCGAACCTCTCAACCCACGAGGTTGAGGACCTCGCCGCAATCGAGGAGAAGTACTGGCGCAGATACACACACAGTATCTTTGCCGGCGAACGCAATATCTTGACCCGGTACTTCGAGGTTACTTTTGCTCTTCTCCGGAGGCATTGGCAGGAATTCTCCACGGAACCGTTCAACTCACTCGAGTTAACCCGAGATATTCACACGAAAAGACCGTGGCAAAGTCACGCCTCACTGCGACTTGCCGAATGCTTGCTTGAATATTTGACCCGCGACCGCGCCGAGATCGCCAAGCGCTATCCCGCTATCAAGGCGATGGCAGAGCTCGAGATCGTAGCCGTTGAGCTACGCTCTGCGCGAGACGACCACTACGGGCCGTACGATTCCCTCACCGAGGACGACTTCGCCAAGACGACGGTAGGGGAGCTCATGACGAGCAACTACTACCTTCCGAGCTCCCTTCGATTTCGTACTTTTTCGATCAACGCTCCTGAGCTTCGTGCCTCGTACTACCGCAATGGCGAAACCCTTCCCGCCGATATCCCCCAGAGCCCAACGACGGCGATAGCGGCGCGAAATCGTGACGGTTTTGTCCGTTGGATTACCGTGCCCGAGCCGCTCTATCGTTTTCTTGAAGCACAGCCGCGCACGACGAGGCTTCAGCTCGAGACACTCGCCGAAGCGTTCACCCAGACCCTCGACCAAGATCTTTCTGACGAAGCGATGTTCAGCCGATTCTACCGATTCCTCCAGGAGCTGATGAATGCTGGGACAGTGATCTTCCTTGCACCGGACATCAGCTCCGCGGCAGAGCCAAAAGACTCCACCTCTCCGTCTGAGAAACCACTTCTCTAGGGGCTATTTCCAAGACGGCTTCTGGGGAAGCCCAATCAGGAGTCCCCACGAATCGGAATAGGGTGCTGTTGCTCGTCGACCGCAACCATGACGACCTCGGCCGACGTAACCTTGATCGTCCGGCGATTGCCGATGCCCCGTTCAGCTTCAACGTCAACCCTAATCGTGACAGAAGTAGTACCCAGTCGCAGCGTCTTTGCGTAAAAGCTCACCGTATCACCAACACTCACCGGGGCGATGAACTCAACCTCACGCATTACTTTGGTCACATAACGCTTCGGCGCAATCGTGCGTGCGTGCTGCCCGGCTGCAAGGTCGATCAGGCTCAGGATGTGCCCCCCAAAGATACTTCCAAGGCCGTTGGTATCACGAGGCATCATCACCGTTCGTATGGCGACGTCTCGACTCGCTTTTCCTTTACTCTTTTCCATAAGCTTCTCCGTTCTTACAGCGCCGTAACTATAGCTCCCTGGCTCGATTTACTGAAAGTTCTATTCGCTTGTGATATGATTAAAATTCGATGCCGCCCGGTCGGCGCGCCGCATCGCCATGCCCGCGCGTATGGCGTTCGTTCGAGCAGCCGGGTGGGGAAGAGACAGCGTATGGATGCAACCGGGCGACGGCTTCTCGATCACCGCACATTTTGGTCAAGCCTCCTCGTCATTCTCGCGGGTATGATACTCCTCGGGATACTGCCCCTCCTGATGAGTGACATCCGCCACCGTGGCATCCCGTACCTCCTGATTCCCCATCTCGGGGTGATGCTCCTCGTCGCAGGGAGTGGGCTCCATTATATCTATACACTGACCCGTTCGGTGCGGTGGTCACCTGTCCTTAGTATTTGCGCGCTCGCGGTGCCCGCGGTCAGTATGATCATCTTGGCGCGCCCGCCCGCAGTTGAGGAGGCCGCCATATCGCACTACCTGACTTTACCCAAGTGGTGGATCGACTCCGGCGCGATGAAGCCCTCGCTGTGGTATGCACCCTCGCTCTATCCGTTTCTTCCAGGGCTCGCGTTTCTTGAGCCTATCGCTCGGGGCCGAGCTGAACTCATCTCCCTCTATCTTGCCCTCCACCTCGTAACGCTGTCGATGCTCGTTGGCCGCTTCGTTGAGCACCGCACCCATCGACGGGAGTCCGCGTGGCTTGCTTGCGTTTTTACCGTGTCCCTCCCGCTCTGTGTCCGCGCGACCACAACTCCATGGCCTGACCTCCTGGCGACACTCTTTGTCACGATCGCGTGCATCCTTTTGGTAGACTGGATTGAGGCGGGGGGCCTCCGCCAGCTTTGGCTTGGTGGGGCAGCACTCGGCCTTGCGGCAGGATGTTCAAGTGGTGGAGCTCTCGCGCTCCTGGCCGTACCGCTCGCACTATTCTTCGGCGCTCGCTCCCAAGGGACGAACGGATGGCGTGCCCTGGGGGCAAGCACCTCCGTGTTCGTGATAGCGATACTGACCCTCTCTCCGTGGCTTATTCGAAGTGGGATCTGGCTCTCGAATCCGTTTTTCCCCCTCTTCGGTCGTGTTTTCGGCTCCGAAGCTCTCATCGTTGGAACGACGTGGCGCCCTGCACTTGAGCACGGGCTCCTTCATCTGGGAGAGACCGGAGCACGGGCGATCGTTGCGCCGCTCGTCGCGGTGCTCCTTCCCCACGAGGGGATATTCGGTCGATATGACCTTACCGGCGGGATCCTCACGCTCGGAGCGCTCTTCGCTTTTATACGTTACCGCGGCCACCCTTGGGTCATCTTCTTCGGACTCACAACGCTTTTTTTTCTCCTCCTCGGAGCGCTCTTCAGGCTAGAAGCATCGCGGGTCTACCTCCCCCTCGCCCTGCCGCTCATTACCATGACTATCCTCGGACTAGGAGCACTGGGAACTTTTTTTAAACGCCGCTTCGAACGGGCTTTTATTGGTACGATATTCGCTACCTATCTCGTTATCTTCACCCTCGATGCCGCACACCGAATAGTCGCCTTCGGCGCGCTGGCCTATCGCGGTGATACGGTATCGTACCTTCGGCGGAACCTACCTCACTACCCGATCGTTGAGACGATTAATCACGCAGTGGGACGGGATGAGTACGTCTATAACCTTCTTGCCACGAGCGCACTCGCCTATGTGCAGCCGCGGGTCATCACCGGCGGCGTCGAACAAGACGCCCAGATCCTCGTGTGGCTCCGCAACGCGGCAACCACCCAGATGCTCGCCCAAGAATTTATCCACCGCGGGATTCACTACCTCGCGGTTGACACGGCACAAGTCGAAGCGCGCATCATCACCGAACTCACCCCGCGCGAGTTGGCGTTGTGGAGCGATTTTAAGCGCGCTCACCTCACCCCGATCGACGCGGCTGGAGCGGTCGAGCTTCACCGGATATCAGCAGCCCCCGCCAGCCCACCTCGATAGCCACACAGCGACCCACAACAAGGCAAAGGCGAGCGCTCGGGAAACCAATAAGATCGGTCAATTCAACACGATACCTTCCCGTCATAAAAATACTCAAGAAATCTGCGAATTATGACGATTTTCGAATTGACGGTTTAGGAATCGATTTTATGCGTGTATTAATCGTCGATAAAGAGAAGGAAAGCGTTGCCCTCCTGTGGTCGAACCTGACAGCGCTCGGGGACCTCACGGTCGTCAATGACGGAGAGACGGCGTACAACGCCTTCTGCGCCGCAATTGATGACGGAAAGCCGTTTGATCTTGTTTGCCTCGATACGAACCTCCCCCAGGTTGATGGAATCGACCTGCTCGCCGGCTTACGCCAATACGAAGAATCTCAAGGTATCGTCGCAAAGGCTGGGGCCAAGATATTGGTGACCACTCAAGTGTGCAGCATCGACAATTACTACGCCGCCTCAAGCGCTGGATGCACCACCTTCCTCTGTAAGCCCCTCGATTGGGATAAAATAGCCCGCGAGCTGAGCCGCCTCGGCGTTTTAACCCCACCGTAAATCTCTGCTCGTGAGCATCGTAAGGACGTAGCCTGGCACCCCGCTCGGGCGCCGTTCTATGAGTTTTATCGCCCGGTTTCCATTTGGGAGCGCTCGATTTCCCTGGTGTACCTTCGGGCTCCATTCGGCTGCGCTCGACTCGACTGAGCTCGCCGAAGTCACGGTCGAAGCCAGATACCTGCGCTTCGCTCCGGCATCGACGCGGCAGTCCTGGCCGCACTCGTATCCCGTCCCCGAAACCCCTGGCAGGTAAAAAAGTACTGGACGGGCTCCGCGCATCATAACCATGCTACGATCACTATCGTTACGGTTCGCACCATAAGTGGCCGATAGGTGGTATACACCGCGAGGAGCGGCGCATGTGAGCAGCTTTTAGATAACGCAGCTCTCTCGCGTCGGGACCGCTCAACGCCACGCTCCACGCCGCTGAAATCGGACCAGGGGAGGGGTTTTAATGGGGATTATTGAGGTTTTTTGAGTTCATTTCGTCTCGCCATCGCACTTCTTAAGATCCCGCGACTCTTCGGATCGCTTTTTCTTTTTCCGCTGCTTATCAGCGTCGTTGTCGTCGCGCTCCAGATCGTCTTCACCGCACTGATGGTACGGAGCATCTCCACCAATACCACGCCGGTCACTGAGCGGGTTGAGCGGACGAAAGATCTGAACTTTGGCCGATTACTCCTGTACGGGAATGGCGAACCCCTCCCGCCCGTGCGCCTCTGTCGGTGGCGCGAAATCGTGCACAACGGGGAGAACGTGGAGGTGCCTCCCACCAGCGACTGTCGCCCCGGCCGGCTCGACATCGCGCTCCACGTTACGGATCCAGCCACCTTCGATCCGACCAGTTACCAAGCTGCTTTTAACGGAAACATCGAGCAGCTCCACCTTTGCAAACGGTGTCGCCCCGATATCGTTATCACCCTGACCGACGGATCTGTCCGATCCGATATCCGCAGCGTCTGGGCTCTCGTTGTGGTGAATATGATCCGTTTTAATCCGAGCCAATATCTCGACAGTCTCAAGGAGATCGAGCAGGTGAGTGAGATATTTGGGCAACGTACCTTGCATCTCACAGGGTTCGAGGATTCGATCGATATGACTCGAACCTATACGATGCTGGCAATAACGATTAACTTCGCCGGGATCATTATTATCGCCCTGTGGCTCGCCCTCAAAGCCCACCGCAAGGTGCTCGACTATTTCTCTCAGAGCGGCGCATTACTGCCGATGGTTGCAGCGACCGGGCACGCGACGTTCTACGGGGCCATTTGGGCGCTCACGTTGTGTCGAGTGGGAGCATTTTTCGGCGCCGCTATTCCCATGACCTATTTCGGATTTGTGGCGATACTCGAAAGAGACGACCTCGCAGCGTTCTTTTTCGGTGGTCGGGTACTCGCATGGCTTCTCGCCCTTACGGCGAGTTTGGCCCTCGCGACTCTCATCGCTTCCATCGCCGAGCTCAAACATCGCCATTCAATAATGAGCTTCGCTTACAAGTACGTTCCGATCGCTATCTGCTTCCTCGGCGGGATTATCTGGGCAGGCACGTTTCTCCTTGAATCGACGGGCGCTCTTTTCTTGCGCTCTACGGTTACTGCATTACCCCTCCTCGGCACCCCGGCGATCCTCCTTGGTCCGGTCTTTCGCCCGAGTACGGCGACGCTCATGATTCACCTCTGCTCGAGCAGCGCGCTCCTCTTTTTGGCACTACGATATAATAGTCGGTGGTTTGCGGCTCACCTCGAGGAGATCTAATGAAACCGCGGGACGACATATCACACGACGGGGGTGCCCGGATCGTGACCCACCACCTGCGCGTGACCTTCGGCGACTTCTTAGCGCTCGACCTCCCCGACACGAATCTCGCCGGGAAGGTCATCGCGGTGATCGGACACAACGGGGCAGGGAAGTCGACTTTTATCAAAACGATCCTGAACCTTCTCCTGCCCAGCCGGGGAACCGTACGCGTGACCGACACCCGTGAGAACGTCGTTACTCCACTCGTCCCGGAGCAACACCTCGCTTTCTGCCCTGAGATGGGGGCGGTCTTCGCCGATATAACGGTCGAGAGCTACGTGAAGCTGTGGTGCCGTTTCAAGCAGCGCGACGTCCACTATTACCGCCGTGCGGGAAGCCGCTATATCGAACTCTTGAGCATCGCGCCGCTTTTTAGAAAGCTGGGGCGAGAGCTCTCGAAAGGTCAGCGGCGGCGGGTCCAAACCGCGATCGGATTTCTGACCGACCCCAGACTTTTTCTCTTCGATGAACCCTTCGATGGACTCGATGTGCAGCGCACGAATGAGCTTTCCAATCTCATCGCTGCAGAGTCAGGCGAACGCTCATTCGTTATCTCATCCCACCGTATGGACGTGGTCGAACAGCTTGCTGATGTCATCGTTGTGCTCCGTGAGGGGAAGGCGCTCGCTGCCGGCACGGTTGAAAACGTGTGCGGGCAGTTATGTGGACAGAGTGCCACCATCAGTCGCGTCGAGGACCCCGCAATGCTCATCGCTGCGCTCGAGGCGCGATACCCCGAGACCCTCGTCACCCGCATCGGTCAACAGGTATCGATTACGGGGCCCGGCGTCGAGTTCAACGAACTGCGCCGGTTTGTCATCAATGAGGTCACCCCAGCAGCGTCTCTTGAGCCAGTTCATCCTCGCCTGGTTGACGCGATGAACTACCACCTCCTCTCGCTCCGCGGTATCGCGGCAAAGACCTCGGACAAAGCCGCGGGCGCTGCCGCCGAATAGCACCTAACTCGCTGTATTTACGAGACTTATCAACCAAAAGCGGCGCCTGACACCCGCGCGCTTTGCTGCTATAACCGAGCTCTCCATGAAAGCCAAACTACTCACCGAAGATGAGATCGCCACGGAACTTGCCCGAACACCAGGATGGTCCATAATCGGGGGGAAGCTCCGACGGGAGGTTGTTTTTTCGAACTTCGTGGAAGCGTTCGGGTTCATGACCCGGGCCGCTCTCGTATCTGAGGCGAGAAATCATCACCCGGAATGGTTAAACATGTACAATTCGGTTCGGATCGACCTCTCGACCCACGCCGCTGGCGGACTCACCGCACTCGACTTTGAGTGGGCGCGGGCCGCCAACCAACTTTTGACGGAATAATCACGCGGTAATCGTCCCATGCTCACCTACGTCGCAAAAAAGATCTTCGGCACCCGTAATGATCGGATCCTCAAATCACTCCGCCCTCTCGTGAACCGAGTCAACGAGCTTGAGGCCACTTACCAGGTGATGGACGACGCAACGCTGCAACGTCAGACAGCGGTATTCCGTGAGCGACTCGCGAACGGTGAAAGCCTCGACAACCTCCAAGCAGAGGCGTTCGCCGTCGTTCGTGAAGGTGCACGTCGAGCCCTTGGGCTGCGTCATTTCGACGTGCAGCTCATCGGGGGTGCGGTGCTCCACGGCGGCCGAATCGCGGAGATGCGAACCGGCGAAGGGAAAACGCTTATGGCGACCCTCCCCGCGTATCTCAACGCTCTCGCGGGAAAAGGAGTACACGTTGTCACCGTCAACGACTATCTCGCCCGCCGGGACTCGGACTGGATGGGACGGCTCTATAACTTCCTCGGCCTCTCCGTTGGCGTAGTTTACGCTGGGCTCGACGAGCAGACAAAGCGGACCGCGTACGGATCCGATATTACCTACGGCCAAAACAACGAGTTCGGCTTCGATTACCTCCGCGACAACATGAAGTTTACCGCGAGCGAGATGTTTCAGCGCGGGCACGCATTCGCTATCGTCGACGAAGTAGATTCGATCCTCATCGACGAAGCGCGAACCCCTCTCATCATCTCGGGGCCGGCCGACGACCCGACCGATGAGTACCACAAGATTAATAAGATCGTTCCTCACCTCAAAAAAGGTGATCACTTCGAGATGGATCTGAAGACGAAACAGCCCTCACTCACCGAAGCAGGGGTTGCGCAAGCAGAGAAACTTCTCGGCGTTGAGAATCTCTACGATCCGACCAACATCCAAACCCTTCACCACGTCACGCAAGGTCTGCGCGCGCACACGACGATGGAGCGCGATGTTGACTACGTCGTCAAGGATGGTCAGGTCATTATCGTCGATGAGTTCACCGGTCGCCTCATGCCCGGCCGGCGGTGGTCGAACGGACTGCACCAAGCCGTCGAAGCGAAAGAGGGGCTCAAGATCGCGCGAGAGAATCAAACCTTGGCGTCGATCACCTTCCAAAACTACTTCCGCATGTACTCGAAGCTCGCCGGCATGACGGGAACAGCCGATACCGAGGCGGTCGAGTTTAAGCAGATCTACAACCTCGAGGTTGTTTCTATCCCCACCAACATGCCGATGGTGCGAGATGACCAAAGCGATAAGGTATATCGCACCCGTAAGGAAAAGTATCAGGCCGTCATCGACGATATCACCGAGATTTCAAAAACCGGGCAACCGATCCTTGTTGGAACGATCAGCATCGAACAGAGCGAGTCGCTATCACGCCTCCTGAAAGAGCTTCGCATCGCACACAACGTGCTGAACGCCAAGCAGCATGAGCGCGAGGCGGAGATCGTTGCCCAAGCGGGACGACTCGGCGCGGTGACCATCTCAACGAATATGGCTGGCCGCGGGACCGATATCGTCCTGGGGGGCAATCCTGAGTTTCTCGCCCAAGCCGAGGCCCAGACGAGAGATCGAACCGATCCGAATTTCATCGCGGCGCTGGAGAAGTTTCGCACTACCTGCCGCGAAGAGCGGGAACGCGTCCTCACCGCCGGGGGACTTTTCATCATGGGCACCGAGCGTCACGAGTCGCGCCGGATCGACAATCAGTTGCGTGGCCGCGCCGGACGCCAGGGCGATCCCGGAACATCGCGCTTTTACGTGTCGCTTGAGGACGATCTCATGCTCCGATTCGGTGGTGATCGGATGCAAGCCCTCATGAAAAAGCTCGGCTGGGAAGAGGGTATGGCGATCGACGGCAATCTTATCAGCCGCTCAATTGAGAACGCCCAGAAACGGGTCGAAGGTTTCCACTTCGATAGCCGCAAACACGTCACCGAATACGACGACGTGATGAACAAGCAACGCCAGGTCATCTACGGACTCCGCAATCGCGTTCTGAACAACGAGCACCTCCGCGACGAGATCATGACGCTCGTGGATGATCTTATCGAAGACGCCGTTTTCACCGCATGCGACGAGAGGGCTCGCCCGACCGAGTGGAACCTGAAACAGCTCGGTGAACGTTTCGAATTCCTCTTTGCAATAAAAAACGTCCTGAAAGACGATCTCGAACTCGATCGTCAAAAGATATTTGATCACCTCCGGCAGGTCGCGCGAGAGGAGTACACCGCGCGGTCAGCCCGAACGGATGAGCGGCTCAGGGAGATCGACGCGATCTTCAAACAGCAAAACCCGAACTTCGTTGTGGGCGACTTTAGCTCGGTGCAGCAGTCGACCTTCCTTGAGCTCCTTGATCATCTCTGGAACATGCACCTGCACGAGATGGATCACCTCCGAGAGGGGATCGGCTGGCGCGGCATGGGGCAGAAAAATCCCCTCCACGAGTACCAACGCGAGGCCTTCCTCCTCTTTCAAGAGTTAATGACGACGCTGCGCGAGCAGGTGGTGCGGCGACTCTTCTACTATCACGCACCTGATCCTCGCGATTTGGTCGCTCACCTCGAGGCCGAGCGCCAACGCCGGGAAGCGGTCGAGGAGAACATGCAGCTCGTGCACCCGTCCGCAGCCGAAGAGACCGGATCAACCGAACCGCCCGCGGCCACCAACGGCGAAGGGCCAGGGAAGTCAGTTGACGATCAACGCGCCCGGCTCGAGGCGCAAAAAAAGGTTCGGCGGCAGCAGACGCGGCGCTAAACGGGCGACGAACACCGCCTGAGAGGATCGAGGGAAGGACAGGGCTTTTGAATGCTCGGTGCTCCGACGCGCCGTTGAATAAGAGCGCTCAACCAAAGGTCTCCCGGGGCGAGGGCCGATCTTGGCGAATCCGCAGCGCCAACCTCGTGGCGAGAGCCGGGTGACCCAAGAAGCCGCCTCCGCGCTCGAAGTCCCGTCATACAGCCTCCTTCGTTCGACACACCCGAAGAGTTCGAGGTATAGTGCGCCCCTATGCGGCCATTCTCCCTGTATATCCACATCCCGTACTGTTTTCACAAATGTCCGTATTGTGACTTTAACACCTACGCGGTACCGCGGATGCCCGAAGAGGAGTACGTTGCAGCGCTCCTCGCCGAGCTCGATACTCGCGCGGCGACCCCTTATTTTCAGGGTCGAAAGGTACAGACCGTCTATTTTGGCGGCGGCACTCCCTCGCTCCTCTCCGTCAGGGGCGTTGAACGGATCCTTGAGCGGATTCGCGCGACCTTTGAGTGGGACCGCGGTATGGAGATATCGCTCGAAACTAACCCCGGAAGTGTCACCACGGAGCTCTTGGGTGGCTATCACGCGGCCGGGGTCAACCGCCTGAGCTTCGGGGCCCAATCGCTTAACTCCGCAACCCTTCGCGCACTCGGGCGTATTCACACTCCTGAACAGGTCGAACATGCGGTTGTAACCGCCCGGCAGAGTAGCTTCAAAAACATCAGCATCGACTTGATGTTCGGGGCACCAGAGCAAACCGTAGCGGATCTCGAAGCCGATATCGCGGCGGCTGCGAAGCTCGCGCCCCAGCATATCTCCACATACGGCCTCACGATCGAAAAAGGCACCCCGTTCTTCGTGGCCTACAAACGGGGCACTCTCAAGCTTCCGCCCGAGGATGTGGTGGTCACGATGCTCGAACGTTCGAGCGAGCTTCTCGAAAGCTTTGGGTATCATCGCTACGAAATTAGCAACTATGCTCACACTGGCTACGAGGCGCAGCACAACCTGGCATACTGGAACGGTGACGATTATCTTGGTCTCGGCGCGGGGGCGCACAGCTATGTTCGCGCCGCAACGCCGACCCTGTCGACTTGGGGTGAACGGTGGTCGAACTACGCCCCACCCACAAGCTATATGAGCGAGGCGCAGAATCGGGGGATAGCTACCTCGTGGAGCGACACCCTCGATCTGAGTGGCGCGATGTTCGAATACTTCTTTCTTGGACTGCGCAAATTGAAAGGGGTTTCGCTCAAGGACTTCGAGCGAGTATTTCCCTTTACCGCGCATCAGGTATACGCCGAACAGATTCGTACCCTGACCGAACACGACCTTCTGCTCTTGTATGGCGATATGTTACGCTTGTCGCCGCGCGGGCTGATGGTGGCCGATTCGGTCATCGAGCGATTCGCCAAGCCGGAGATACCGCCGACCAAACTAACGGAATTACCGAAACCTGAGGAGCGACAACGATGAATAGCGCAGCGAATTCTTTCTGTTCAGGATGTGGCGAAGCGCTACCAGCCGGCGCGAAATTTTGCCCAAGCTGTGGGACCGCTATAGGACGACCGAAGCGGCCCGTGGTCACACTCTCCCCCCAACGCATCCTGGCGCTCCTCGGGGCAGCCGGACTCGTTTTTGGTTTCGCCTGGACGGCTCAAAATGAGCTTGCCGGAGCAAAGCCGACGGGGCACTTCCAATCTCCGACCGAGCCACCAAGCGCCACACTCTCAGCCGAGCTTAAAACGCTCATCGAGGGCGCCCGTTCCCGTCCCGACGACCTGGCTGGATGGAAGATTCTGACGACGGCGCTCGTGCGCGAGCTCCAAAGCGCGGAACGACCGTCGACCGAGATTGTTTTTGAATCGATGGATGCACTCACCAACGTTTTGCGCCTTAACCCTAAGGATCCTGATGCACTCATCGCATTCGCGGACCTGTCGTTCAACCAACAGGTTTTTGATAAAGCGATCGGTCTCTATGAGCGCTACCTGGTTGAGCAGCCGGAAGACCTCGGCGCTCGGAGCCGTTACGCGAGCTCTCTGGCGTTTGTTCAACGCTACCCCGATGCGGTGAAGGAGCTGCAGGCCGTGATCGCAAAAGATCCCGCGAACTTCCACGCACTGGCCTACCTCGCGATAACCTACGCCCAGATGGGTAACCAGAAAGAGGCTCTCACGACCGGGGAAAAGGCCATGAAGATAGCCCCGTCCGATGAAGCGCGAGCTCGATTTGCCGACTTCCTTAAAACGGTCCAGGGCGAGGCAACGGCGGGAGGTCAAGCACCGCCGAGCAAGGATCCGGAGGTTGTCGCATTTCTAAGAAACAATCCCATCGCCGGACCGAAATTTGTTCGTTTCGAGGAGCGGGGAGGGGAGATGCGCGTCTTTTTTAAAGACTTCCCGATGGAACAGATGCCTCCATTTGCGAAGGACAAATTTCTCGGTGGGGTGCGCGCTGCAGCCAAAGGACTTCAACGGATCGTGTTCCTCGATGCCGCCTCTGGGCGCGAACTTGAGAAAGTTGAGCTCGCCAACTGAGCGGGGCACCGCTTCGAAAATCAGAAAGCATCCAGCTGGGGTGCTTCTTAAGGCGGTGCCGCGAAAGGGGCATCGTCGGGCTATCCCTACGCAAAACGTAAGCTTAAAAGCCACAACCCGTAGAGGCAAAGAAATAATAATCCCCCACGTCGGAGGCGGCTCCAGTGGGGCCGTGCGGATCGATCGAACCCCCGTAGACAGAGCCAGGCACCCAGTCCAACCCAGCCCCAGAAGAGGACATTCGCAAGGAGCTGGAGTAGCGGATGAGTATGCGGGCTTACTGCAGGTTCAATTTGATAAGGGTTCGAGCCCCGTAACATGGCGACTTTTGCACGTGCCTCGGCTAACCGCTCCGCGCGTGCCGTGTCGAGGAAGGAGAGGGGGTGACGCGAAGAGTGAATGGCGCTTACCAAAAGATCATAACCTCGCACACGCTCCTCTAATGAGCGCGCCTCATCCGCCAGCAAACGGAGAAGTTCTCTCTGCGCCTCCTCCGCGTAAGAATTACCGGGAAATCCCCACCGACCGGCCTCAGCATAGGCTGTGACACCACCGCGGAAATCCCCCTGTTCTAACGCGGCCCGAGCTCGAACCGTGGCGGCGTACGATTCATAGAAAGCCCGGCAAAAAATGGGCAAGAGGAAGACCGCGACCCCCAGGAGCGCGTAGACCACGGGGCGTATCAGCCGCTCCCTCTTCAGGCTGACAGTCGTCACCGATCATCCTTCGACGTGAAGTTAACAAACGGCGCATACTGGCGCGAATCTTCGGCTTCAAACAACTTGTCGCCCCGCTCCAGCCGCAACGACGCGATCTGCTCCGCGATAAGCCCCAAAAGGAAAACAATAATCGATGAGTTAATCAACAGATGGGCCATATTGGTAAAGGTATGTTCGGTAAGATAGGTATAGGCGTAGCGACCGAGTCCCAAAAAGAATAGAAACGAGCTCACCGGGAGAAACACCCGCAGCGGGGAATACATCATCGCGATCTTCACGATAATCACGAAAAACTCAAAACCATCATGGAGGAGGCGAATTTTACTCTTCCCCGCGCGGCCCCTTGTTTTAATCGGAACGTACTTTACCGAACGACCCGAACGAATAAAGGCGAGAGTAGAGGTAGTTGGGTATGAGAAGCGATTCGGAAACATGTCGCAGAACCGTAGCGCATCTTGCCGACGCATCGCCCTCAAGCCGCTCGTCAGATCCTCGATCCGGAAACTCGCTAAAAATGAGGCGAAACGGTTATAGATCCAATTAGCCACGTCGCGATGCTTCGCCGTTTCGGATCCCTTCTGTCGCGCTCCCACCACCATATGATAGTCGGGAATAAAAGTGAGAAGACGGGGGATATCGCGCGGGTCGTGCTGCCCATCGCCATCGAGAAAAACAACTACCCGGCCGCGAGCAGAACGGATTCCCGTTTTAACCGCCGCGCCGTTCCCGATGTTGTAAGGGTGTGAGATGACCCGAGCTCCAGCGAGGCTCGCCTTCTGGGCCGTCGCGTCAGTGCTCCCATCATCGACGACCACGATCTCTGTTTGGGGAAGTTCCAACGCCCGAATGGCGTGGACAACCCCACCGATTCCCGCCTCTTCGTTAAAGGTGGGAACGATAATCGAGAGAAGGGTCTCGTGGTCAGTCATACACTCAGGAGCCATAGCAATCTCTGTTTCCCTGGGGGGCGCTTCGGTGGAACGCGCTCCGACCGCAGCGTGCACGCCAGTTGGCGAAGCACCCCAAAGAATCGCATCGCCTCAAGCGAATCGCGACTCGGGACATCTGCCTAAACCTCATGGGGAGAACCCACTCTGTGTGATCTTAGATGCGCGGTGGCACCCGAGATTACGCGTTTTTATCTACCAACCTGTTGAAAGAGCAACCAACATGCTGAAACTACTCCCGAAGTGCCCCATAATCCCGATTATATTAATTCAATAGCAACTTAGCTTAAAGTTCGCTAAAATTAATCTTGCTGCACGAATATTTATATTAATTCTAGGATTTTTATGGCCTCTGTCGAACTGCGTAATTTTCTTGAGATACCCTACGATGAGCTTGAAGAGAGGAACCTGGAGGCTAAACGAAAGGTAGAGAAGCGCACCCCCGAAGGCGAGCTCAAAGATTTCTATCTTAAGTACCTCCACGAGGAGAAACGACTTAAAGCGGTCACCGTGTGCTTCTCCGATATTGAGGGACGCTTTCACATGCTCGACTACGACAAGAAGTTTCTCCTCTCGTCGTATGACAACCTCACCTTCGACGGCTCTTCGATCCGCGGCTTCTCCGTCGTCAAAGAATCGGATCTTCGTCTCGAGGTTGATTGGGGCTCTTTTCGCTGGCTCCCGAGCGATGTTTTTGGCCCGGGCAAGGTAATCGTCTTCGCCTACATCAAAGACAAAGATGGTTCGCACTATCATTCAGACATGCGGGGCCGTCTCAAGCAGTATTGCGACAAACTTGCCCAACAAGGGCTCACCGCCAACATTTCGGTCGAATGCGAGGGATTCCTCTTTGAGGGCGTCAACGCTGAGCAGACCTTTAACTCTCGCGATGGGTTTAAACTCGTCTCCAGTGGGGGATATTACAACTCTCTACCAAAGGACCCCCTCAAACTTTTCATCGACACCCTAGCGGAAGCGCAACGCTCCCTCGCCTTCGAGAACGAAAAAGATCACCCCGAAGTAGCGCCCTCTCAATTCGAGCTCAACTACAAGTACTGCGACGCCCTCCTCGCCGCCGACCAGCTTCAGCTTTATAAGCTTGTGGCGCGCCAGGTTGCGGCGAACATGGGCATGACGGCGTGTTTTCTCCCGAAACCGATCGCCGGTATTAACGGAAGCGGCATGCACTGCAACATGTCGCTCTCGCGGAAAGGTAAAAACATCTTCTACGACGCCAATGGTGAAGACAACCTCTCAACGGAGGCGTGGAATTTCGTCGATCGCCTGCTGAACAACGCGAACGACATCTGCCTTATCTTAAACCCGAGTGTTAACGCGTATCGTCGGCTCGATCCCCATTTCGAGGCACCGAACCAGATCAAGTCTTCGGCGGTCGATCGCACGTCGATGGTGCGGATTCCCCTCGGAAACGAAAAGTCAGCGCGGATAGAGGTTCGGACGGTTGCCCCCGACGCGAACCCTTATCTCTCGTTCCTCATCCTCCTGCAGACGGGGCTCGAGGGACCGATGACGGAGCAGATCTCGTCTGAGGCCCGACGAACCCGCACCCGCTTCCTTCCCGGAAACGTCTACGATGCGGCCCGTCTCTTTAAGGGAAGCGCTTTTATCGCGGAGATGATCGGCGAAGAGAACAAGGAGAAGTTCGTCGATCGAAAGCTGGCCTCGGCCGATCGATGTCCGCGTGACCTCGGAACCTTGGTCAAAACAAGCGAGATACTGTTCCACCACGAGGTAACGAATCAATATCTCTGGTCGCAGTTTTAAGAGCTTATCTCGCAGGGTGCGCTTAAAAGTCCCCACTCTCACGGGGACTTTTAAGCAACCCTCCTGCTACTCCAACCCTGGACCGACTCTCAAGAGAGCAGATTTTCTGGTCGGGGTATTCGATCTCTCTGGTGTGCCTTCGGAGTTCCTTCGGGACACACGCCCCAAGGTGCGAAGGGCCCCTCAAATGGGCTCTCCTCATCGTACGAGGCGAATCTTTCGCCTTACCTCACCCGCAAACGTCAGCGTAAGGAAACTCTCCCAAAAGCTCCTCAGCCCAACGGGGCGCGTTGGTTGTTGCCTCTTAGGCCGTCCAGTCAGGACAACACTCCTCACCAAAGAAAGCACCCATCACGAAGCGCCGCTCGATGAAGTTCGGCACAAGTTTCTGCCAGAAGGAGCTATTGACCGCGCGTTCGACCCCTATTTCGGCCTCGAGGGCTCGACGATCGTAGCGGAGAGGTACCTCTGCGCCGGTTTCAACTTCAACGACGCGGATTCGGCGACGCCCCGGCTCTCCGTCGGCGCTCGCGGAGTAGGCAAGATACTGTGAGCACGGTGACCAGCACACATGCGCATCGCCTCTATCGTCGTGCGTCAGTGCCCGCACATTCGAGCCATCGCGATTCATGACATGGAGGTCTCCGTCACCCTCAAATTGTTTAAACTCAAGCACTGCTCTCTTTATCGCGGCGAGATCCCCCGACGCCACCGTTTCGACGATCGCGGAACGACGGCGATCGTACGCCTCTGCCGTGCGCCCGTTTCGCCGTGAGATAAAGGCGATCTGCGCACCATCCGGCGAGTAGCATGGGGCAACATCTTCGGCCGGATGATCGGTCAAACGATGAAAGGTCCGGGTTGCTGAACGAAACTCATAGATATCTTGCTCACACCGGGATAGGCCATCCGTGGAGGGCTCTGCTTTCCCGGAGAAGAGGATCGCTGTGCCTTCCGGTGACCACCGGGGTTCACTCTCGAGGCCTCGCCGTTGAAAGACGGGCGAGACTGCGCCTCCAGTCGCCGGGATAGAGCAAACATCCAGCTCTCCCCGCTCAGCTCCGTTCGTAACAAATAGAATCGAACGGCCATCGGGCGACCAACTCGGGGACTGGCAATATACCCCTTTCGTCAGGCACCGTTTCCCGCTTCCATCACCGTTCATTATCCACACCGAAGGAACGAGATCGGGGCCCGTTGATAGGTAGACGATCTGCGATCCATCCGGCGACCAACGCGGAGCAGTATTGAATTCCTCTCCCGAGGTTAATTGGGTTAACCGCCCGCTTGCGAGATCAACGCACCACACATCAAAGTCTGTCGCCCGACCCGACGCGAAAACTAACCGCCCCTTGAGCATAGTTATCCCTCTCTTTTTTCCATCAAATACTTCGGCTCAAAAGGATATTTACTTGAGGCTTCAAAGAGTTACGCTGGGCGAGGATGAATCCCCGCGAAACAAAAGGCTCATATCTCGCATCATTGACGACGACACGGCAACTATAGGACGTTCAAGGGAAAATCGACTCTCACCTCGAGCGGAACGCCGTTCTCTTTCCCGGCTATCGCGCCCGGATGGTGGGAGCACCAAGTGAAAACCAATTTCTCTGCGAGTATCTCATCATGGTAGACAAGACCTTCGACCCCCGCACCGCATGGGACAATTCAACCGAGTACGCCGGGCTTGCCACCCCCGATATCACCGCAGACCTCGACCGTGTCAGCGAGCTGTTAGCGCTGCTGCAGGATCGTAGCGGCGAGCTCGGCGAGGGTCTCCTCCACAGCCCCTCCACGACCGAACGTTGGCGCGCCCTTATTCCGGTGGCACACGATCTCTACCGCTTCGTCGATGAGGCTGACCGACTTCTTTCAAACCTGGCGGTATTCGCTGAATGTGAGGCGAGCCTCGACTCGAAAAATTCGCTCGCTCGCAGTCTCGGCACCGACCTGCAAGCTCGCTCGGCAAAGCTCTCCGAGCTGTCCGCGCCACTCCGACACTTTTCCCTGCGCCTTCCCGAGGAGCTCCTTACCGAGTATCTCGGCGACAGTCAGGTGCGTGAGTCGGAATTTAAAATCCGTTTTGGTCGAGCCCGCGTTGCCGACACCCTTCTGCCGCTTCGCGAGGAGCAGCTACTCGACATTCTCGATGTCAATGGAACCACCGCATGGGGAAACCTGTATACAAATATCGCGGGCACGGCACGAACGCAGATCGTGCTCAATGGGTCCCCGCGCGAAGCGACGCTGGCGACCCTCAGTGGGCTTCTTCAAAGCCCCGATGCTGAGACCCGCCATGTCGCTTACCGCGGTACGCAGGAGATCTGGGCTCTGCATGAGGAAGCGGCGGCAGCTGGACTCAACGCGCTGAGCGGCTGGAGGCTCGACGTGTGCAAACGACGCTCACACACCCGCGTGATCGACTTTCTCGATGGCCCACTCGTCGCTAACCGCATCACTCCCAAGACTCTCGACGTCCTTCTGGAGGTAACCCGTGAATCGCGTGGAATCGGTCAACAAGCTCTCACCCTTATGGCGCGGAGTCGGGGCGCACTCCATCTGCATCCGGCCGATCTTTTCGCTCCGCCGCCGGAGCGAATTCTCCACGGTGAGGGCGAATCGATTACCTTCGACCGGGCCCTCTCGATCATCACCGCAGCTTTTGATTCGGTCGATCGCTCGATGGGGGATTTCGTTCGCACCATGCATACTAAAGGTTGGATTGAGGCGCGCGAGCTCCCACCGAAGCGTCCCGGCGCTTACTGCACCGGCTTTGCCAAATCGCGCACCCCTCGAGTCTACATGACGTACATGAACGGCATGCGTGATGCGAAGGTTCTCGCACACGAGCTTGGGCATGCTCTCCACGAATGGGTGATGCGCGATCTCCCCCGAGCTCAAACCGATTATCCGATGACCGTTGCTGAAACCGCGAGCAATTTCGCAGAAATGGTCGTGGGCGACTATCTTGCACGAGAAGCAACGAACCCTCGCGACACCCTGTATGGTGCATGGCAGTCGGTCCAGGACGGCATCGCTTATACGATTAACATTCCGGCTCGGTTTGAATTCGAACGTGAGTTTTATCGGCAGCGCGCCGCCCGAACTTTTATGCCGGACCAGCTCTCCACACTCATGGAGGAAACCCTCCGCGCCTGGTACGGCGATACCCTTGCGGAATTCGATAAACGCTTCTGGGCGAGCAAAATGCATTTTCACATCGCTGGGCTTTCGTTCTACAACTTCCCGTATCTCTTTGGATATCTCTTTAGCCTGGGAGTATACGCTCAACGGGTCGCTCTCGGCACCGACTTCTACCCGGCGTATGTGCGACTACTCCGAGATACCGGGAGACTCTCGATCGAGGAGCTCGCGCATAAGCATCTTGGTGTCGATCTCGAGGCACCGGGATTTTGGCGGCAAAGCTTTGCAATCTTTCAAAGGCAGGTCGATGCCCTCGAGCGTGCCATCGCTGTTTAACCGGTGAGGCTACTGCTCAGGAAGGCACGGAAGGTCGTCGTCCGATGCCGTTGCAGCGCACCCTCCCACGCACTATTTGCACGGCACACGGCATAAGCCGTCCTCGAATGACGCCTCCAAAGCAGCTTTACGTCAGACCTAAGAAAAACGTCGGTTAGCTCAGGTTTCCCGGGGATTACGCGGCATTATCTCGCTCGGAAAGTCCCCCGAATAAGCGATCGGGTCGAGCTCAGTTTGGCGGTTCACCCACTTTCCCCTTTGGCTCGACTCTTGCCCCTCTGCACGAAGACAACACCACCGGGAATAATGGAGAAAACCCACATGAGAAGAACCGTCGCTCAGCTCTTCCTCACCCTGCTCACCATCCTTGGAGTCACGCTGGTTACACCGCTTGTCACGCTGGCCCAGGAGGATTTCATATGCTCAGCCGACCAGATCGAGTCAGCTCTCGATGACCTCGAGTGCATCGCCGACGGTGCTTTTATCTCTACTGAGAGCGCGGTTACTGCGATTGTCGAGCGGTGCTCCGATCTCCCCACTGAGCGAGCATGCCGCCGCTGTTTTAAGCGCGCCCAATCGAAACTTGTGCCGGCTCTTAAAACACTGAGCAAGCTTAGCCTCGTTGAGCGAGGTATCGTTGGCGCAATCAAAGCCTCTCTCGGTGACGAAGTAGAGGCCGCTTGCTCTGAGACCGAAGACGAGCTTCCGCCAGATGGCGATCAAAATAACGACGAGCCGATCGGGATGCCTACGGGGAATAGAGAGGACCTTGGTTTCCCTCTACCTTTTCCAGGCGGGCCACAATTTAACAAGCGCTGAGCGCGCTACCCCGCCCCTGTCAGCCATCGGGCGAAAAACTGAGGTCTGCGACCGTTCATTTCGCAGCTTTAGATGACTTTTTTTTCGCCGTCGCTGCAGGGGTTTTCTTGGCCCGCTTCGCCGGGGCTTTTTTGCTTTCTTGCTCGACGGGACTTTTCTGTGCTTTCGCTTTTGCCTTCGTCTTGGGCGCCGCGCGGCGACGCTTGCCGCCGCCACCGGCAGCGATCTTAGCGGCACGCGCCTCGAGTAATCCGACCGCATCGCCGACGGAGAGCGTCGCCGGATCCGCGCCCTGAGGCAACGATGCGTTAATCTCGCCATCGGTCACGTAAGGTCCGTAGCGCCCGCTTTTGATAACGATCTTTTTCTCGGTGACCGGATGAGGACCGACCTCGCGCATCGTCGAAGGCTGGGCCGCGCCTCGGCCGCGCCGACGTGGTTGTTTCAGCAGCTCAATGGCCTGCTCGAGGGTAAGAGTCAGTGGAGAGAGGGTCTCGAGTGGGATGGTCCGCGTCTCTTCGCCGGACTTAATGTACGGACCGTACCGACCGAGAAATACCTGCACATCGGCACCGAGGGCTTCATACATCCCGAGATTCCGTGGGAAGCTCAGGAGCTGCATTGCCACCTCGTATGTCACTTGCTCGGGGGTCATCCCTGGCAAGAGCGATGCCATCTTTGGCTTTTCATCCTCATCGTTTTGATCGCCGAGCTGAACATAGGGACCGAAACGTCCCTTCTTTAAATAGACCGACTTTCCGGTCAAAGGATCGTTTCCGAGCGCAGTCGGCCCTTTCGCTGCATCAGCGAGAATCGCCACCGCCTTTTCAACATTGAGCTCGTCCGGCGCGATCCCATCAGGCAAACTCGAACGGGACTCTCCATTCGTCAAAAAAGGGCCGAAACGACCGATCCGCACCTCGACGGTGCGCCCCTGGTCGTCGGTCCCAAGCGGCAAGCCACACACCACTCGCGGATCGATCGCACTCTCTCCATTTTCAACGAGATTCTTTAGTCCAGCGTGGCCATTCCCGAAGTAAAAGCCCTTCAGGTAAGCCAGCCCATCAGCTTCGCCGCGAGAGATCGAGTCGAGATCGTCCTCTAACTTCGCCGTAAACTCGTATTCGGTCAGATCGGTAAAATAACGCTCCATCAACCCGATGACTGCCGTTGCAAGAAACGTTGGCACGAGCGCCGTACCCTTTTTAAAGGCGTAATCACGCGACAGCACAACGTCAACGATGGTTGCCCACGTGCTCGGGCGACCGATGCCGAGTCGCTCCAGCTCCTTAATAAGGCTCCCCTCGGTATAGCGGGCTGGGGGTTGAGTCTCGTGCTCAAGCGCTTCCATCCGCTTGGTATCGAGGGACTCCTTCACCTGAAGGTGCGGGAGGATCTTCTCCCGGTCAGCGAGATCCGCCTCGGGATCATCAGATCCTTCAACATACGCCCGCAGATAACCGGGGAAAGCGATCGTCGAGCCAGCTGCGCGAAAGGTCGCTTCATCGACCTGGATCTGCACACTCACGCGTGTCCCGGTAGCGTCCTTCATCTGTGAAGCAATTGTGCGCTTCCAGATCAGTTCGTATAGGCGAAACGCCTCCTGGCCCAGTCGAGCTTGAACGACGGCTGGTGCAACAAAATCAGCACCGGCTGGACGAATCGCTTCGTGAGCCTCTTGGGCATTTTTAACCTTCGTCTTGTATATACGGGGCTCTGGGTGGAGATACTCAGCTCCAAAATCGCGCACGATGAGCCCCCGCGCCCCTTGTAACGCTTCCTCGGAGAGTGTCGTCGAATCCGTACGCATGTAGGTGATAAAGCCGTTCTCGTACAGAACCTGCGCGACCTGCATCGTTCGTCGCGCTGAGAAGCTCAACTTGCGGCTCGCCTCTTGTTGTAAGGTGCTCGTCGTAAAAGGCGGATAGGGACGAGTCGTGTAAGGCTTCTCCTCAATCGCTCCCACGACGGGAGTGGCTTTCAGCAGCCGCTCGCGGAGCTCGCCCGCAGCTTTATCATCGAGGTGAACAACGTCCGCCTTTTCGAGCAACTTTCCACTCGTCGGCTCGAAGTCTTTTCCGATGGCAACGCGCTTGCCCCCCAGATGGGTCAAGTCAGCTTCAAATTGGGCGGTCGCTTCATCCTGTCCCACTTTACTGAACAAGGCTTTGAGATCCCAATACACCGCCTTACGAAAAGCGATCCGCTCCCGCTCCCGCGCCACCAGGAGCCGCAGGGCGACACTCTGCACCCGCCCCGCACTCAGACGCGGTGCCATTTTTTTCCATAAAAGCGGGCTCACCGAATAACCGAAAAGTCGATCGATGATCCGCCGTGTTTCCTGAGCCCGAACGAGATTCTCATCGATATCACGGGGCGTGTTCAGCGCTTCCTGAATCGCATCCTTGGTGATTTCATGAAACACCATCCGCTTCACCGGCACTTTGGGCTCAAGAACCTTGAGCAGATGCCAACTGATCGATTCCCCTTCGCGGTCTTCGTCGGTTGCGAGAAATAAGGTGTCCGAATCCTTGAGGAGAGCCTTCAACTCCCGCACGTTCTTTTTCTTATCTTCAGGGATAATGTAGAGCGGGTCGAAATCGGACTCGACGTTCACGCCTAAGCGGGCCCACTTTTGCTTTTTGATAGCTTCCGGAATCTCAGCGGCGTTATTCGGGAGATCGCGCACATGCCCGTAGGAGGCGCGCACCTCGAAGTCCTTCCCGAGAAACTTCTCGATGGTTCGAGCCTTGGTGGGCGACTCAACGATGACGAGCGATTTACCCATTTGACCTTATATATGTACCATCACCCCACCGCCATTTGATGCCGCGCAGGGGACTGTCAGATTCAAAAACGCCGTTCTGTCAGATAAACCGATCGGCTCCGTAAGATTACGGATATTTCGAGATCTTGCAAGCATAGCCGAGAATCGAGCGTCCGGCGCTGCGGCAACCCGCATGAAAAAACTTACCGGACGGGATACTAGGCTACGTGCGAGCGGGTTCGTTTGAGGTGAATCGCCAATAGAGAGATAGTCGTCGGGGTAATCCCCGGGATTCGCTGCGCTTGGCCGATCGAATAAGGCTGTAACTTCTTAAGCTTCTCCCGAGCTTCGATGCGAAGACTCGGCACGTCGTCGTACTGAAAATCCGGCGGAATTATCTCGTCCTCGAGCTTCCGCAGCTTCTGCACCTCGATCTCTTGGCGCTCAAGATAGCCACTGAATTTCATCTCGATCTCAAGCGCCGCAACGATCTCGGCCGAGAGGGGGCTTTCGCCGAACGGAATACGCCCTAAGATTTGGGAGAGGGTCAGCTCCGGACGCCGTACCAGCGTCGCTAAGGTCAAACTATCTTTAATCTCCGCGCTACCACACGAACGCAACCATTCGTTCTCAGTCTCAAGCGGCTTGATACGCGTCTGCTCGAGCCACCGACGGGCGCGCCCCAAAAGTTCAGCGCGAGCCTCATAGCGCTCGCGTTGCTCGACACCGACGAGCCCCTTCTCGATACCCTTCGGGCATAGTCGCGTGGTCGCATTGTCTTCTCGAAGAATGAGGCGATACTCCGCCCGCGAAGTGAACATTCGATACGGCTCGTCCACTCCGTTCGTCACCAAGTCGTCGATCATAACGCCGAGATATCCCTCACCCCGGGACACGACAAGCGGTGCCTCCGCTTTGATTTCAAGGGCAGCGTTGGCCCCGGCGATTATTCCCTGACCCGCGGCTTCCTCGTATCCTGAGGTTCCGTTTATCTGTCCCGCGAAGTAGAGCCCACCAACGATCTTCGTCTCAAGGGTCGGCTTCAAGGCGCGCGGGTCAACGAAGTCATATTCGACGGCGTAACCGGGCTGAAGGATCTCCACATTCTCAAGCCCCGGTATCATACGCACGAACTGGGCTTGAACATCGACCGGGAGACTCGTCGAGATGCCGTTCGGATAAACGATGTCAGAGGTATGCCCCTCTGGCTCAAGAAAGATCGTATGACTGGTCTTATCAGCGAAACGAAAAACTTTGTCTTCGATCGAGGGACAGTATCGTGGCCCCCCTGAGGTGATCTGCCCATTGAACATCGGGCTACGCTCCTTGTTCGCCCGAATTAGTTCGTGAATCGCCTCGCTCGTCGCGGTTTGCCAACACGAGATCTGGGGTTGGCGAATGACATCGGTCATCATCGAAAACGGAGCTGGCGGATCCTCCCCCGGCTGCTCTTTCAGAGCGGAGAAATCTATAGTCGAACGGCGGAGTCGGGGCGGTGTCCCGGTCTTCAATCGACCAAGCTCAAATCCCAACGCGCGCAAAGAGTCGGATAGTTCGTTCGAGGCAGCATCACCGCACCGTCCACCACATGTCTGAATGGAGCCGGTATGCATCAGTCCCTTTAGGAACGTTCCGGTGGTGAGCACCACGGCGCCGGCGTCAAACGTCGTCCCGTCTTTCAGGACGACTCCTGCGATCCGATGGTTCACTACGCGGAGCGACGCGACCTCACCCTCGCAGATGGTGAGGTTCTCTTGTCGGGCACAGAACGCCTGAACCCACCTCTTATAAAGGTCGCGATCGGCTTGGGCTCGCGAGGCTCGCACCGCAGGCCCCTTACTGGAATTGAGTGTCCGGAACTGAATCCCTGTCGCATCGATAGCGCGCCCCATGAGCCCGCCCAGCGCATCCACCTCCTTCACGAGGTGCCCCTTACCAACCCCACCAATCGCGGGATTGCACGACATCTGCCCGATGCCATCTCGCCGAAGCGTTACCAACGTGGTCGCGACACCGCTGCGGGCAGCCGCAAGCGCCGCCTCGACGCCAGCGTGCCCTCCACCGATGACCACTAATCTTTTCGACACATTACGACCTAAAGACACCAAATCATGAAGATTTCGATCCGGTTACAGGAACTTATCTCTTTTCAATAAAACATGGGATTTTCTGCGGTAATCAACTGTTTATACGATTTTCAGAATCAATTCAAGGTAATGGCAGGATTAGTGATTATCCCTGGTCGAAACGCACCATCGAAAGTGCCCGATTATTGGAGGGAACCGCTGTAATCGGGTAGGGTGCGGCTGTTTCGACCCTGATTCGGTGAAACATTGATTCGAAGTTTAGACGGTATGCTCTTGAACCACAGCTCTTACCATCCGCGCCGCGCCGCTGGCGCTTTGTGCGGAGCCCGGGTGTTGAGTTCGCTGCGGGCAAATCGCTCAATCGATGGCGTCACCGTTTTTATCTTTGCGGCCGCTTTTTCCCTTTCGGTCCTTATTACCGCTCTCGGTATGGTAGCGCGAAATTGGAGCGCACCTCTTGCAAACGCAAGCAGTCCCGCCGAATTCAACTTCAAAGTCGCGGTGGACGGGCCGCGGTCAAAAGAGCAGTTTCTCGCTCGAGTTACCTCAGCTGAACGCCGCGAGATGGCCGCCACGGTTCACTATGTAAGCGATCTCATCGCCCGCAAAGCGAAGCGCCTCAGCCGCGGCGAAGCGCACCGACTCGCCCAACATATCGTCGTCGAGAGCAAACGCCAGAACTTCGACCCACTCTTCGTTGCTGCGGTTATCAAATCGGAAAGCACCTTCAACAAACAGGCGGTGTCGAACGTTGGGGCACTCGGGTTGATGCAGATACTTCCCGACACCGGGAAATATATCTCACGCAAAAACTCCATCGACTGGCTCGGCGAGACGAACCTTACCGATCCGAGCTACAACATTCGCCTCGGTATCGCTTATCTCAAATATCTCGAGGGATACTTCGGCCAAAATCGCGAGCATATCCTGGTAGCCTACAACTGGGGGCCGGGGAATATGTTATCCGCTCTTAAAAAACAATCGAACCTGCCCAGCGGTCCGAAGAATTATGCGCATACGATCATGCGCGATCACTCGAAGTGGCAACGCGAATATGTCGATAGAGCCCAAGAATTTCAGTTCCTTGAAGCTGGCTCGCTCCTCGGTTAATCTTTGAGCGTTAAAGACTGCGCGGCTGCGTCAGGATCGTCGTCATTTTTTGAAGAGACCTGAACAGGAGTCGGTGCACTCTTACGAGGGATGCCCCAGTGACAACCGAACCGATCGATAGAGATCGCCAGAAGTGGGAACAGCTCCACGCTGAGGCGTGCGCGCGCGGCGACTTTACCTACCGGGATCCCCGCACCGGTTACACCGTCTTTACCCGCTTAAAGCTCTTAGACCGTGGCTATTGCTGCAAATCCGGTTGTCGCCATTGCCCTTACGGGTTCATCCCTCCGAGCGGGAGCGATCAATCCGGCTAGTCCTTCGACCAATACGTTTTTTCATCCTGGAGCCAGCCCAGACCTCGCCCGCAGGCTCCGCCTGGCAAGCTGACTCTCGGCTCAACACCGTACCCACCCGCACATCGCATCAACGCCCCTAAGTCACCGCTCTCATATTCCCCCTCATAACCTCTCATGTCAGCCTCATTTCCGTTTAAAAGGGTCTGCGATGCGTCGGTATCTCCTAAGCCTCCCATTATTAACCCTTCTCTTTGGCGCGGCCGCCCCTGGCTACGCCGGACCGATATTTATCGAGAACAAGGTAGCCTCGCCGACACGACCAGCTACCATCTCGCTCGCCCCGCTAGCTTCAAAGCCAGCCGCCCAAAGGAAGATCGTCCTGACCCTCTCGAACTCGCGCCCGGAGCGTCAGACGATCGAATTCGAGGTCGACGGCCCCGCGGGCACCACGCTCTCTTTTTACTCCGCGATGGCGACGCCCCGAACCTCCCTTGATCTTAACCCGAAACGAAAAAAAGTCTCACCGGGACTCCTGTATCGCATCGCCGACTCAGGGAGTAAGAAGATCACTCTCGGGGCATCGAACTCCGGCGACGGATCGGGTGGAGGAGGAAACAACAACTATGTTTGCGGATGTCTCTCGGCAGCGGATATTCAGGAGATCATCGCTTCGTTCCGGCAGGTAGGAATTAATTACACGACCGAGCAGGTATGCAGTCAGTTCGCCAGCATTCCCACTCCCGGATGCAATCTCGACACACCGTATCTGAATAACGGTTCACCTTTCGGGAACACCGCTGCTATCTCTGCATTTATCCAACGTGACGCATGCATCGATGGGGGCAAGCGACCGGGCAAAGCGGTAATTGAATTTAATCTGTCGAAGGTTCCCGCCAACCTTCTGACAGGAGGTAAAATCACCGTGAAACCCACCTTCTCCGCCTATTCTGGAAATAGGCAGGTAAAGCTAAAAAAAGCTGGGGACGCCAAGGGCAAATTCGCGGGGATACCGCTCTTACTTGCATCCCCAGCCGGGGCGGTCTCTTTCACCGGCTCAACCGGCGCTGTCTACCTCACGCAGTATTCAAACAATGCGCTGGTATCAAGCAAGCAGGTGAAGGTCGCTGACAACGTCTTCTATCGAAATATGGTCCTCTGGCGTACCCCACTCAGCGGAGTGCTGACGGGCGGACAAGGCACCTTCGAAATCCGGGGCAATCAGGCCGGCTACTCCATCTGCGCAAAACTGGTGCGGAAGGATCAGTTTTTTAACGGCTATCCCCGCAACAGCGAGTAGTGACACCCGCGCGGTTTCGGACTGCGGACCTCCTCCAGTCGATCCCGCTGACGCTCAGGAGATTCCTCCGAGCGCCCGATGAACGTAGGGTGCTGCGCGGACGAGCATGGTGCCGTTATAGATCCGAATGTTTCCTCCCGAGCCTCCGCGCTCAACCCACTGCGCCGATTCGATCGTGTCGAGGAGAAGTTCCCGCATTTTCTCAAGCTCATCACCCTTCGAGGAACGACGGGTCTCTCCCGCTTGGGACTCCCCGATAATCGAACCACCGTTACCGCGGGCCTGCTCGAGCGCCCCATTGAAATTAAAATTAGGCGCACCGAGGAACTGGGGTGTCTCGCCAGCGACGTCACGGAGATCGTAGCTTCGCAGCTCTTGATATCGGTCAAGCCGCGCCTTCGTTCCGAATTGAAGTCGACCATCGCTCAACACTTGCCACGTCGTGGGCTCGCCCGAGCTTGCACTTTCGAGACGCTCGGCGAGTTTATCGAGCGCCGCCCGAACGGTCACGTTCGTGAGTGTCATCGCAAGCTCTTGATCTCGCACCAGCCCACTATCGCCCCCAACACCCGACCACAACCCCTCGATCTTTACTCCGCTCAGGGTCGCTATCGCATCGAGTATGCTCTCGAGCGAACTTCCGGCCGTTTGAAGGCTCACCCGCTTCTCCATTAGTTTCAACGTTTGGCCCCGCGGGTCGAGCTCCTTCTCCACATGCGGCGTCGGTGGAGTCGGTCCATGCGCTTCTAACGAGCTTCCCCCGGCCGCCACCGCGATAAATCCAAGGGCTATTGCTCGCGCAGTCCCGGCGAAACTGATATCGGCCGGTCGCGCCTCTTGTTCGGGGGTAGGGGCTTGCCGGACTAAAGCGCGGGGAGTTTGATCAATCGAGCTCATCGGTGCCTCCGTTATGTCCGTTCGTTCGCGCTCACTATTCCACAGGTGGAGCACCGTAAGCACGCCGAATCGGCTCGCAGCCGACGGGACTCCTACTCCCGTAAGCGATATCGTCCCCTCGAACAGGTGATAAACCCCTCTCGGCACAGGTCGTTGAGGACCTCGCGTAACAATTCGCGTGGGCACCGAACGGCGTTTTTGATCTCCGCGCGGGTGCAGCCTTGCGGAGCTCCAGCCAAGCGAACGACCGCCCCCCGGATCTCACGCCGCGACCCTCGAAACGGTGACTGCCTCACGTAATGGGCACTTCGGCGAGTAATCAAAGGATCGCGCCGCTTTAACATGACGCCGTAATCCATCAACGCATAGTACCACTCGCGCACCCGACGACGGGGCAACGTTGCGGCGATGAAAGGCTCCAGCTCGATATCACGAACAGTTTGAGTCCCTGGAAAGAAGAAGTGGATAAACACCGCTCTGATATTCGTCTCGATGAAAACTCCGGCCCGATCGAAGGCGAACAACGCGATCGCCCCAGCGGTATACGGCCCGATCCCTGGAAGCCTCTTCAGCGCGAGCGGATCCTGCGGAAGCTCCCCCTCGAAGCGCTCAACGACTTCGATCGCACACCGCTGCAAAGCGAGCGCCCGTCGATTGTATCCAAGCCCCTGCCAGGCAGCGATGACGTGGGGCCGCGGTGCTCGCGCCAAACTCTCAAAATCAGGGAAACGACGGAGAAACTCGCGATACTTCGGGGCAACGCGATCGGTCTGAGTTTGCTGCAGCATTACCTCTGAGACCAGAATGGCGTAAGGATCGCGGGTCTCCCGCCACGGGAAGGCGCGGCCATGCACACGGTAGTAACGCCAAATCGCTCGACGAAACGAACGCCCGTGATCGGTCCTCAGACGGCGGGCTCCCTTTCCTCGAACCATTCGTTTGGAGGCTAAAGGTCTGCTCGTGTCCACGCGCTCGCCAGGGAATCCGCGTACTCATTCCATAGCCAACCGTTGTGCGCTTTAATCCACTGAAGCTTCGCTAATGGCCGCTCTTTCGATAACGCAAATAGGGCCTGCACTAAATCGAGGTTCTTTATCGGACCATCCTTACGTTTCCAGCCCCGCTTTTCCCAAGCTACCGCCCACTTCGTCACGGTATTCACACACAGCTCGCTATCGCTGAACACATCGATAGCTTCATCCGGCGGAAGGAGCTTAAACGCCTCGATAAGGGCGGTGAGCTCCATTCGATTGTTGGTGGTGTCTGGAGCACGACCATGGAGCTGCGCCACGATGGAGCCGTTTTTAACATAGACCACACCCCAACCGCCCGGCCCAGGATTCGGTCGCGCCCCCCCGTCGGTAAAGACACCCGAGCTCGGCCCGGCTGAGTATTTTTGCAGCACCTCACGTAAAGGCAAACTCTCCCCAACGAACGCCATAAGACCCCTCCGAGCAAATTCGTTGGCATGGTAGAATAATCTCGGCGTCGAGCAAAGACACCGTGCGAGTCGCCCTTTGTCTCCCCACCCTAAAAGGGGTAACATAGAGGAATCATGGCGAGCGTTGTCGACCTCTTCGGAGCCGGTTTTTTTGCAGCTTTCTCGGGCTGTGTCGTCTATTTCATCGTGCGCGCGCTTCTCCTCGGGTTTTCATCCGATCCACTCGCCTGGCTCGAAGCGCAGCGCGTCCGGAAACGTTCCCAACTTTTAGGTCGGGCGGATGAAGCGATGAAACTCAATAAAGTAGGAGAGGCACTCGCTCTTCTCCGTGCTGCTTTCTACTTCGAACACCCCGTTCGATACGCGGCGACGGTGGAGGCGATTCACACTCATCACATGAGCATTCTCTCGCGG
The DNA here is from genome assembly GCA_044352465.1 of Bdellovibrionota bacterium. Taxonomy (GTDB): domain Bacteria; phylum Bdellovibrionota_C; class UBA2361; order UBA2361; family UBA2361; genus JBILDU01. Next base: position 33,451 of record JBILDU010000001.1, read on the forward strand.
GTCATCGGAATATCAAAGAGCCACGCGCGCCACCTCGAGAATCTCCCCATCATCGAGGACCTCCTGGCCTCACGAGAGAGTTTGCTGAATGCCCACATTGAGCATCTGGCTGCCCGAGTGAACCTCCAACACCGCCGCCGCCGCGATCGAAAAGAGACTCCGGCGTGGGCAATCGCCGAATTTACCCGAAAAATCGACGAGATCGGCGATAAGCTGTCGACGAATCGTCATAGCCTCGAATCACAGCTTGCGCGGATGTTTGAAGAGCTACACCGCTTACCTGAGAACGAAGGTGTTACGTATCACTAATACTCCGACCAAAAAAATCGTGCTCCGCCCCCCGGCGCGGCTCTCCGGTGGACGGACTTCTTCGACGGAGCGTTAATCCCGTGCCCGCAATAATGCGATCGGTCACTTTGTTCGAAGACGACGCGCTTTTCATTCTTCATAAACCAGCCAACGCGCATTCGGTTGCACATAGCGAAGGGGAAGGGGAGCCTTCAGTCGCGGCCGATCTTTTGGCAGCATCGCCGCAACTACGCGAGGTTGCCGATCGCCCCGGCGATGCCGGCCTCGTTAATCGACTCGATTTCGGAACCTCAGGGATCTTAATCGGGGCCAAGAGCCGCGCAGTTTGGGAGGCTCTCCGCAGCGATATTCAGTCAGGGGAGATAAAGAAAAGGTACCTCGCCGTTCTTGAGGGAATCGCGCCATTATCTCGAACCATAGAGAATTTCATCGGCTCACCCTACCGACGGGCGCAAAAAGTCCGCGTCTACGACGATCTACCCCGGGATGGGCGCGCGCTCCCGGCAATCTCCATTTTTCGCCTACGTGAGCCTCACGCTGCCCAAAATATTTCGCTCGTTGAGGTAGAGGCACCGACGGCCCGTCGCCATCAGATCAGGGTTCACGCTCGCTCGATCGGCCACCCCCTCGTGGGTGATACCCTCTACGGTGCCACCCGCTCCCTCGGGGATATTTTTACTGAACAGGCGAACGGCTTTTGTCTCCATGCGTATAGCGTGGAACTTACCCACCCACTTCACCGACGCACTCTATCGATCGTCGATCCAGCCCCGGAGTATCTCTCCGCGGTCTTTAGCGAAAAAGCTCTGCGGGTGGGATGACCTCTAAGACTTCACTCTCTAGGGCGCGAAGCACCGCCCTGAGACCGTTTGAGGCCCGACAAAACTGCGGAGCAACGCTCGCACCCTCTGCATTCATCGGCCGAGCCTCGAATACCCCACCGCCTCGATGGGTGATCTCGATAATGTATGAATGATGAAATTGCTTGGAGCGGTACCGAAAATATTCGACTACCTCAGCCCCCTCGACGGGCTCGCGGTGCAGCGGGTCGCGCAGCTCGCTCGCGCGAACCGCTCGCAGCGCCGCTGGAGAAAAGGTGCGCTCGACAAACCCGATATCGAATCCTCCCGCGCGAAAAGCCGGTTCCCGCAAAAGCCAGCGATGAAAATCAAGCGTCGAGGCAAGCCCCTCGATCGCATACTCACGTAGAGCCTCGAGACCACGATCGATAGCCTCACGTCGAGTTTCACCGAATACGATGAGCTTACTGATCATCGCGTCGTAATGCGGGGAGATCTCATCGCCCGCTTCGCAGCCGAAATCCTCGCGAATATACGAAGCAACCGGTCTTTTGAGCGCTGTGATTCGACCGATAGCTGGCGCAAAATTTTTAGCCGGGTCTTCGGCGTAGATCCGAAACTCGATGGCGTGACCGGTCGTTGATATATCACCCTGCTCGAATGGAATCGCCTCACCTTGCGCCACTTTCAGTTGGAGCTCAACCAGATCAACCCCCGTTACCAGCTCGGTGACAGGATGTTCGACCTGGATTCGGGTGTTCATTTCGAGGAAATAAAAATCGTTGCCGCACACCAAGAACTCGGCGGTGCCCGCATTCTTATAGCCCACACTGCGGGCAGCTTGAACGGCCGCCGCCTCAACACCTTGGCGTACTGCGGGAGCGAGAAGGGGGGCGGGAGCCTCTTCGATAAGTTTTTGATGGCGCCGCTGGGCTGAACAGTCGCGGGTACCAAAGTGAACCACCTTCCCATGAGCGTCACCGAATATCTGCACCTCCACGTGGCGGGGGTTGGCGATGTACTTCTCAGCGTAGACCGCCTGGTTCGAAAAGTTCTTGAGCGCCTCGCCCCGCGCACGAGGCAGCACTTGAGACATCTCCTCAGCCGAGTGGACGACTCGCATACCCCGCCCCCCACCGCCAGCGACGGCCTTGATGATGACAGGGAATCCTATCGCGCTCGCGGCTTCAACGAGCGCCCCGTCGTCCAGGTCGCCCGGGGTCCCGGGGGTACACGGCACCCCGAACTTCATTACCTGAGCCCGCGCCTTCGTCTTACTCCCCAGTGTCTCGATACTCGCTGGGTCCGGTCCAACGAAGATCAAACCAGCATCGATAACTGCGCGGGCAAAATCACTGTTCTCTGAAAGAAAGCCGTAGCCCGGGTGAACCGCATCGCACCCCCGTTCGACCGCAACTTGCACGATCTTGGCGATATTAAGGTAAGAGTCCTTCGCCGGGGGGGGGCCGATAATGACGAGTTCCTCGGCTTGGCGAGCAAAATAGCTCTTGGCATCAGCCTCCGAGGCTATGGAAACCGAGGCGATTCCGAGCTTCCGGCAGGCGCGTTGAATCCGCGCCGCGATCTCGCCTCTATTTGCAATCAGGACCTTTTTAATTTTATGATCGCCCATAAATTTTGCGGCTTTTTAGACGGGAAACCACACCATGACTACCAATGAACATCATAAAGTCGTCATCTTAGGGTCCGGTCCCGCGGGCTTAACTGCGGCCATATATACCTCGCGAGCAAACTTATCTCCAGTTTTGATCCACGGCCCCCTCCCGGGTGGCCAGCTCACCACGACAACCGAGGTCGAGAACTTCCCCGGATTTCCCGAGGGGGTAATGGGCCCCGACCTGATGCAGCTTATGGAGAAACAGGCGATCAGGTTCGGCACAAAGATTATGGTAAACCAGGTCGTGAAAACGGAGCTCCAGGGACGTCCATTCCGACTCACCCTCTCGAACGAGTCCACCGTAACGTGCGAGGTCCTTATTATTGCAACCGGCGCTGCACCTCGATTGCTCGGCCTGGAGGAGGAAAAGACCCTCATGGGATACGGTGTCTCAACGTGCGCTACGTGCGACGGCGCTTTTTTCCGAAATAAGGTGATCATGGTAGCCGGTGGAGGAGACTCGGCGTGCGAGGAGGCGGTATTCCTTACTCGATTCGGTAGCAAGGTTATCCTTGTCCATCGTCGAGACCAGCTCCGGGCTTCGAAGATAATGCAAGATCGGGTGCTTAATCATCCGAAGATCGAGGTTCTGTGGAATCGTCAGATCAAAGCGATCCACGGCTCGAAAGCAAACGGCGTTACCGGCGTCACCGCCCTTCATAGCGCCACCAACGAGGCGGAGGAGATTCCATGCGACGCCCTCTTTGTTGCGATCGGTCATATTCCGAACTCCTACCTATTTAAGGGGCAGCTCGATATGGATGATAACGGATACTTAACTCCCGTCGCTGGCTCGGCGCGGATGAATATCCCCGGCGTATTCGCCTGCGGCGATGTTCAGGATCACGTATGGCGACAAGCGATTACCGCAGCGGGTACCGGGTGTATGGCTGCGATTGAGGCGGAGCGCTACCTGGAGGCGCTGCATCAGTAGCGCGAAGAAATGAGGTTTTCTTGTCGATGAGGCTAGAGACCTCTGCGGAACCACGGCGGCTAAAAATATCCAAATAAAAACCCCCTGGGATGCCGCGAGGACACCCCAGGGGGTTTTTTGAGCTTGTCGCCCTCTCTTACCCGCCGATTTGGCTGTAGAGGAGGTAGGCGATAACGAAAGCCAAGATGACGAGCGACTCAACCAACGCGAGGCCGAGAAGCATCGGGGTGAGGAGCTTGCCAGCAGCCGCAGGGTTACGGCCGATCGAGTCGAGGCTCGCGCTAATCGCCTTGCCTTGACCGAGAGCTCCGCCGACGACGGCCAGTCCGATCGCCAATCCCGCTGCAATCGCGATAATTCCGCTTTGGCCCGACATAGCAGCTCCCTCAGCGAGGGCAGCAGCCGGAGCGGCAAGCACCGCCAGGGCGAGTAAAGATACGTAACGTGTCATGGTCTCTCCTTATTAAGGGTTAACGTAAAAATCCTCGAACTTTCAATTCAGTGATGACCCTCTTCCTCGTGCTGGGTCGCCAAGAGGATATACACCATCGTCAGCGTGGTAAAGATAAACGCCTGCATAAAGCAGACGAACGTACCGAGCGCCAAGAACAGAATCGGTGCCACCGGCCCGAGCATATTGGTGAATATCTCGAGCACCATGTGATCGGCGGTGATGTTCCAATAAAGACGGAGGTTGAGCGTTAATATACGGAGGCAGGTACTAAATATCTCGAGCGGAAAGAAGAACCACGCCAAAGCCGCTATCGGGCCGGCGAAATGCTTCAGATAACCCCACAGGCCGTTCTCCTTTACCCCCCAAGCGTTGAAGTAAAAGAAAACCACGAAAGCCATACCGACGTTAATCCAAACGGTCGTCGTGATAGCTGGCATTCCCGGCACGAGGCCAAGGAAATTAGAGAGGAGAAGGAAAAAAAACACGCTCGCCGTAAATGGAACGTGCTGACGCTTGTCCTTTCCGAGAACCGAGTCGTGATACTTCACGAAGGCCTCCACGATAAAGTCGACCGCCCCAAAGAAGGAGAGCTTTTTATCGGGCACGATCGCACTTTCTACCCCGTGCGGTGTACTCAATCGCGCGGTCAGCGCTTTTCCGAGAACAACCAACCCTCCTCCCAGGAGCAGGGCTGCCCCAAACTTTTGGAGGTTTGGATCAGAGGTAAGGTGGGTGAAGTAGTTATAGCCTGAAGCCATCTGCCGCTCGGTTAACTTTGACGGTCAAAGTTGTATATAATTCCAGGCTGGAAAGCAAACCCCGAGAGGCGATTTAGATCGGTATTTTCTCGAATGTCCTCACGGGGCTAACGATCTTCTGCCGGGGAGGACGACGGCCCCGGGGAGGGGTTGCCCCCAGACCGTTCCGGCACCTCTCCAGCATCATCCACCGGGAGACTCTTTTGCCCCTCCCGGACCGCGTATTGAAAGCCCGCCGGCAAGAAGGCGAAGAGCCCAAGCAGGGCGGCCAGGATCTCTCCGCTCGTCGCGCGCCCCATCAGCCACAGAGCGCTGAGGATCGCCACAAATTTTACGGGGAACCAAACAGCGAATCGGCGCACTCCGCCCACAGATCCAAAAAGGGCGCTGACTGCGATGGTGTAAAACTTCACCCCGATGACCGCGTAAACCACACCGCAGGCGACTGCGAGAGGTTCGACTGTCCCACCAGCGTAGCGAGCTATCGCGGCCACTCCAATGAACGAGAGCCCCCACCACAACGTGCCCCGTATGATCTCGATCGGTTCGTGTATCATAAAAATTCACGTTGATAATTTAGGTGGTTAGGCCCCTCACGGTTAGCGATCCGTTCCAGAACCGTTGCCCCGAAAAATTTTTTGTTTAACTGATTTATACTTCGAAAGAAAATTTCGCGCGAAAGAATTGATTTCATTTATGATCACGCCGCCGATTTTTTTTTTCCAAAATGCGCTTGTAAAAAGATCGTACGCCGCTATAAATCTCAAACTCCGCTGACGACGATCATGTGGGTTTGCGTTTCGTGTTACTCGTTGCTCTTAAAAATCTGAACAAAAGTAGCGCGCCCAAAAAATCCGATCAGATCAGTGGAACTAGGTGGCGCCATACCTTCTTAGCAGTATCGAAGGTTCGGTCGCAGTCGATAAGACGGTTTTTTTCTCTCGGTGGTTTTTTTACCTCGATCGTTTCATGCCTCACCGCAGCGTTCCGTACCCGAAAGGTCAACCCGGGTGCACCGCTCAAAACGGCCGACAGCGTCTCCTCGAGGTCTTTAGGTGAACGGCTCACCCTTTTAACTGCCGCTTCTTTGATTTAACTGTTTTGGTTGCGTTGTTATGCGTGATATCCGCGCCGATTCTGCTGTTGTGCCGTTGAGCGACTCTTGGAGAAACAGTCTCTCGGCTCTTAAAGCGGAACTCGACCCCCAGGTATTCGCTGCCTATATCAAGCCATTGGAATTACAAGGGTTTGATCGGGAAACTGGCGAATTCTCGGTGAGCGCCCCCTCCCGGTTGGTGTGTAATCACGTTGACCAGAATTTCAAAACACAGCTCTGCTCAGCCTTGGCGCAAGAACTCGGAATGAGCAGCACTACCTTGAAGCTCGCGGTGCGCTCCGCGGTTGAGCCAACCTCATCGATCGATCGGGAATCGCGCAACGTGGTGGTTCGTAAGGTGAAGCCCCGTCTCCGTCCTCGCCATGACAGCGCCGCGCTCCCCCGAGTTGCGGGAGGCTTTTTTCAGCCGAACCCCAAGTACACGTTCGCTTCTTTCGTGGTTGGTAATAGCAATCAATTCTGCCACGCTGCTGCTTTGCGTGTGGCCGAGAATCCTGGTCAAAGCTACAACCCACTCTTCATCTACGGTGGGGTCGGTCTCGGGAAGACTCACCTGCTTCATGCGATCGGAAACGCCGTCTTAGAGAAGAATCCGCACGCCCGCGTCCTCTACATGTCGTCCGAGACGTTCACCAACGAACTGATTCAAGCCCTCCGTCATGCGAAGATGGATGAGTTCAAAAACAAAATGCGCAGTATCGAGGTGCTCCTCATCGATGATATTCAGTTTATGTGCGGCAAAGAGCGGACCCAAGAGGAGTTCTTTCACACCTTCAACGCTCTCTATAGCGCCAAACATCAAATCGTCATCACCTCGGATAAGATTCCCCAAGACATCCCGGGGATCGAAGAACGGTTACAAACTCGTTTCTCTTGGGGTCTCACCGCCGATATTCAAGCCCCTGATTTCGAAACGCGGGTCGCGATACTCAACCGCAAAGCGAACCTCGAGTCGTTCGCTGTGCCCGAAACCGTTTCGCACTATATCGCCGAGAACATCTCTTCGAACGTTCGCGAGCTTGAGGGCGCGCTGACTCGAGTTCATGCGATGAGCAGCTTACAAAGCAAACCGATTACCCTCGAACTCACCCAGACAGCTCTGAGGCCGCTTTTTCAACCAAAAACGGTGGCTCTCTCAGTTGATGATATTAAGCGTGCGGTAGCGGATCACTTTGGCATCAAGGTCAGTGAGATGGTCTCGAAGCGGCGCACCAAGAATCTTTCATTCCCCCGCCACATCGCCATGTATTTATGTCGTAAGCATACCACCTACTCTTATCCGGAGATCGGGGCACATTTCGGCGGACGTGATCATTCGAGCGTTATCCACGCTGCAAACGTCGTGTCGACCAAAGTAGGCAGTGATCAACAAGTCAAAGCGCTCGTCGCTGAAATAGAGCGGCGCTTACTGTCGCACTAATCTCGCTCCGACCAGCGGGGGACCGGCCCCTGCACCTAGTTTTGTGCAAAGCGTCGATAAGTCATTAATCATACAGGTAAATTTCCGGCAAAACCTGTGAATATCTTCTGGTTATCCTGACAGAGATCATAGCGGCGAGTAGGCCATTTTTAGAGGTGTGGAAACTATCCCGAACGACCAACGATTTGCTGACAAATTATCCACACCACTTGTGGTGAAACACAAAGAGGTTAGCGGTGTTTTTCACTGCTCAGACGTTGCCCTACTATTACTACTAATTTAATTCTATTTATTTGTAGATAAATTATCCGACCTTGTTAGAATCGTTAGCCCACATCGTGATGATGAGATGATGGGCGGTGCATTGGTGGTGAGGAAAACTATGGACATTACGATATCAAAAGCTGAGCTCAATCGAGCGCTGTACCTTACGCAGAGCATCGTTGAGAGAAAAACAACGATGCCGATCTTGGTGAACGTCCTCATCTCAGCGTCGGATAGAAAACTTAAAATCGCCGCAACCGATCTCGAGATTACCGCGATGGCAACAGCGGCCGCCGAGGTGCGCTCTCCGGGCAGCACCACTGTAAATGCAAAAGTATTTGCGGATATCGTACGTGAACTTCCCGATGGTGAAGTAACCGTGAAGTTGGGTGAAGGGGAACGGGTCGAGATCACCGCTAAGAACTCAAAGCTTAAGATGATCGGTGTGACGGCTGAGGAGTATCCCAGTCTTTCCGGTCTGGCGTTTACCCCCAAAAGTAAACTCCCAGCCCCCCAATTATTGGAAATGATTGAGAAGACCCTGTATGCCGTCTCATTTGATGAGACTCGCTACAACCTTAACGGTGTCTGCTTCGAGCTTACGGGTGGAAAGGGGAAGAAAGATCCGCAGAGTCTCCGGATGGTCGCCACCGACGGTCACCGCTTGGCGCTCGTTACCCGTCCGGTGAGTGGGATGTCGTTTACCGAAAGGGTCATTGTGCCCCGCAAAGGCCTCACAGAGGTCAAAAAGATAGTTGAGGGTGCGGGTGATAAGGATATCGGTTTTGATATCGTGGACGGCTTCCTGGTGGTCGAATCAGGCGATGCTAAAATAGCTATGCGACTCATCGACGGAGAGTTTCCGGATTACAACCAGGTTCTACCCAAGGATAAGGGCACGGTCGCAACGCTTAACGCTGGCGAGTTCGCCCAGGCGCTTCGGCGGGTAGTCCTCATGGTGAGTGACAAGAACAAGTGCGTCAAACTTGATTTCGCTAAATCGAGCCTCCGCATTTCAAGCTCCTCCCCGGAACTTGGTGAGGCGAGCGAGGAGCTTGCGGTGAGCTACGACGGCAAGCCGTTAAGCGTTGGTTTCAATGCGAAGTACCTCCTTGATATCGCACTATCGATACAAGAGTCCCAAAACCTCGCGATGGAGCTGCATGGTGAACTTGGACCGGGGCGTTGTTACGCCGAGGGGGATGAGGCGTACGAGGCGATCGTCATGCCGATGCGGCTAGCCTAAAAATGGCGCGATTCAAGTGGTAGTGAGGAGGTAGCGGAGAAGACGTGTACATCGAATGGCTCAAGCTCTTTCATTTTAGAAATCTTGAGAACTCAACCCGACACTTTTCTCCGGGCCTCAACATCATCTGTGGTCAAAACGGGCAGGGAAAGACGAACCTTATCGAGGCGATAAACCTCCTTTGCACCGGCCGTTCATTTCGAACCCAAACGGTAGCGGACCTGGTGCGATGGGGCGAAACGGGCGCGTCAGCATTTGCACTTATCAAAGGTGCATTAACCGATGAGGAGCTTGGAGTTTCGATTGAACAGGGAACTCGCAGCGCCTTTGTGAACGGCAACAAGGTGCGCTCCTTGACCGAATTTGTGGGGCGGCTTTTATGCGTCACCTTTTCACCGATCGACCTTGCGATCGTTAAAGGCAGCCCTCAGGTGCGGCGTAAATTCCTCGATCGCCACATCGTTGATTTCGAGCCTGCTCTTATGGGGGCGATCCTTGATTATCATCGCGCCCTTAAAAGTAAGGCGGCCTTACTCAAGGGTGGGGACGCCGACACATCGGCGCTTGAGCCGTGGAATCAGCTCATGGCGACCGCCGCAGCTTCGATACTCCGATCCCGCCGAGCGTTACTCCGGGGGCTGGAGGAAGCCGCAAATGAGTATTACCGCACGCTAGCTCACCACGATGGTCAGGTGAGCTTAAAACTTGAGAGCGATATCGAGGGCGAATCTCCATCGGCTGAGGATATTTTTACCCAACTGATGGACGTTCAGGGGCGTGAGCGCCGCTACAAGTCACCGGTCCGTGGCCCCCACCGGGATGACGTGCTTATCTCCCTTGATGGGCACGACGCTCGGGCATTCGCCTCACAGGGACAGGCTCGCAGCATCGTTCTGGCTTTAAAACTTGGCGTGATTGCGCTCTTGGAGTCACATCGAAAAGAGGCGCCGATAGTGCTTCTTGATGATGTCGATTCCGAACTCGATCAATCGCGGTGCGACGCGTTGTTTGAACTTATCTATCACACGAAACGACAGGTCTTTGTGACCGGGACAGATCGTGACCGCGCGGCGCGGCGTCGTCCCGGGGAATGCTCCGAGTGGGAGATTCGGGGTGGGGGTATCAACGTCGCTAGCGATCCCTAAAAGCCGATTTTAAACGTTTTTAGACCACCGAAACGCTTTTTCACCGGGCGATCCGATTAAACATAATTAAACACTCGAATTTGTTCATTAAAATAACACGAAAACACGCATTTCGTAGCTTTACCTAAATAAGCTAACAGTCCTATACTACAAGGAATTCATATTTTTTCAGGGGCCACTAAGGTGGCTAGTTAAAAATAGGCTTTTTTATCCGCGCGAGGGGGATTTCTCCACACGAAAATCTCGCCTCGTTACGCCCTTTGGCCGCTCTCAAAAGGGCTTTCGAGGAGCCCTTGGGAAGAAACGGGGACTCGACACCTAGGACTTATATTTATGAACAACGCTCCCGCTGAAGCCACGGCGCAGGTATACGACGCCGATGCCATTAAGGTTCTCGAGGGTCTCGATGCCGTCCGTCGCCGCCCTGGTATGTACATCGGAGATACCTACGATCGCGGTTATCACCATTTGGTGTACGAGGTTCTCGACAATTCGGTAGACGAAGCGCTCGCCGGGCACTGCACCGCCATCACCCTTATGCTGCACCTCGATGGTTCGGCATCGATTGAAGATAACGGCCGTGGAATCCCGACCAATATGCACCCCACCGAGGGTGTCAGTGCGGTTGAGGTCGTTATGACCAAACTGCACGCCGGGGGAAAGTTCGAGAAAGATGCTTATAAGATTTCGGGCGGTCTTCACGGTGTCGGAGTGTCGGTCGTCAACGCTCTTTCGGAGTGGTTGAAAGTTGAGGTGCGTCAAAACGGAAAGCTATTCGCGATGGAATTTCGCCGCGGCGAGCCGCTTGCTCCTCTGAAAGAGATGGGGCCTGCCGAGGGGCGTGGCACGAAAGTTACCTTTTACCCCGACCATACGATCTTCACCCAGACGAAGACGTTTAGCCTCGAGACGCTTATCCACCGCGTTCGTGAGCTCGCTTTTTTGAATGCCGGGCTCCGTTTTATCGTTGTGGACGAGCGCATCGATAAAAAGCAGGAATTCTTTTACGAAGGCGGTATCAAGAGCTTCGTTCAGCACGTGAACAAGTCGAAGAACCCACTCTTTCCAGAGCCGGTGTTTTTCCGCGATGAAAAAGATCACATCATTGTTGAGGTAGCGCTCCAGTATAATCAGGAGTACCAAGAGAACATCTTTACCTACGTCAACAATATCAACACCTCGGAGGGTGGCACTCACCTTGCTGGTTTTAAATCAGCGCTCACGCGGTCACTCAACGGTTACGCGACCAAGAATGGACTCCTCAAAGGTGGTGATGAGGCGATTCAGGGTGACGATACTCGTGAGGGACTTACCGCAGTCATCAGCGTGAAGATCCCCGAGCCCCAGTTTGAAGGACAGACAAAAACGAAGCTTGGCAACCACGAGGTAAAAGGCTTTGTCGAAGCGATCGTTAACGAGAACCTCACCCGCTTCCTCGAGGAAAATCCCGGCGTAGCGAAATCAGTGGTGGGTAAGAGCCTCGAAGCTGCCCGCGCTCGTGAGGCCGCTCGTAAAGCCCGTGAACTCGTACGCCGTAAAGGCGCACTTGATTCTGCGGCGCTCCCCGGAAAGCTCGCGGACTGTCAGAACGAGAACCCTGAGGACTGCGAATTATTCCTTGTTGAGGGAGATTCCGCCGGCGGTTCAGCGAAGCAAGGTCGCGATAAGAAGAATCAGGCTATCTTGCCGCTCAAAGGTAAGATTTTGAACGTTGAGAAGGCCCGCTTCGATAAGATGCTCGCCTTCGAAGAGATCCGGACGATGATCACCGCGCTCGGTACCGGTATCGGGTCGGATGATTTCGATGTGGCCAAGCTTCGTTACCACAAGATCGTTATCATGACCGATGCGGACGTCGATGGAAGCCACATTCGAACCCTTCTTCTGACGTTCTTTTATCGCCAGATGAACGAGCTCGTCGCGCGGGGCCCTCTCTACATCGCGCAGCCGCCCCTGTATAAAATTAAGCGGGGTAAAGCCGAGAAATATCTAAAAGACGAAACCGAATTTGCTGATGTCATTGTCTCAGGTGGTATCTCCGGTCTTGAGGTAACCGCCGCAGATGGTACCACCACAAGTGGCGAAGCGCTGAAGCCGCATATCATGAGTCTGCGCGAGATCCCAGCCGCGCTTGAGCAGTTCACCGGCGAACGGTTTGATAAGCGGGTGGTCGCAACATTTGCAAAGAGCGGCACCAAATCAGCTGACGTTTTTAACACCCGCGAGTCCGCCGAGGCGCTGGCTCGCTCGATTGAGGAAGCGCTCGATCGAGCTCGATTTGGTGAGCGCGCCGTGTTTGTGGTTGAAGAGCAGCTCGAAGGAAAGAGCGAGTTTATCGTGCGCGCGAAAACGCGGCTCAAAGGAGTGCAGAAAGTCACCGACCTCTCCAAGAAGTTGTGGGCTCGAAGCGATTTTGCCCGGTTAGTGAGGACGTACAACGAGGTCGCCAAACTCGGCACCCGCCCTTTCACCGCGAGCGACACCGAGTCGAAAAAGGATCTCGGTCTCTTTGCTGACTACGAGGATCTCGCCACCCTTGTCGACGAGCGTGGCCGTAAAGGCATGACGATCACCCGCTACAAAGGTCTTGGCGAGATGAACCCTGAGCAACTCTGGGAAACGACCCTCGACCCGACCCATCGGATGCTCCTTCAAGTACGTATCGAGGACGCCATCGAGGCGGATGGTATCTTCACCGTGCTGATGGGCGACGAAGTAGAGCCACGGCGGAAATTTATCGAAGAGAACGCGCTTCAGACGCGCAACCTCGATATCTAGTTTTTCGAAGTGATTCTTGCAGACGTTTTCCCCTGTACCGGGGCAACTTTTTGCAGGGGGCAGAGCGAGGAGCGATCCATCCTCCCACTCTAAATAAATACCTCCATCTGCATCGAGTAGCCCCGGTGCAGAGAACAGGTGCAGAGAACAACGCGAATTCTTTGGCACGAGAGTGTGCTGCGATTAACGTTGCGTCTGTCGGATTCTCCACTTGCACATATTTCTTGAATAAGTCCGGAAAAACCGCGCGAGCCTCGTTTGTCAGGTGCAACAAACCAGAAGCAGGGAAGGGGTTTGGCCCCTCCGCTAAAAGATACAGCGTCGCGCGCTCTGGGGCTCCGCGTATCGATACCCACCGACGAGCTTTCCGGCAATCCCCGATGGGGGCAACCACCAAGGTTACCGGTTCCCGATAGCGAGCCGCGTTCGCCGATCCGCTACCGATACTGCCTCACAAATAGGTGTATCAGTATGTTACGGGGCTTGTCCCTCACGGTAAAATTGTGAGGCGGCATCTAATTTGCTCCCCTCTAGAATCTTAATAGCGATGGAGCGACGAACTCGTACGATTGTTACCGCCTTCAGCGCCCTTTTGCTCGGGGTTATGCCGCTCTGTGCGGTGAGGGGCGAAACGACAGTGACCGTAGAAAGAAGCCGCTTCGCCGATACTACCTTCTACGAATCCGGGGCACCCGCGACAACTTTGGACGGGAGCCTCGAGAACCTAGCTTTTGCGATGGGTCGGGAACATTTCCGACTCGATCCGCTCACCATTCTCCTTGGCTCACTCATCACGACTCAGCACAATTCGGCGCTCAATCGGCAGGCCATCGACGCGTTCTTAAATACGAGCGATCCGAAGTACTACAACGGCGTGGCCGGATTCAAACTCCCCGTCCACCGAGTAGACGCCGATGGCACGATCGAAGCACCTCTCGATGGCCCGACAACCCTCGAAGGAATCTCGAACATGCTGCGCTGGTTCGGTGTGGACGCTTGGGCGCAGGATAATCTGAATACGCTCGCCCCCCAAAACAAACGGATCATCACCCGGTGGATCGAGGGGGCGCAAGCAGCAGCCCGAGAACTCGAGGAGGATTTTTACAGCCGCAATCCGAGTCTCCGTAGCACCAACATCGTCAAATACTTTTGCAACCTCCAACTCCACGATGTGCTGCGGGGCTATGCTTGGATTAGCCAGAGCTACGATTTCGGCGGAATTACCGGGATGCTCAAGAGCATCCCGACATGGCTTCGATCGGAAAATCTCGGGGCTCCGCTCTCCGTGGGGATGAAGACGGGCGACGCACTCGGGGTGCCCCCTGAGTTTCCTACTTTCACTCAACCGGAGCACCTCGCGCAGGGTGCATCAAACGGCGCCGCTTTTACGTTTATGCCGACCGATCGTCCCGGTGCTCGGGAGTGCGTCGTGGCCGGCGAGCCGCACCAACCCTCGACGTGGGGCACACCCGGTGGCCCCCTCACCCAGGTGAAGGTCTTTCGCGCCTACGCCAGACGGAGCAAGGATCAGCTTATCCCCTTCGTCGTCGCGGCATACCCAACCCTCGCCGGTTTCATCGGGTTACAATTTACTCCGCACAGCGCCACGAGCGGCACCGCAGATCCGATCGGTGGGGGGATCTTATTTTTTGCGGAGACGAATGGCGCGGATTATTTTTACGATGGGGCATGGCGGCCGCTGAGGCGATCGCCCCTAACGCTTACCCGAAACGGCGCTCCGGTGACCATAGACCGCTTTGAGGTGCCCGGATTCGGCAAAGTCTTCGCTCTCGTGCAGGAGCCGAGTACGGGTAGGACTTACGTCCTTTCCTGGCGTCAGAAATCCCCATCAAATTTCCTCAACGGCTTTTGGTCGCGGCTTCGCGCCGGGCTTGCAAATGATGGCGCAGCCTTTATAGCAGCGGTCGAAGACGGGCTACCCTTTTACGGAGAAGCGGGTTGCGCTCCGCGTCGTCCGAGCGATACCGTCGCGGCTCCGCGGACCGCGTACTACGCCATGAACCAGGGCAAAATCGACCGCATCAACGAACCGAACACCATCAACCCGCTCACGGTAAACGCCGTCCAGCCGGGCGCAGCCAAAGTAGGACTCGATCCATCCACGGTCTGTAGTGGACAGCTGTGGACAAGCTCCGATAACGGAAACTTTAAGTCGGGTTGCCCGGGACGACCAGAGCGCCCCTACTATCAAGATCCTGGCCTGCAGACCGACCGGCAGTTCGCCGTGCGGCGTTTTGTTACCGAGCACCTTCAATCGCCGATCTCCCGAGCTGAGGTGTTTCGCTTCGCCACGAGCACCGATTCTGTTGGGCTCGCCCGCTTTATCGATGTGCTCGTCGCCGCGGTCGATGGGTATGCGGAGAGTCGCCTTACGCCGGATCAATTCGCCTTCGTCTCGGCGGTGGCCAACGTTCTTCGGCTTAACACCACCGGTGCTATCTTTGATACCCCCGAGCAGCTCCTGGTGATGTACCTCGCTGATGAGCTATTCAATCCGATCGTCGCTGGTGCTATCGCCATGCCCGCTCCGATTCGAGAGTATCTCTTCAAACCGGAGACGACGCGTGCGGAGATGATCGCCGGGTTCGATGACACAGCCGCCACGTTCCTTATCGATGCGATCATCGCCGGGACAAACTTTGTCGCGGAGCGGTGTTTAGGCGAAGGAAATATGTCGTACCATCCAGCGATGTCGCTGACGATCTCCGGCACGCAGGTCGCAGCTCAGTTTGGCGGACCGGGATTTGGGGGAAGAAGCTCCGGCATTGTGCGTTTTGGGCGCGATCTCGGAGGGAACAAAACGTGCAAGATCGAGCTTGTGGCATCCTCACCGTTTAAGTTCGTTGCGACCGAGGAGTCGTTGCGTTACCTCACGTTCGGACCACCGGTAAGCCCTTTGACGTTCGAGGATGGACTTTATCAGACAGCGAACGCTGCGTGGGGCGGTCTGTGGGCACATCACAACAGCCGTGGGGATGGTTCGGGGGGCATCGAATCGTATCGGGAGTTCCGCCTCGCTCCGGTAAGCCGGCCGCCGAGCGACCCCGATACGCTGCGAACGTGGAAGATCTCTGTGCCCTCGCAGAGGGCGCTCGTTCTCACTGGGAGGAGCATACGCTCAACGGTCTACTCAATTCGCTCGGCCGTTCGCCGGCTCAGGGCACCTCATGCGGTAAATAACGAGCGGGAGCGGCGCGCTCAGGCCAAAGCGCGTAAGACGATCACGACCAAACGATTCGTCCTCGTCAAGCTCGGAGCGAACTACTCCAAAATCGCTACTCCGACCACCGCATCTGCGGCGCTACGCTCCCAGCTACAATCGTTAAACCGCCTCTTGCGAGGCCTCGGCGACGAGCCGAACGCCGCGACGGTGAAACGCCGCAAAGGGGCGTTGAAGCTCTGCGACGCTCTCCTAAAGAGATTGTAGGTTTTGTGTCGAATCACCCCCAGCGACCTATGGAGGGCTCGACTCTGTCGAGCCGTGTTTGAATCACCGGTGGTACTACAGCCGGACAGAGTCCGGCCCTCCAGTCCTTGCTCGAATCACCTGTGGTACCCTGGCCGGATGGAATCCGACCCTCCAGAATCGAATCACTCGCAGAGACCTGTGGAGGGCTCGACTCTGTCGAGCCGCGCTTGAATCACCGGTGGTACTACAGCCGGACAGAGTTCGGCCCTCCAGTCCTTGCTCGAATCACCTGTGGTGCCCTGGCCGGATGGAATCCGACCCTCCAGAATCGAATCACTCGCAGAGACCTGTGGAGGGCTCGACTCTGTCGAGCCTTGGTCGTGTCACCTCAGGCGCTTCGGCCGGATAGAATCCAGCCCTCCAGACAAGAATCGCTAGTTTTCGATCCTGACCGGCTGAGTACCGGAGCAGTTGATCGGCTCGATGAGTGTGTAGGTCGTTTCGCAGCTGCAGCCCGGAATACTTGCGCTACCGCTCAGCGCTCCCGGCTCATCGCAACTTGCGTTAGGTGGAAAAACCGTCACAGAGGCTGCGGTCTGCATGCAGAGCTCCTTTATTCCTTCGCACGAAGGTTCAACAGCAGGCTCGTTGAACGTGCAGATCTTGACTGCGAGAGCGCGCCAGTCACACCCATACGCACTTGCGGTGATCGTTCGAAGCCCAGCCTGCTTGAGCCATAACTTTTTCGACTCTCGATAAAATGCGTTAAGCTCCCCTTGAATGATGTCCGCGGAGCTCTCACACAGCCCGAAGAAACTCCCGATATCCGCCACTGGAAGTAGATGGGTGGGTAGTTGAGCCATAAGTGCGGCGCAGATCTGCTCGGTAGAGGCGGTCCCGCCCGCAGGTGGTAGGCCGATTACGTCGTCGGTTCGAAAGCTATCGAAGCAGGTTGTCGGTTGATTGAGCCGCAGGTGTTTGTGGTGAGTACGGGGGCATTCGCGGTTTTCGGAAACTCGGTTGAGGATGCGATAGTGGTCGGGCGCCACGAGGGAATTCATCTGGCTGACGTAGCGCTTAACTTTCCCTCAAGAGCGCCAGAGGTGATCGAGCTCATGAAAGATATTCAACGCGCCTCTCCTCAATTTTTCGAGGTCGTAAATGAGAGTTCGTGGACGTCGGCGAAATCTGGAGGCCAGTCGCGCGATAGTAGCGCCGAGTTCTTTGCCTCGACCCTCCATGCGCTTCTCGATGATAGGGGTATCGCGGAGTTGAGGAGTTACAACGCTGAGCTTCTTCGGCGGTGCGCGGAAACGTTTTTAGGGGTGTTAGCGAGCCCACCCCACGCCCTGCCGCCAACGGCACCGGTCATCGCGGCGCTCAGGGGCTTGGCAGAGGGGGAAGGGCGGTAAGGGCGTATATTTGACCGAGTGGTGAAGTTCAGGTACGTTACGGGGCTCTACGGCTTAGATTAAAGGTGTTTTATGGCTTCTCCAACCAAAGTGACCGAGACCCGTCGCGCTCATAAGCGCTCGAAATTGCTTAAGAAGCGCAACAAAGAAGCGCGCCTTCGTTTAGCCAAAGAAGGCAAGGCGAAGAAGTAGTCTTGCACCCTACAGGCGAACCGCAGAGCTGCCTTGAGTTGCTCTTCGGTCCGGCTGGGTGGCAGATAATGGCTCCCTTAGCGGAGCCATTTTTTTTGCCCCCGCGGGCGCTGAGAGAGCCCTAGCAAGGAGTAGAGAATGGCGGGCGGCCCATCGACTGACCAAAAAGTGGTTGGAGCCCAGGAAGGGCTCGTCGAGTCGGCCAGCCATGAGCGAGCCCCGAATGGGCGAGTAGAAGTGGTAACCCAGCGCGAGCTGTTTTGGGCGTGGCTTCCGCTCTGGGTAAGCTGGTTCGCGATGGCGCTTGAGGTGCCGGTCATTACGAGCGCCATTTCGCGCTTACCCGATCCCGCGGTGAACCTCGCCGCTTTGGGGGGAATTCTCATCCCGGTAAGCTTCATCATCGAGGCGCCGATCTTGATGCTTCTCTCCGCCGCCACCGCGCTCTGTAGAGACAGGTTGGCGTATCGGTTTCTCTTCCGCGTGATGATGGTGCTGGGGAGCGTGCTTTCCGTTGTGCATCTTCTTATCGCGCTG
Organism: Bdellovibrionota bacterium; assembly: GCA_044352465.1. Classification (GTDB taxonomy): domain Bacteria; phylum Bdellovibrionota_C; class UBA2361; order UBA2361; family UBA2361; genus JBILDU01. The sequence goes on from JBILDU010000001.1 coordinate 51,925, forward strand.
ACCCCGCTCTATGACACGATAACTCGGGATATCCTTGGGTGTCCCGAGGAGGTACGCGAGGCGGCTCGAGTAGGATTTCTCGTCATGACACCGTGGACGTGGTCGATCGCCTACCGACGATTTCTCCAAGGCGTCGTTATTCGACTCGGACGATCGCGAGTTGTCGGGTTCGGCACCGTCGTTCGACTGGCTACCAATATCGTGACAGTACTGGTGTGTTTCTACGGGATTGAGGCGGGTGGGGCCCTGACCGGAGCAGCTGCGCTCACCGCGGGGGTAATGGCCGAAGCGTTATTTATCGGGGTTGCGGCGCGAGTGGTCGTTCGTGAGCGGTTACGCGAAGCCGACCCCGTGGTAGAGCCATTAACGCTTCCCCGGTTCTTCTATTTCTATGCGCCGCTTGCGCTAACGGCGCTACTTGATTTCTTGATCCAACCTCTCTCCAGTGGTGCGCTGAGCCGTATGCCTGAGCCGGTAACTGGCCTCGCGTTGTTACCAGTTGTGGGTGGCTTGATGTTCTTGCTGCGCGGTCCAGGGTTTGCGTTCAACGAGGTCGTCATATCGAAGCATGGCCGAGAGGGCGCGGCTCTGGAGCTTGCGCGATTTGCGAGACGTCTCACTCTGCTGAGTGGGGCGGTCGGACTTTTATTTATGGCAACCCCTCTTGGCGCCGTTTGGTTTAGCGGGATCGTGAAGCTGCCACCGGAGATGGTGGTGCTTGCTCGGCAAGCTCTTTGGCTTGCACTCCCCACACTCCTTGCCGCCACGGTAAAGAGTCTCTATGGGGGCACCCTCGTCTCTCTGCACCGCACTCGCGCGATATCAGAGGGGACGATTTTGTATGTTCTGACGTTCGGTTTCGTTGTGAGTGTCGGGATAGTGGGACAGTCTTCCGCAGGGATCTTCGTCGTGATCGGAGCGATGTCGACTGCGGCGGTCGTTCAGGTGCTGTGGCTTCGGAAGCGGTCGCTCGAGAGGTAAGGGGAGGGGCTCCTTTTACCCCTTTTTAGCCGCGCCTTCTCGTTTTCGCTTCGACCACCCTGCTTTCGCAACTTGGGGCGCGCGGGTGACGGCAAGGCTGTCTCTTTCCACGCTTTTGGTGATGACGGAGCCCGCGCCGACGGTAGCGCCATCCTCAATCGTTACCGGTGCGACGAGCGCTGAGTTGCTGCCGATGAAGACCCCCCGGCCAATCGTCGTCTGGAACTTCTCATAGCCGTCGTAGTTACAGGTGATGGTTCCCGCTCCGATATTGGTCTCCGCGCCGACGGTGCAATCGCCCAGGTAGGAGAGGTGCGATGCCTTGGCCCCATCGGCAAGTACCGCTTTCTTCGTTTCGACGAAGTTCCCAATTTTGACGTGTTCCCCGAGGACGGTCCCGCCACGTAAGTGAGCGAAGGGGCCCACGGCGGCGTGTGAGCCGATAGCCGCGTCTTCCGCAACGACAGAAAACTTAATCGTCGCGCTTGCTCCGATGGTGCAGTTGCGGAGCACGGCGCTTCCTTCCACCACGACATGAGCTCCGATCGCCGTAGTGCCCCGAAGCTGCACATTTGGGCCGATGCGAGCGCCGGCTGCTACCGTGACACCATCATCGACATAGACGGTCTTCGGATCCTCGATAATAACGCCGCTCTCGATGAGTGCAGCGATCTTTTGATTGTGAAGTTGGGCATTGATCATGGCGAGCTCCGCTAAAGTATTTACCCCGAAGAGTTCAGTCGCGCTCGTAGCAAGGATCGCTTCGACCCGCTGACCTTCGGTGACCGCTCGTTCGACGATATCGGTCAGATAAAACTCTTTTTGCACGTTGTCGTTTTTCAGCTCCGCGACTGCGGGGGCGAGGAACGCTGAGTCAACCGCATATACCCCCGAATTCATTTCGGTAATGCGGTGCTCTTCCGCAGAACAATCTTTCGCCTCACGGATTCCGCGAATTTGACCGCTCGTTTTGTCACGAAGAATTCGGCCATACGGGACGCTCGGCTCGACTTCGATTGAGATAAGCGCCAGAGTGGAATTCGTCTCGTGATGGGTGCGTAAGAGTTCCGTTATCGTTTTTGCCGAGACAAGGGGCGAGTCCCCGTAGAGGATTACCACCGTACCGACAAATCCATCGAGCGCCGGAAGGGCGCACCGGACCGCGTCGCCGGTGCCTCGTTGCTCCGGTTGATGGGCGAAGGTTATCCCCGAATCCACCCCGAAATCCTTTTCGACGCTCGCATGGACGAGCTCCCGTTTATGGCCCGTGACGACGACGATACGTTGGGGATTGAGGCTCTTAACCGTGTGGAGCACGTGGTGCAGGAGCGGCATTCGACGGGTTGAAACAAGTACTTTCGGGGTGTCGAGCCCCATCCGTTTCCCAAGCCCCGCGGCGAGAACGACGACGGCAACAGGCTCGGAGTGCGGGGGCGTAGCAGGGGTGAGGGCGGAAGTCATCGGCATCAAATACTCGGTATTTTTTGGGTCAGCCACCATATGTAAGGCTTCGCGAATATACTTTAAAAAGCGCATCGTCACCAGGCTTCAGGGACGTACTCGCCTCCCGGTGAAAGGGTGACCGAAGCTACGCCGAGTCTCGGGGGAGGAAATATGATCGATATCGAGGGACTGGGGGTCAGCCACTGAGTTCTCTTGAAAAAAGTGGGTAATCTTGGGAGATTATAGCAGGTCTGCGCCCCCTGTCGGGGGCCTTTTGGCGCGAGGTTTCTATGCAAAAGATTAAGGTCAAGAATCCGGTTGTTGAGCTTGATGGTGATGAGATGACGCGGATCATCTGGCGAATGATTCGTGAGGATCTGATCTTACCGTTTCTCGACATCGACCTTAAATATTTCGATCTCTCGATTGAGCATCGCGACGCGACCGAGGATCGCGTTACCGTTGAGGCGGCCCACGCTATCAAGACTTTCGGGGTCGGAGTTAAATGCGCGACGATCACCCCGGACGAGGACCGGGTCAAAGAGTTCAAACTGAAGAAGATGTGGAAGTCTCCGAACGGCACGATTCGGAACATCCTCGACGGAACGGTCTTCCGTGAGGCGATCTTATGTAACAACATCCCTCGTTTAGTGCCGGGTTGGACGAAGCCGATCATTATCGGTCGACACGGTTTCGGCGATCAGTATCGCGCTACCGATTTCGTCGTTCCTGGAAAGGGAACCCTCACGATGCGCTTTACCCCCGAAGGCGGCGGAGCACCGTTGGAGTACGAGATCTTTAAATTTCCGGGTAGCGGCATTGCAATGGGGATGTACAACGTCGATGCCTCGATTAAGAGCTTTGCCCGAAGCTGCATGAACTACGCGCTAACCAAGAAGATGGCGCTTTATCTGTCGACGAAGAACACGATTTTGAAAGCCTACGATGGGCGGTTCCGCGACATATTCCGGGATGTCTATGAGTCTGAATTCAAGGAGCGGTACGCTGCGGCTGGGATCTCGTACGAACACCGGCTGATCGACGATATGGTCGCTTTTTCGATGAAGTCGAGCGGTGGTTTCGTCTGGGCGTGTAAAAACTACGACGGCGATGTTCAGTCCGACTCTATCGCTCAGGGATACGGCTCGCTCGGTCTGATGACTTCGGTTCTCCTTACTGAGGATGGGAAGACGGTGGAGGCGGAGGCGGCTCACGGAACGGTGACCCGCCACTATCGTCAACACCAGCAAGGTAAGGAGACCTCGACGAATCCGGTGGCCTCGATATTCGCGTGGACTCGCGGGTTGTTTTATCGCGGGACGTTCGATGGTCAGCCGGAGGTGGTAAAGTTCGCGGAGACTCTTGAGAAGGTCTGCACCGATGTGATCGAGGCAGGCAAGATGACGAAAGATCTAGCTGTCTGTATTCACGGGTCGAATGTCCCGAGCGGCTCGTACCTCTCAACGGAGAAATTCATGGGTGAGATAGCCGCAGAGCTTCGCCGAAGAGTAGGCTAGTACTTCGTCTTAAGGGTTTTTTCACCAGAGAGCATCTCCGGGGGGCGGACTATCCGGCTTTTTGTCTCGTTCGCCCTCGGACTCGTCCTCCTCTGGGGGGCCTCAGGACTCGATGTGTGGCGCCGAACGATACGAATAAATCGTAGAACTTGTTGGAGATTTCACCATTTTGGGGGAGTCCCCCCTCAAGTTCGGGAAAAGACTCTCATTCCTTACCAAATCGACCGATATACCTCGAAGCCTACGCAAAGTTGGTGAAGGGTTTCGGGATGGTGTCAAACGCAGAACGTACTCAACGGCGAGATCTGTCCGAGCGTCGTTTAGGAGAGGCGTTTAAATACGTCGCCCGTGGGTGGATGCCGGTGCAAGCGCCGGTGCTCAAAGATGTCCAACGTAAGCTGGCCGGAAAGCTCTACGAGGGCCGACCGAACGATCTGATCGCGGACCTGCGAAACGACTTTTCACTCTTCACCTACTGTTTTCGTCAGCTCGGCCAAAAAGTCGCTGGCGAAGACCGCCTGAGAAGCCCGCTCGATCTCCTGCGCTCACGTTCACATCGGGAGCTCACCGAAATATTCGGTGTCGGCGGTAATGAGGTTAGCAGTCACGACTTCATCGGGATGAAAGAAGTCCAGCTCCTTCGGCTCAAACACCAACTGGTGAGTTGCGCAACCGTTGAGTTAATCGCGGAGAAGCAAGGTATCGACGTTGATATCGCCGTGATGGCCGCACTTTTTCGTCAGCTCGGAGTGGCGCTTGTTGCCTGGAATTATCCGAGTACGTGCGCGAAAGCGCTCAGTACTTACGGAGGAGGGCCCGCCGATGCTCCGCTTCACTTCGACGATGAAATCTCAACTATCGTTGGCTTCGATCCGCACCGGTTAGGGAAGGAGTTTCTCCTTAGTTGGAACGCCGACCCCGTTATGCGTCTTGCTTTAGCGAGAGGCGATGCGGGAGAAGAAGACGAGGAGATCGACGATTCAACCCGTGAGCTTGGCGATGGTGTGCGGCGAATGTGTCAGGTGGGTGAGGCCCTCGCCCGCACGAACGACCCCAACTTCTATCCCCGGGCGGTGCAGCGGTGGCGTGAAGTTGAGGGCGAGGTTATCTATTTTCTCGGTCAAGATGGCCTGGAACGGATTCGTGAGCACTTAGTGGAGCGGTACGCTCACTATGTTGGCTTCGCCCCCAAGCTTTTGGGGGCAGCGCTGTCTCCGCAGCGTCAGGTGGATGTTGTCAATAAACACTACGCGGAGAAGCGCTACGCCGCGAACGAGCACGCGCAGCGTTGTCCTGAGCCGGTGAAAGTCGCCTTTAAAGGGGTTTACGACTCGATCACACAGAACCGGATCTCCACCGTGGCATTGAACGGTCTCGTCGGCGAGGTGGTACCGAAGACGGGCTTTCTGCGTGGGTGTGTCTATATTCTCGATCCGAAGCGGATGGTTTTGGTTCCGCGGTTGCGGCTCGGCGAGACGCGCGAATATCGCCCGGTGAGTTGTGCGTGTGGCGGTGAACGGTCACATCCCGTCTCGGAGGCGTTTCACTGTTCGATGCCGATAGTCGAAGAGAACGTTTTTCTGAACGGAGACTTTGTCTCTCACGTTACCGGGAAGTTCGGTAACATCGATAAGGTGGGGATACTCTACCTGGAGATGACCGAAGCGCTCCGCGAGGTTGATCGGGAAAATCGTCTGCTCTACTTTAAAGCGATTCGACAGTGCCTGAACGACTGTCTTAATCTCCACTAGTACTCCGACAGCAAAGTTCACTCGAAAGTAGGTCCGCGTGGCGGAATCGTTGCTGGTGCGTCTTGTTAGCGTTTGGGCTCGGGCGACTGAGCTTGCCGTAGATACGCCCGAAGCCAGATACCAGCGCATTGTTCTGGTATCTGCGCGGCCGTGCTGGTCGCGCTCGTATATCGCCTCGGGAGACCTCTCGGCAGGTGAAAAAGCTATCGAGAGGCGCGAGGAGAAAGTCCCTTTCGATTAACGAATGCTCTGGCGCAATCGCTCGATCGCCGTGGTGCTTCCCCAGTAGCGGGGACTTGTTACTGCTGCGACCTTTTCGCCGGACTCCGGATCCAAGAGGGTCATCCGAGCGCCGGATTGATCGAGGAGGACCGTGTGAGGAAGGCTCCGAATGTCGAAGCGGGCGCGTGCAGTGCCCCCGTCAAGCACGACCGTATAGGGTAGTTCTGCGGCCTCGATGAATTCCGCCACAGCGACAGGGTCGTCTTCGACTGCAATGGCTATCACCCGAAGGTCAGGTAAGTCTCGAGCTACCCGCCCGAGCGATGACATCTCTTCGCGGCACGTCACACACCAGGTGGCCCAAAAGTGGAGGAGTGTCACTTCTCCGAGGTAATCGCCAAGACGCCGAGTCTCTCCGTTTGTGGTGAGAACCGGAATATTATGGCAGGCAGCTCCTGGTGAGCCACTGCCTGCACGGGGCGGGAGCACTTTGGTGCACGCGATCAGATTGACGAAGAGAAGGATGACGATAAAACGCATGCGTCTATCTCCGCATGTTCATCGGACGAGTGTCAACGGAGCTCCACCGATACGTTGCCGTGTGATTCGGCCGTGGACATCGGCTAGTTCAACAACGATGGGTGCCTCGGAAAATGAGTCGCTCGGAAGGGGATGGTACTCGCCGATATACCCACCGGGGGTCCGCTCAATCATTGGGATCGAGCGTACGAGCGTTCCAACCGAAAACGTTGCGGTGAGCTTCTCGGTCCCAGCCATCACCACCGTCAGATATCCCCGCTCAGAGAGCGTTCCACCGATACCGTCGTGCGCCGAGCTAAAGATCGCGGGAGGGGGGGATTCAAGAAATTCGGGGCGTCGGTCGACCCGAAGCGGTTCGACTGCTTCTGCTACCACACGGCGGGCGAGGTCGGTGACAAGTTTGTTGTCGAGTCCCTTGAGCGGCTCAATCAGGAGATCGGAGAAGCCGGTCGGGCCTTTGGTGAGCCCGCGACTATCCGAATCGACGCTCGTGGACCGAAAAAGTACCGCGCCATCGGTAGCGGAGATAAGCTCTAGATCCACCCCAACCGTCGTCACCGATTCGATGCCGTAATAACGACGATCCCAGCGGGTTATGCGGCCGTAGAGGATAGCATCGCAGCTCAGATGATGAATACAGATCTCCTTTGTCGGAGTGGCGAACAGCTTTCTTCGGTCAAGGGAGAGATCGGGGGTAGCGAAGCCGTGATGCAGAAGCTCACCTTGGACTACCGCCGGTGAGATGAGGTCGAGGGCGGAGCTCTCTTTCAGCGAACTTCGTACCACCCGCTGGACGAACTGTGTCGGCATTAGCGGGGAGCGCGAGGAGATGAGAGCAACATCGTCGATGAGGAGGTCGGGATTCTCCTCGATGATCTCGCGCGCAGCATTGACTTGAACAAACGGTAGGATGGCCACCCGGATGGGCGCCGCAGGGTTGAAATTGAGCTCGTGTTTGAGGCTCGTGGTACAACCGCTCAAAAGGAGAGCAAGTAAAAAGACCATTACGCCACGGTAACGTTCGACGGCGTGAGAACGTGACTGAGCCCGGAGAACCTTGGTGCTCATGCTCCCCCTTTCGACTCGATAGTATAAAGGCGGGGCTCAGAGAGGAGCCCGTTTCGGTCGACGGCGATAAGCGCAAGGGTGGGGTATCCGCGGAACTTGGCGGTCGGTCCTCGCCACGACGGCCCTCTGCGTTCAGCGATCTTCTCGAAAGGCCCAGCAGGAGTAGGGGCGCGGTATATAAGAACCTTGACGGTGGCGCTTGGACACGGGGAGGTGAGTGTTACCGCACCGGGAGCAGCAGTGGCAACGAGCTCTCCCCGGCAACTGTCGCTCGACTGAGGAGGAAGAGCTCCGAGGGCAAACCGGGTGGCGGTGCCGAAGACGTCCCGAAGTTCGGCTTCCGCGCCGACAAATTGCTCCGGATCGACGACAAGATAGTTACTGCAATAGCGGCCCGGGGAGACCTCGCGCAGGTTAGTTTTAGTTTTATTCCTTAGTACCACGACTCCCTGTGCGTTGGGCGAACCGAAGAGGCATACCTCATAAACCGCCGCTCTTTTGGGGACGATCGAGGCACGCTCAATATTCGGTGGGGTCACCGCACCAGGGGCGTCACTCTCGGGGGGGCGAGGGATACTCGTCACCACGGTTTGGGCATACTTCGCTGCAAGCGTTGCGAACGCGGCGTCGTCGCTATTTCGGATCTGCGAGATGAGCCCCTGAAATATCTGGCCGGAGTTAAAGAGGAGGCCACCCCGCTCGCTCTCGGTGTGCTTGATAGCGAGAAGCTCGTTTCCCTCGACGTCGGTGAGGGTGAGTCGCCCGGAGATAGAGTTGTAATAGCCAGCAAGAAAATTATTCCGTGAGGCTTTATCGATGGTAAGGGTTGCAAAGGCGTCGATAGGATACCTGGCGATGAGCTTGTCCCGCTCTCGGCAGGTTGAATCGGTGCAGATACTATCGATAATCGCCCGGTCAATCGTGCTCAAACCGTGATTGGTGACCTCGTTCTCGAGCGCGGTGCGCAACGTCGCGACCCGCTCACGCGGGATCGTGGCGGTTGAGCTCGGCGGTAGTATCGCTACGGTGTGAAGTCTCTGATTTAAGAAAAGGGGAGACTGGTTGACTTTGGGCATCCCGCAACCGCTGCAGGTGGCCACGATAAAGAGAGAGAGGAGGAGGAGCCGTCTTACCGAGTGCATCGCTTAGCCTGTAACTCCTATTCCACAATAATGGTGCCGGAAGCTGCGGTACGAGGGGCTGGAAGACCGTGAACGGTGACGGTGTACGTTCCGCGATCGGGAAAGCACGCCGAGGTAAAAGTGCGCGGACCGAAAGGTCGAGTCGAGCGGATCTTCCCATCGTTATCGAGCTTCAGCGAGCCGCTCGCGCAATGCATTCGCTTCTCCCCGTAGTCTATCTCTATGGTGGTAAGTGAGTCGGTGGTTGAGTTTAGGAAAAATACGATCGAATCGCTTTTTTTTGTTCGAAGGGTCAGCGGATCAAGCCCCCGATCGGTGAGGGTAACGATCTGGTTGCGCGAATCCGGTGCAATGCTGACGTTCTTTTCAGTTGGGGGCGGCTCCGCACTACGGAGAGGGGGCGGATAGGCTAGTACCCCTGCGCAGACTCCCCAAACGAGACATCTGATGAACCGAGTGAACATCTGGGTGGTCTCCACCTGTTTCCCGTAAGGAGAGTAGCAGGGGCGCGATAACGACTCAATGATGTTCTCCGGTCGCTCGTATCCAAGGACGTAAGTTTTTTACCTGCCGGAGCTTTGTTGGGCTAACCACTAACTTCGCTTGGGACCCTTCCCTCCTCCACCGCGGGGATGCCATCCCCAAAGGGTGTCGTGGGGGGCGAGGTCAGCGGATACCGGCGTTGAGATCGCTGCTAACCGGCCGTAGTGCTCGCTCGACAGGTGCCAGTCCAAAGCCCCGAGGTTCTCCTCGAGTTGGGTAAGGTTACTTGAACCAACGATCGTTGCACTGACCCCGGGGGTATCGAGGAGCCAGCGGAGCGCTACCTGACTTAAGGTTCGATCGAGCTCGGCCGCGATGGTGCGGAGTTCGCCCAGAACCGCCGCAACGCGGGGGAAGAGACTTGGACCCAAGAGCCTATTCTTAGCACGAAAATCGGTCGGGACATTGTCGGGGGTGATCGTCCCGGCGAGGATTCCTTGAGCAAGGGGTGAATAGGCGATGATGCCGATCCCGTGGCGACGCATGAGCGGCAATACCTCCCGCTCGACGGAGCGCCATAGAAGGCTGTAGCACGGCTGTAGGGAGTCGATTCGGCTCGGTTCGGCGATCTCCTGCCACTCGGGCTCCATCCAATTTGAAACACCGATCGCGCGAATGAGCCCCTTTTCGCGGAGGCGCTCGAGCGCCCCGATAGTCTCCTCGAGTGGTGGGTTACGGGGAGGCCAGTGCTGTTGGTAGAGGTCGATATAGTCGCAACGAAGATTCTTAAGGGACTGCGTCAGCGCTCCTTCGATCTGATCCGGTCGGCTGGTGGTGTGGTGAAACTTCGTGGCGAGAATAACTTCGTGGCGTCGGGTGCCGATAGCAGCTCCCAGAAGACGCTCCGCATGGCCATCGCCGTACGCAGGAGCTGTATCAAAGAAGTTAATACCCCGATCGAGCGCCGCATGGACCACCGAGGCAAAAGTAGCATCGTTCGAGGTGGACCAGCCTGCCGCTTGCCACGTTCCGATACATAAGCGGGAGACAGAGAGAGGGGATCGTCCAAGTGGGCTCATTTCCATATAAATGCTCGGCGAAAGATAACTACTGAGGAGCTACTACCCCGGCATAGCGATACCAGATTCGGGCGTCCGCGGGGATAGAAAAAGAAAGCGCGAGGGGTTCGATCGCGCCGGCCCGGGATGGAAGCGGGAAGCTAAACTCGTTCCATTGGCCGTTTGCAGTAACGGTAGCTTCGCTCACCGTAAAGTCGGTGCCGTCCGTTCGGACTTTTACGGTAAACGGGATATGCGGCTCGTTGGGGGCGTAAAGCGCCTTCAACTCGAGGCGTAAGATTCCGTTTGATCGGCTCGGTGCGAGGATAATCGTATCCTCCTTGAGCCGGATCGCTGAGGTGAGCTCGAAAAGGTAACGGCCACTACCATCGCTCTCGATATATCTGATGTCATCCCCGAAACGAGCCGCTTTTTCCATAACCCCTCCGCCCGAGCGGGGATCGTTCACGATGATATAGCGGAGTCCAGCGATGGCGGCGAGCTCCCGAATCGCCCGAGCACTGGGAAAGTCGGCGGTATCGTGCGCGAGCTGAGTGAAAAATCGCGGCACTCGCTCCGTCGTTGGATTGACGAGACGTAACGCGGGAGTAAGAGGGGCGCGATGGACCGTTGCAATCAGAGATGAACTTCGGGTTAAAGGCTCGGCGAAGGGGAGCACGATAAGAGCGCTCCCGGGGAGGGCCCTCTCATTGAGTGTGCGTTCGATGTTACCGCTCCTGGGGGTCGGGGTCGTCGGGACCCCGCAACTTGGGTAGCGGTCCGCGAGAAGCACCGCGCCGAGTAAAGTGACGAGGAAGACCCGTTGTTTCGTGCGTCGGAGCAACCGGGTGAGGCTAAATGCGCCAAGAACGGTGAGCGCAAGAGAAAATGGGATCATCCCCGCAATGGCGGACGATATCGGGAGGAAAGAGACGAGCGTTCCGATGATCGAGAAAAGTGAGAGGTCTTTGGAAGACGAGGCTCCGTATGTCGAAGGACCGAGTGCATAGATCAGGAAAAACGAACCGATAAATGCAAAGAGTGCGATAAGATCCCGGTTCGTCACGATCTGAACATTGAGTTGACGCTCGAGCCCTCCGAGCCGCCGTAGGAGCGCCAGCGGAGAAAAAAAAGCGACCACAAGTAAAATAAATCCGCTTCCGAACCACACCCTTTGTGCGTGCGCATCAAAAAGAATGAGGCTGAGGACTGCGAGGATCCAGAGAGCGAGAAGGCTGCGTAAATGGCGTGAATCGGTGAGCCGGTATAGGGCGATGAGCGCACCGATCGATACGATGAAACCGAAAATTCCGGGAAGGAAAGACCCTTCTCCGAGAGTTTGAAAGAGACACCGGGAGTCCCCCAAGGTAACGGTCGGAAGGAGCTTCTGAACGGTCAGTGTTCGAGCTTCAACTGAGTCTGCGGCAAGTGGTTGAAGAGTCGGAGTGGTCTTCGTGTACATGAAAACCACCAGCAACGTCGGGAGGAGCCCGAGGGCCATTCCACCCAGAGGGCTGCGAAAACGGGAACACAGGGCTGTCGGGGGGTGCGCGATGGTCAAACCGAGGAATACTAAAAGCGCGGCCCAGATGCTTATGACGGCGATATCGATGGAGGTCAGCGTTGCGATGACGATGAGGCTACCGAGGACCACGCCGTTTCGAAATGTCGGCGTACCGATTATCGCCAGAGACGCCGATATCACCAGTGGGAGGAGAAACGCCGCCTGGAGCGCCGGGTTGAGGTCGAGCATCAGAAACGATGGACCGAGAAGAAATACGCCTCCCCCCAGAAGGCTTGCTAGCCCGGAACCGGTGAGTTGATAGATCAAGCGGAACGAGCAGTACCCATTTAAGACGGTGGCGCTGAGTAAGAGGATATTAAAGAGCGCATCGGAAGAGAGCCCCAACGCTTTGAGTGGAGCGATGATGAGGCTTGGAAAAAGAAGGTTATCCCCCCACCCTAACGAACCGTTCCACGGATAAGCGCTGATAGTGGAGAACCATTCGAGGAGGAACGGGGCCCGGATATTTGAATCGAGGGTATAGAGAGCTAGGTGGGCGTAAGCGCCCCCGAGAAGAGTTGAGCCAACTTCGCCGAGCGAGGGCAAAAAGACGGCGAGCGTGAGAATAAGATAGGTGACAAGAGCGCCCACGCTCAATCGAAAAGAGGGGCGGTAGAGCGGTAGAAACTCAGCCGGAGCCGGGGTAGTTTTCGAAGCGTCGGTATCGTCGTGTCCCGGAGACATCTTTGAGCTGCCTATCTATCGTTTAACCGACATTGTAGCCCGAGTTCGCCAAGAGAGGGTCGGGCCTTCGGAGGGCGCACCCATTGAGTCCGGGCTCCTCAGCCCGAGCCAGAGCCGCCGATTCGGTTCGAGGTTGAGCGTAACAGTTTAGTATCGCTATTAAAACCACCGTTCGGTCTGGGGCTCAAGTTTTGAGTAGGGATCGCCCCCATGGTACTATCGTGCGAACGGTTTGGCGTTTGTTTTTCGTTGCGTTACCTCTTCCGCGGCGCATCGATCGAGGTCCGGTTGCTCGTGTGGTGATCGATTTCTGACCCCGACCATGTTTTATCCCGAGAATATTTTTTTCTTAAGAGCTTCGTATGGGTGTCTCCATAGCTGCAGGCGAGTATCTCGACTCCGATACCGGAACTTTTGTGACCCGTCGTGGGCGGCGCGAAACCCTTGAATTCAAGGGACTCTGGAGCGGGACAGCGACAAATATCGTGATGTATCGTAGCCCGCTCAGCCAAGCAGGACTCAGCCTTGCCCTGATAACACTTATCGCCTTGGCGGTGGTTTTTTCGGCGGTCTTTCAAGAGACCATCGTGACGATACCGTTTGTCTTTCACGGTCGCCCGCTCGAGGCGGTGATTCCGCTGCTCGGCCTTATCCCTTTGTGCGCTTTCGTGGTCTTAGCACGTCGCTTACTTAACTACCGGTATATTCTGACCGCTGATTCCGTCAGTGAGGTAAAAGGTTTAGTAGGCGTGCGGCTCGTCTGGTCGCAGCTTGATTATAAGGAGATCCGCGAGGTCGTGGTCTATCAAGATCCGGTACAACAATTCTTTGATATTGGGGATATCCAGCTCGGAAGCGACGTCAATGAGGAGGAGATCGTACTCCGCGGCATACACAATCCTCTCCGGATAAAGCTCATCATCCGCGAGCGGATGAACGCTCGAAGACCGGCACGCGAAGAGCCGCAGCGCAAAGCGGCGAATACCTGGTAGGGGCAGTATTTGCGGAACTCGGAGCCCCGAGGGGTCTGTTCAGACGCTTCGAACAACGCTGGCCCCCTTTCGCACGGCTTCCCACGCATTCAGTGAGCTACTTCGAGCCCGCTGAAGTGGTGCCGCGCGGTCGCTGAGGGGCGCGTTTTCTCATTGCCGTGGCGCGCTTGCTCGGCGCTGCGGGACTACCGGCCTTCTCCCCTCGTAAAAGGGTTCCCCACGGGGTCGCCGCGAGAGCGAGTTCGAGCGGTGAGCCTGAAAAGACGACCTGACCGCCGTGTGCGCCCGCACCGGGACCAAATTCGATGATGTGATCAGCCGCGCGAATCATATCCGCATCGTGTTCGATGACGAGCACGGTATGGCCACGCTCAACCAAGGCACGGAGGGTTCGAACGAGCTTTTCCACGTCGGCTTTGTGGAGTCCGGTCGTCGGTTCGTCGAGTATATAAATGGTGTGGCCCCGTCGCTCGGCACTTAACTCTGCAACGAGCTTGAGTCGCTGGCTCTCCCCTCCGGAGAGGGTGGGAGAGCTCTGGCCCAGCGTCAGATAGCCCAGCCCGAGCTCCACCGCTTGGCGGATCGGCTCGATAATCTTGCGGTGGTGAGTAAACTTTGCTCGCGCTTCCTCAAAGGTGAGTGCGAGTACGTCGCTGATGGTAAGGTCAGCGAACCGAACCGTCTCAGCTTCGTCGTTAAAGCGGCGACCGCGGCACGCTTCGCATTCAACCCACGCATCGGCGAGGAAGTTCATCTCGACCTTGAGTTGGCCCTGACCTTTACATTCCGTGCACCGACCTTTTCCCGTATTATAGGAGAAGAAACCGGTCCCCCAGCCGCGTGCCTTGGCTTCGATAGTCCCCGCGAAGACCGAGCGAATCGTATCCCAGATGCCCAGATATGAGGCTGGAGTCGAACGCGAATTGATGCCGATCGGTTTTTGGTCGACCTGCAGAATCCGGGCGATTTCGAGAGAGGAGGTGATGACGGTATCTCCTCGAGTCCAGCGGCTTTTCTCCTCATCTCCAAGGGTGAGAGTGTCCGCAATAATACCGTGGACGAAGGAGCTTTTCCCCGCCCCCGAGACTCCGGCAACAACAACGAGCTGTTGGAGGGGCAGAGAGAGCGCGAGGTTCGCGATGTTGTGCTTCGATCCCCCATGAATTTGAAGCGCGGCCCCGCTTCGTGTGCTCTCCCGTGGTGCCGGGGTATTGCCCTCAGAGCGAAGTGCTTGCGCTGTCACGCTGGCGTCGCTCAGAAGAAAACCGTCCCGTGGTCCTGCAAAGACGATCTCGCCACCGTTCTTTCCACCACCTGGCCCGACATCGATAACGTAATCCGCCGACCGTATGGCATCCCCGTCGTGTTCGATCATGATGACCGCGTTTCCGCGGTCGCGCAGGGCGCGGAGGCGGCTGAGCACTTTGACATTATCGAGTGGATGCAGTCCCACACTCGGCTCATCGAATATGTAAATCACACCCGTCAAAGGGGAGCCCATCGCGGTTCCGAGGCGTAGCCGTTGAAGCTCTCCGCCCGAGAGCGTCGTACACTCTCGCTCGAGCGTAATCTCTCCGAGCCCTAGCGCCTCGAGGGTCTCAATCTTTGAATCAAGCTCGCTGATAATGGGGAGGGCGATCGTTCTTTCGCGCGGGGAAAAGTCGAGCGCCTCAAGGAAGCTCCGGAGGCCGTTCGGAGTAAGCTGGGACGCTGCATAGATATTACGCCCGCAAAGTTGCAAGTGTCGCCCGAGGGTCTGAATGCGCGCCCCGCCGCATTCGGTGCAGACGGCGTCACCCCGCCCCTTGCCCGTGCCCTCACACCGCGGACACCGCCCGCGGGGCGAATTGAATGAGAGATCTTCCGGATCCGGCTTGAAAAAACCCCGTTGGCACACGGGGCAGGTTCGCTCAGTGCTGTAGACCGAATCCGCGCCGTCAGCTGACACGATGAGGGTTCCGCTGCCGAGACTGAGCGCCTGTTCGACCCCGGCGACGATGAAATCGGGGGTGACCTGATTCGGATTAAACTGCGCCACGAGGTATTCAATCGTGTGAGGCTTGCTCTTCTCGAGCCCCGCACCGATGTTCAGACTTGAAGTCTTAAAAAGGACACCATCAACGCGGACATGCGATATCTCGGCATCGATTGCACGCTGGAGTACCGCCTTGTGATTTCCCTTTTTGCCTTTAATTATCGGGGCGAATATTCGTACCGACTTCGCCACGATCTTCTTGAGGAGGTGCGATATCTCGAGGGGAGCGAGCGCGGCGATCCGTTCAGTCGGGTGATCGGGACAGTATTGGGTTGCGGTCTTGGCGTAGAGAAGGCGGAGGAAGTTATAGATCTCCGACATCGTCGCCACCGTTGACAGACGGGACGGTTGAAATGTGTGCTGATAGACGCAGATTGTGGGAGCGATGTTGGTGAGGCTATCGATCTCCGGTCGTTTTAACTCTTTGATGTATTGTCGAGCATACGGTGAGAGGCAGTCGAGATAGCGGCGCTGTCCCTCCGCGTAGATGATATCCTTGGCGATACTCGACTTCCCTGAGCCAGAGACCCCGGTAAAGACGACTACTTGGTCGAGTGGGATATCGAGCGAAACGTTTTTGAGGTTGTGCTCCCGAGCTCCCCGAATAGAGAGATGGGACGGTGATGGTACCGCCGGACGGGGTGTTTGTGGTTGAGCGGTACGCTTCGACGTGGCGAGAAACTCACGCAAGGCTCGAGCCGTGTATGAGGTCCGGCTTGCCGCCGCAGTCTGAAAATCTGCCGGGGGGCCGGCGAGCAGGACCGCGCCACCTCCTGCTCCCCCCTCGGGACCTAGGTCGATAATCCAGTCAGCGGCACCGATGAGGAGGAGGTTGTGTTCGATACACAGTACCGCATGCCCCGCCGTGCGGAGAAAGTGAAAGAGCTCAATCAGGCGCTCGACATCGCGAACGTGGAGACCGGTGGTGGGCTCATCGAAGATGAACAGATTGCGGCCCCGCCGACCGTGTTCGAGATACGGGACGATCTTGAGCCGCTGGGCCTCGCCACCCGAGAGCTCGCTGAGCGAGTGCCCGAGGGTGAGATGACCAAGGCCCAGCCGCGAGAGATTATGGGCGGCTCGGGCAACGGTGCTGTCTTCAGGGAAAAATCGGTGGCACTCATCGACCGACATGCCGAGAAAGTCGTCGGCGTTCTTCCCCCGATAGGTGACCTCAAGAACCGGAAGCTGGAAGCGTTTGCCCTGGCAAACCTCGCAAACGATGTATACGTCGCTCAGAAACTGCATGTCCTCGCGAATATGCCCTGCTCCCTTACACGCCGCACACCGCCCGGCATCAACGTTGAAGGAGAACGTACTTTTCGTAAATGCCCGCATCGTCGCCCCGTCGCTGGCGGCGAGGAGTTCGCGGATCGTATCCCAAATGCCGGTATAAGTGGCGATATTCGCGCGCGGGCTCTTCGTCAGCGGCGATTGATCGACGAGAAGGATCTCGTCGAGATGCTCGAACCCAGAGACCGCATTCTCGCCTTCGGCAGACGGTTCGCCCCTTTGAAATCGTTCGTACGCTGCCATGACGACTTCGTGGACGAGGGTGCTCTTTCCGCTTCCCGAGACCCCGGTGAGGCAGACAAATGCATCGAGGGGGACCGTTACCGAGATGTTCTTCAGATTTCGGACAGTAGCTCGCGCTATCGTCAAAGCTCGGTCGGTAGCCATGAAGGGGGCGGGGCGGGGTAACTTCCAGGAGATCCCCGGCCACAACGCCGCGCTCCCGTTAAAGGTAACCTCTCCGCCCTGCTGCCCGGCCGCTGGTCCCATCTCAATGATGTGGTCAGCTGACTCGATACAGTCAAGGTCGTGTTCAACGACGAGAAGGCTGTTGCCCCTTCGTTGAAGGCGAATCATCGCCTCGATCAGGCGCTCGGTGTCGCGGGCGTGGAGTCCAACCGAAGGCTCATCAAGAACAAAGTGTGTCGAGATGAGGTCGCTTCCCAAAGCCGTGGTGAGGTTCACCCGTTGGGTTTCACCACCGGAGAGGGTGCGCGATTGACGATCCAGAGTGATATAGGGAAGACCGAGGCTCACGAGGTAGTCGAGTCGTGCTATCACTGCAGCCAGAACATCGCGCACCTCGTTCGGGTACCTCCGTCGACGTCGTAGCGTCTCTTCAAGATCGCGCATCCACGTCAGGAGCTCACCGACCGGCATACGCCAGATATCGGGCAATGTCCTGCCGTTGATTCGGTAGGTGAGTCCCTCGCGCTTCAATCGAGTTCCCGCACATTCCGGGCAGAGAAATTGGCCACGGTATTTAGCGAGGAATACCCGGACATGCATTTTGTAGGCCTTGCGCTCAAGTCGCTTGAACCAAGGTTCAACCCCCCGGTACTCCCGTGAGGTATGGGTGAAGATTTGGTCGTGCTGCTCGGGTGTGAGCGTGCGCCATGGACGATCGATGGGAATCCCGTGGGTGCGACAGAATCCTAATAGTCGGCGTCTTTCGACTCGACCTGCCTTCCCCGCCCAACAGTCGAGGGCATCCTCCTCGATTGAGAGGAGTGGGTTTGGGACGCAGCGCTTACGATCCACCCTCAGGACGTGGCCGAAACCCTTGCACTCAGCGCACGCCCCAAGAGGGTGATTGAAGGAGAAAAGAGAGGGCTTCGGCGTTCCAATGGCGACGTGTCCCCCGGGGCAGACGAATGAACTATGGTAATCGGCGTGAAAGTGTCGCTCGCCCGGCGTTCGGGTGGGGGGACCAAAAGTACTGCCTCGAATAAACGGTCGGAACCCTCGGGGGGTCACATCGATGACGGTGCAACTCCCCCCGCTCAACGTAAAGCATTGCTCGACCGATTCGCGGAGTCGCTTTGAGTTTAAGCTTCCGCTCTTCATACGATCGACGATGATGACGAGCTCGGAGATATGGCGAAGTCGCTCGGGTGGCGTCTCCTCGAGAAGCTCAATTGCTCCCGTCGTATCGTCGAAGTATCGCCCAAACCCCAGAGTCTTGAGCCGCTCGATCTCGAGTTCCCGCGTTTTCGGAGTAAAGCTTACCCGTGCCCCGATAAGGAGTGTGGGGCTCTGGCGGAGCTTTTGCAGTTCGAGGACATGTTCGGTGAGTCGGGTGGGAGTCCAACGCGTGAAGGCGATTTCGCAGTTCGGGCACACCGGTTCGGCGACCGCGCCCCACAGGATCTTGAGGTAGTCGTTGATATTGGTCATCGATCCTACGGTTGAGCGAGAGCTCAATACGCGTGTGCGCTGCTCGATGGCGATCGCTGGGCGAACGTTATCGATACGCTCGACGGCCGGTCGTTTGACCTTATCAAAGAATTGGCGGGTGTAAGGGGAGAAAGTTTCAATATAGCGGCGTTGGCCCTCAGCATACACCGTATCGAAAGCCAGCGACGATTTTCCCGATCCGGAAATGCCGGTCACTACCGTGAAGGCGTCGTGAGGGATGTCGAGAGAAACCCCCTTAAGGTTGTGCTCGGTGGCCTGAATGATATGGAGAGATTTATGTTTCACCGGGCGCGTGGGCGGTTGGTAATGGCTAAAAGCATAGCTGTTCACCCGCATCAGAAGCAAGAAAACGCTCGGTTATTGATAGCGGAAGGCCCTCCGTGACTGTAGTATGAGTGCAACAAGGCGAGCTCGGTTCGATATGTTGATAAAGATATTTTCCCGATTACTTCTCGGATGGGTCGCGCTCCTGCCCAACTACCCAGCCGCCTTTGCTCAGGCGGGTAGTCCGGGTTGTAGCCTCGTCACCGAGGGATTGGCGGTAGCCGAAACGATCCGGGGGCTTAAAGCGAAGCGGCCGGTGCCGTGTCGTCTTCATCAGAAAGCGGAAGTGAAGGCTCACCTCATCGATTTGATTGAATCTGAGATCCCCGCTGAGAAGCTTGCGTCAGAAGAGCTTGTTCTTAAAGGCATCGGCCTGCTGCCCCCAGAGTTTCGGTACAAAGAGGGACTGATCGATCTCTATGTCAGTCAGCTTGGCGGTTATTACGATCCGGCACGGAAGCATTTCGTCATGGCGGCCTGGATGCCCGACTTCGTGCAACGCCCCATCGTCGTGCACGAATTGACCCACGCGCTTCAAGATCAGTATTTCGATCTGCAGCGCTTCATACCGAATCGTACGGCGACAAGCGACGCCCTCCTCGCCCGATCGGCGGTCGCCGAGGGGGACGCGACGGCGGTGATGGTTGATCACGGCCGACAACAAGCTGGGCAGGGGCCACTTTCGAAAGCTGAGGGAGTGGAGTTTATCATTGCTCAGAACGTCATTGGCATGGCGATGATGCCGGGGCTTGAAGAGGTGCCCGAAGCGCTCAAGGCGATGCTTATTTTTCCCTACACCAGCGGACTTCGCTTCGGTCATTCGCTGTTAAAAAAGGGGGGCTATCGCGCTATCGATGAGGCTTTCCGCTCACCCCCCCGTTCAACTGAGGAGATCCTTCACCCGGAGCTTTACGGGAGGGACAAACCTGATTTCCTGACGCTGAACGACCTCGATGCGTTGCCATTCGGCCCTTCGGGAGGGGTGGTCGAATATGGAGATACTATCGGGCAGTTTCTAATCGCGGCGACGCTCGGAGCGCTTTCTGGTGATAAGGCGCTGGCGACCACAGCCGCCGCAGGGTGGGGGGGGGATCGTGTGACGCTGGTGCGCCATCCAACCACCGCTGCTCGAACTCTCGTCTGGAGGACGAACTGGGATTCTCCTGAGGATGCGGTCGAGTTTCTTAGACTCTATCGGACGATCCTCGAATCAAAGGGTTGGCGCGAAGCCAATATTCACGCTGGAGCCTCTCCTCGTGAGGTGGTGTTCGTGCGGTTGATTAAAGAAGGCGGCGGTAAGCGAGGTTCAGTTCGATGACGACGGCTATTTCGAGCGAGTCAGAGAGCGCAGGGGAATGTTCTCCTTGCACGTAGGCTGGGCTCGGCCTTACGGATTCCCGTTCAGAGTCGTCAGAGGGGCAATACAGGAGAGTGCTGCGACCGCCGGACCGGCTTTCAGGACGAGAGACTTTCCGCTTGGAGCACTCCTCATCGGAGGAGGGCGGTAAGGTGCATCATCTCTTGTGGGGGTGTTCACAGGTGCGCAAGAATTTTTTTATCTTCGATGCCGAGTGTGATACTCTTATAAAGTGAAATCAGACAAGAATCACCGCGAATTTATTGAAGCGTGGCGAAAAGCCGCTCGTGTATTGCACGAGGTGCGGGCGCGGGAATTGCCGGAGATCGACACCGTCGCGGGCCTTCAAAGTTTGTTGCCAGCTTTTGCGGCGAGCGTGCGTCAAACTGAGCTGCGCCCCTCCTCGGGTCTTCTGGAGCAGCAGAGGATTTTTGCCCGACGGATAAGTCGATGAAAAATATCTTCGAAGAGGCCTTTGCTCTCCAAGCATTCTTGCTGGAAAAGTCACTGCGGTTTTGTTTTATTGGGGGCTTAGCGCTCCAACGATGGGGAGAGCTTCGAACAACAAACGATATTGACCTCACCATTCTGACCGGCTTTTCGGGCGAAGGAAAGGTCGTTGACCTCCTTCTCGCGAGGTACCGAGGACGGATTGCGAATGCACGCGAGACAGCTCTCGCCGCGCGAGTACTTCTTCTAAAGTCAGATGCTGGAGTGGGTATCGATATCGCCTTGGGAGGAATGCCGTTCGAAGAATCAACGATTCAGCGAGCATCGGAAGGTGAGTACCTACCGGGAATTAGTTTAAGAACCTGTTCGGCTGAAGACCTCATCGTGCATAAAGCGTTTGCCGCTCGCCCAAAGGACTGGCTCGATATCGAGGGCATAGTTTTGCGACAGGCGGTCCTTGACTGGCATTACATTGAAGCCCAACTGGTGCCTCTCCTCGATTTAAAAGAGGAGCCAGAGCACTGGGACGCTCTCATCAAGCTGCGTCGACGACTTCGAGGGGAGTAGCGAGTGGCGTCAGGTCTTTCGAGTAAAAAGGCAATGGATCCCACTCGAGGACCGGGCTGAAAAAGCCGTCCGGAGGAGACTTCTTAAAACCGTGGCATCGTTACGCCGAGCGCATCGAAGACGAATTCGAGTCCGTGGAATAGCGCGTAAAAGATGAGGCAAAAATAGGCGATCGTCACGATTGTGAGGCCGATCGAGACGAGGACGAAGAGACCATCATCTTCGAGTTCGGCGATGCAAGCGGCGATGATCGCCAAAGCCGGTAAGGTGTTGTTAAAAGGGATTCCGAAAAATGGAATCGCCATGAGGAGTCCCGCGATAATGATCAGAGCCCCGATGAGCTTATCGCCCCGTTCTCCGGCGAGAAGGTACTGTTGCCGCGGACGGGTAAAGCGCCCGCAGATAGAGACGACTTTACGACACACCCATAAGAGGCGTTGCCATGTTTTCTGGCCGGGCGCGATCGAACGAATCCGTTCCGGTAGCCACGGAGCTGTGCGACCATTCGCCAGTTGCCATCCCAGTGCGGCGAACGTGAGCCCGCCGATGGTTGCCAGGGGCCCGAGCGAGATCGGCTGCAGAAAAGGCAAACAGAGAATGATGCAGATAAGGCTAAAGGTTGACTCTTTGAGGTTGTCGAACGCTTGCCCGAGCGTTAGCTCTTCTCGTTGCGCGCGGTCCTCACATTCAGAGAGCGTCTTGATAAGTTCTTCGTAGGTTACCGACACAAGCCTCCTTGGTTATCGAAGAGTTATGCCAAAAGACGGCGTGGGGGACAATCACCCGCGCCGGGAAAGCTCACGTACTAGAGTTCCGACCCGATGCGTCTTGACCGATGCAGCGCGAAAGTGCCGTTATCGCAGGTGGTTAGGCGGACGCTGCAAGATGTGAGCGCCTCCGCGACGCAGTACTCGTCCTAAAGCGGGTGAAAGTGGGGGGCCGAGAGGAGTCTCCCAGAGGGGAGTTTCTCAAGCCCTCCAAAGAAGCTCTTGATCTGAGGGAAAATCGCGCTAGACTGGCCGGCCCTGCCTCAATCGGTAGACCTTGCATTTTCGTCGCTCGAAGATAACGCGGCAAAAGCGTCAAGGAGTTGTTCCTTCTCTCCACCCAGTCGTCGCGTAGTTGTTCAATCGGTACGGTCGTTGACGCCCCGCGAAGGAAACCGTTCCTTCGCAGGGCTCGATCGTGCGTTTTCGGTATGCACCTCGGTCACGGCGTCGCTCTGAGCGATGTGCATACACGGATCTGAAGGTTTTTCCCGATATCTCGCGGGCCTGTTTCCCAACGGCATAGCCGTGATCGTTCGATCGCCGAGCGATCGCGGCTGTGTCGATTTGGGAGTCCGGGCCCAAAGCGATATCTGTTTTTTCATTCCCGGTGAAGGAGATTTCCGATGAGGAAGGATTCTCGTAAGGCGACCCCTAAAGTCGCCGATCTCTTGACCCCGTTGGTCAACGAGATTCTCGAACGCACCAGCAAGTGTGTTCGAATCTGGCACGAGAACGACATCGCGGTGGTTGGAACCGATAACCGCGATGTCACCGAGGTGGAGGCGACGATCACGGGGCTGTTGCGTGTGGTTCCGCGGGCGGAAGCTGAGGCTCGCCTGCGTGGACTGTGCAACTGCGCCGTGAAGCGCCCCAAGCTGCTCGACAAGCTGAAGCTCGTCGCCGCAGCGCTCGAAGGGGAACACCCGCGGGCTCGTCTCAAGGGGAAGCGCCACAAGCACGATGTTCGGCTGCTCACGGATGAACTCCGGGGTGGCCTTCTCGTGACGGTGCAGACCTTGTTCGAGCGTACTGGTGCCCCGCAGCACAAGGTGACCCCGCTTGCTTCGGCTCGCGGTGTCGTTCCGTCGCAGGGCAGTCAGACCAGCGCAAGGAGGTGACCAGCACGGGTGAGTTTCCCCCGACCGGTTTGGGCCCCCCGGGTTTCGATCAGCTCGATCGTTACCCGGGGGGTTCTGTGGTTTCAAATTATTCGTGTATGCACGTCCTTTGACGTCGCGGCGGCGATTAGAAAGCTCCGGTGCGGAGCATAACCAGCGTGCACGCTTCGAGAACAGCGATACCGTTTTCCGCAAGCTGTTGTTGGAGTGCCGTGTTTTCTGCGCCAGGATTAAAAATAACTCGATGTGGGCTCAGCTCAATGAGTCCTTGTGCGAGTCGAGTTGAGATCGTTGGACCTACATACAGCGTCACCGTGTGGATTGGGGTGTTTTTCGCGGCAAGAATTGAAATATCCGAGTATACCGGTCGCCCCGCAATTGAGGTGAGGCGCGGCGACATGAGATGCACCGTATGGCCGTAGTCTTCGAGCATCTGCATCGCCATGTAGGCATAGCGAGCAGGATTATCGGAGGCTCCTATGAGCGCGACCGACAGGGCGGTTGAAGCGAAATTCATCGACTGAATATCGCACATATTTCCGCACGGGCGAAACCGGAGGTGGAGTGTCGGTGGTGTGCTTCATTTTTGTGTAGGTGCTGTAGTCAGCTGAAAAAACTATACTTTTAGCCCCGTTTGGAGGCGGGTGCGCGTTAGACTAGCTCCCCGAATTCCCGTAAAATGAGGTGTTGGTATGCGGCGACGTCTCATCGTGAAGCGTCTGGTCGCAATACGAGCGGGGGACCTGGGGTTAAACACCGACAGGTTATCAAATTCAAAGAGATCGCGTGCGCTACACGGGAGTCGACACTCATCGTTCCTTCGATCCGGAGCATCCCGGTGCCGTTGGGCACTCCTTGCGAAGAATTATCTTCGACCAGAGCCGGTCGGAGTTCCAAAGAGCTGTCGACCTACTGGCTCTTTCGAAGCAGTGTCCCGCCCGCTCTCTCACTCCACAGAATCTCGCGCAGATATTTCTGGCCCTTGGAAATCTCGCCGAGCACGAACCGACCGTGGCGCACTTTCTTGCTGACGGTGAGCCTCGCAAAGAACTGAGTCGCCTGATATCGATCGGCCAACGTCAACGCGATGGATTCGAGCCCCGCAACATCGCCGAGACTCTCCGTGGGCTTGCTTTTTTGGGGCGGGGTGACGAAACGTTTACCCATGCGCTGTTAGCTCGGGCAACCGGACTCGTGGATGATTTTGAGCCGGCTGATCTTGTGACGACCCTCGGCGCAGTGCGCATTATCCCACTCGACCGGGTGCATTTTCTTGAGGCCGCAAATCGTGTCCTGAGAGTGGCGGACCCGGATACTCAGTTCAACGAACTCGAGGTAGTGCTTGGAGCGTTGTATCTCACGGATCTACAGCAGGTCGACTCCGCTCATCTCTTTGTGGACTCGGCGATGCGTCGCCTCGATACCTTGGAGAGTCGACATATTGGAATCCTCGGAGCGGCGTTGACAAAGCTGCCTGAGGCATCAGACTAC
Organism: Bdellovibrionota bacterium; assembly: GCA_044352465.1. Classification (GTDB taxonomy): domain Bacteria; phylum Bdellovibrionota_C; class UBA2361; order UBA2361; family UBA2361; genus JBILDU01. The sequence goes on from JBILDU010000001.1 coordinate 76,692, forward strand.
TATGCTCTCTCGGTAGCTGATGAACTTGAGCGACGAATGGCTTGCGAGCCGGAGGCGGTTCCCGCTCGAGAGGTGGTTCAGGTGGTGGAGCTTCTTGGTCGGCGTGGCGCCTACCACAAAGGTTTTCTCGAAGCCTTTTGTCGGGAGTACGCCAACCGGCTGCATCAACTTTCGGACGACGAGTTGTGTGAGACGGCGCGTGGGCTCGCTCTTCTCGGCGAAGCTCAACCATCCTTTTTCCGGCGCCTTGCCGACGAGGCGCTCCTTCGCCTTGAGGGGCTCGATCCGGCGCACATCGCCGTTATTGCCTGGTCTTTTGCTAGTTTGGGTATTCGCAACGACACCATGTTTAATCGCTTGGCGGGAGCGATGCAGGGTCGGTATGGGGAATTTTCGCAAGCCGCCGCGGTCAACTTTGCGTGGTCGTTCGCGCCGCTCGACAACGTGGTTGCCCGGAGCGTGATCAGTCAAGCGGCGCGGCGATTTCGAAGCGATGAGACCGAGGTATTACTTGCTCGGCAGCTTCATATCGCCGAAATCGCTGTAGGAATAGTGAAGCCGGGGCAGTGCTCCGCTGAGATAATTGATCAAGCGCAAGCGGAAATCGGTGCGGGCGTGATGAATGGGTTCGAGCAAGGGGTCCTGGAGAGCCTCCAGCGACTGAAAGTTCTGGGCGTCGCTGTCACGCCGTTTCAGGTGGTCGAGGGGCTCGTACCTGATTTCGTTGTTTCACACGGTGGTCGGAAGATCGTGGTCGAATGTGATGGTACGAAGTTTCATCTGAATTCCGTCGGCGATCTGCGCGGCAACGATAAGATCCAAGACCAAGTCTTTCGCCGGTGTGGATACGAGGTTGTTCATATCCGCAGCGACGAGTGGTTAGGCCTCTCGCTCGCTGAGCGGGAGCCCTATCTTGCGGCCCGGCTCAATTTGCCGATCGGGCGGCTCTAAACCCACTTGGTGACTCTTCCCCTTGAGCGAGAGTAGATGGAGTTCCTCCCGCCACAAGAGCGTAGCCCGAGTGGCCGCTGAGCATGTTCAGCGTCTGCCGAGAAGATGTCGTAATGCTCCCTCAAGGTCCGGGAAAAGGAACCTATAACCGCTATCGGTGAGCTTTCGAGGTGTTACCTGAATGCTGGAGAGAAGCGCCTCTTCGGCTAGCTCACCCAGCGCAAGTTTTAGCATCGTGACCGGAACGGGCAATAGAGCGGGGCGTCGCAGAACCCGCGCAAGCGTTGCGGTAAATTCCTTATTGGTGCAAGGCTGAGGTGATACCGTATTAATGGCGCCGTTGAGCCGTTCGTCTAGGAGCGTCGCATAGATCGCCCCGACCGCATCGTCGAGCGCTATCCAGCTCATGACCCCGCGGCCATCGCCAAGTGGACCACCAAGGCCGAGCTGAAACGGCGGCAACATTTTTTGAAGCGCGCCTCCGCGAGCGCTCAGAATAATCCCGAATCGCATGTGGGCGACACGCATACCGTGCTGGCTCGCTTGTCGGGCGCTGTCCTCCCACTCTTTGGCCAGGTCGGCGAGAAAACCCTGGCCAAGAGAGGCCCGCTCGTCGAGAGCCTCCTCCCGGCGGCTTCCGTAGATGCCGATGGCGCTCGCTGAGATGAATGTCGTTGGGGGTGCTTTCGTTGCAGTGAGCGATTCCAGGAGAAAGTTCGTGGTGTCGATCCGACTTGAGCGGAGCGCCGCTTTGCGAGCACTCGTCCATCGCCCACCGGCAATATTTTCTCCCGCGAGGTTGACGACGGCGTCGAAGCCCCCGAGTTTTGAATGCTCAATCGAGCGAGCGATCGGGTCCCAGGAGATCTCGTTTTCGTTTCGAGCAGGACGCCGCACCAGGTGGCTAACGGAGTGACCGAGAACGGAAAGTAGCCCACTGAGCTCTGAGCCAACAAGTCCGCTCGCTCCTGAAATCAGAACTTTTAAACCGCGAGCTGCCGGATATGCCTTTGAGAGCGCGATATCGTTTCGGGTAATCGTGTGTCGGTAGCGAAAGAGTGTGGTGAGTTTTTGTCGCACAAGCCATCCCCCCAGCGCTTGGCCGAGAGCTCCAAATGGGAGCGCGTACTCGATGGTGTCATCAAGGATCGCCCCACCCCGTTCTCCGGGAAGGATCGAGTGGGTGTGTCGCCACGCTCGAAAAGGCCCGGCTATCTGTACGTCGCAAAATCTCTGCCCCGCGATGTAATCACGGTGTTCCAGCCGCCACGGAATCTGAATGTGCCGTAAGGGTCCGGGTCCGATCGGTATCCCCAGTTCGACGCGCGCCCCGTCACGTATGCCCCCTGTCGCAGAGCGCACCGTTACCGGTTCAAACGGAGGGTTCAGTCGTTGGAAAGCGCCGGGACGCTCGTGCCATTGAAAGAGCTCCGCGGGCGAGCAGTCGACCTCAATCCGTTGGCGAAATGTTTCGGTCATCGAACTCCTCGCGGTTGGGCTATCGTCACGCGAACATCTTTTTGACGAGGTCGCTGGCGACCTTGCCGTCGTATTGGCCCGCGTATTTCTCTTTCAGCACTTTCATCACCCCACCCATATTCAGTGCGGGGTCGGTGGCGCGTAGTTGGGTGACGATGGCTCCAATCTCCTCGCCAGAGAGTTGTTTCGGGAGGAAAGCCTCGATCGTTTGTATGTCGGTGTTCAGAGTCGCCACAAGCTCAAGACGGCTCGCCTTTTCAGCGTACTCGATCTCTTCGCGGCGTTTTTTGATCTCCCGCTGTAAAACCTCAAGAATATTCGCATCGGGTAGGGGCTCAATTTTTTTGTCCATCTCCTCGTACTGAATCGCCGCCAGGATTCCGCGAATCGTATCGAGTTTTGGCTTGTCTTTGGCGCGCATCGCGTCTTTCATCGCCGCTTGAAGTTGGGCTTTCATCAGTTTCTCTCCATGGTGAGGTAGTTTAACTTGGAGCACGTCACCAAGTGACGCTTCCTACGCTTGTCGATTCTGGGCCTGCGCCTGCGCTGAACTGCGCAGGTGAATCCTCGAGGCAGTCCCCGCTACGTCTCCGGCTCTCCCGCTAGCTCTTTTGCTCGTCGCGGTAGTCGCGCATAAATCGCTCGAGTTTCCGCGCGGTCTCTGCACTAATGAGGTGCTCCGTTTTGCAGGCGTCGATCTCAGCCTGTTCGGCGCTCACCTTCAACACGTCGATCAGGAATCGCTCAAAGATATGCTTTCGCGCGATGACACCCTTGGCCAGGTTTTCGCCGGTTTCGCTGAGAGTCAAAAAGCGATTCTCATCCTCAACGATGAGCCCCTTCGACTTTAAGCTTTTGAGGTTCGTAGAGGCGCTTCCGGTGGTGATATTGAGGTGCTTTGCGACGTCGGTGACCCGGGCGTACCCCCGCTTCTCCTTTAATTCCAATATCGCCAGGAGGTGGTGGGCGGCGCTATGAGTAATGTTGTTTTCTTCAAACTGCTTCCAGACGTCGTGCATCGTGGGCTCGTGTTTATTGGGTTGTTGAGTTTTTTAATCATATTTGCAGGTGCTTGCTATGTCAAGCAAATGCCGCAATGGTTATACTCAACTATCTCTATTTATTTTAGAAAGTTAGAGACGCACCCCGCGGCCTTGGGCGACCGCTTTGACCTTTAGAGACCCGGTTGGTAACGTCAGCGCATCTTTACCTTCGATGGCGGTATGGGAGCGTTCATAGGCCGTTTTCTGTTGATAATTCTTGGGGTGCTTGCGGCTTCTATCGCCCCATTGAAGCCTGCTTTGGCCCTCGAGAAGCCCGCCGAGGAGCTCGTTGAAGCTGGGCTTGCGCTTAAGCAGGGGGATAAGGTCAACCTGGACCTTGTTTTCACCGATTCGAATGGGCAGCGGGTCCGGCTCGGCGACCTCTTTGCTCCCCGTCGCCCCGTCGTTCTCATTCCGGCCTATTATCACTGTCCCCGACTGTGCGGACTCGTTCTCGATGGGGCGGTAAAGCTATTAAACGAGCTAGAGTTTACCCTCGGGGAGCATTATCAGGTTGTCACCCTCAGTTTTGACTCAACCGAGAAGCCCGAATTAGCCGACAAGTTCGCCGGGAAGTATCGGGGTAAGTTTAAAACACCGGTAGACGCTGAGAGAGGGTGGCATTTCCTCGTTGGCGAGCCGGGGCCGATTCGGGAGCTAATGGAGAGCGTCGGATTCCGATATCGGGAAGATAAAGGTGAGTTTGCCCATTCCGCAGCACTCATCTTATTGACACCTAAGGGGGAAATTTCACAATATTTCACTGGCGTCTCTTACTCCCCCAGTGATTTTAGGTTGGCGCTTGTGGACGCCTCGAACGGAGCTATCGGGTCGATACTCGACCAGGTATTTCTCTTCTGTTTTAGATACGACCACCTCCAAGGAAAGTATACGTGGGCCGTCTTTAACGTCGTTCGGGCGGTGGGTTTTGCCACGTTGCTATCGATGGTGATTCTTTTCTTCCGCTTACGGCGACGAGAGAAGGGTGTCGCGGCGAGATGATTTTAGGTTTCTCGGCGGTTTTTCTACCGATGAACCACCGAGATGAGCAGTTAAAAGGAAACTTACCGAATGTTTCGTTACCTACCTGAACAGGCCTCTGAGTTCGCACCGAATGCGGACTGGTTACATAACCTTATCACCGACATCTCGGTGTTCTTCACGGTAGCGATCGTCGGCGCGATGATCTACTTCGCCATTCGGTACCGCCAAAAAGACGGCGTCGACCACGAGACCCCACAGATCAAGGGGAGCCATTTCCTCGAGATTGTTTGGACCGTTGTTCCCACGATTATCTGTATCTTCGTCGCCTATTATGGGGTCGTCTACTACCGCGATATGCGCGTAGTGCCGAAGGATGCTTTGACGATCAACGTCTGGGCGCAGAAGTGGTACTGGACCTTCGAATACGAGAACGGCAAAACCACCAAAGGCGAGCTTGTTGTTCCGGTCGGTAAGCCGATTAAGCTCGTCATGAAGTCGCGCGACGTCCTGCACAGCTTCTTTGTGCCGGCGATGCGTATCAAGCGCGACGCTATTCCCGGCGCTTATACCTATATCCCTTTTGTTCCGGTGAAGACCGGGGTCTATCAGTCCTATTGCACCGAGTATTGCGGCAAAGATCACTCCGCAATGTTGGCAACGACCCGGGTCGTGTCCCAAGAGGAGTTCGACCAATGGGTTAACGACCGCAGCGAAGAGCTCGCCCTCATGGCCCTCAAGCCTGAGGACCAGGGTAGGAAGTTATACGTTGCCAAGGGGTGTAATGCTTGTCACAGCCTCGATGGCTCTCGGGTTGTCGGCCCTTCCTTCCTCAAACTTTGGGGACGCAAGGAGAAGACCGCGGATGGTGTCGAGTACGAGGCTGATGAGAACTATCTGGCCGAGTCGATCCTAAACCCGAATGCAAAGATAGTTGCAGGGTATCCGCCCAACGTGATGCCGAGCTATGCCGGGCAGTTGAGCGACGACCACATCAATCAACTTATCGCCTTCATTAAAACCCTCGATGGCTCAAAGCCGGTAGCTGCTGCTCCGGCGGTGACGGCCGCGGCGGCACCCGATCCAGCACTCGCTGCGATGTCGCCAGTTGAGCGGGGCAAAAAATGGTACAACGAAAAGTTGTGCGTCACCTGCCATTCGCTCGATGGTACGAAGCTGGTAGGCCCGACTTTCCTTGGCATCTATGGCCGTCAGCAGAAGATGGTCGATGGAACCGTGGTGACAACCGACGACGCGTATCTCAAGAGCTCGATCTTGAACCCGATGGCGCAGGTCGTCGAGGGATATCCGCCGGCGATGCCGGGAGGCCTCCTCACCGAGGAGCAGATCCCGGATCTGATCGAATTTCTTAAGACCGTTAAGTAAGGTAAAGAGGAGCGCGCTATGAGTGGTACGACCGCAAAAGCTCTCGAGATAAACGCTTACCCGAGCACCGGGAAGAATTATTTAAATGAAAAGACCGGCCTCTGGTCGTGGCTCACGACCGTGGACCACAAACGGATCGGGTTGATGTACCTCTTTACCATCACCCTCTTCTTCTTCGTCGCGGGAGTCGCGGCGCTTATTATGCGGACCGAGCTGGCTCGTTCGGGGCCCGATATTATTACGCCGGAGCAGTACAACGTACTCTTCACGTTGCACGGCGCAATCATGATCTTCCTATTTATCGTTCCCGGTATCCCGGCCACGATGGGGAACTTTCTTCTCCCACTCATGATCGGAGCAAAGGACGTCGTGTTTCCACGGCTCAACCTTCTCAGCTATTACGTCTATGTTGTCGGTGCAGTGATGGCGCTTATCGCCCTCATGAGCCCGGTTGATACCGGCTGGACGTTCTATGCGCCGTATAGCTTGGAGTCGGGGACGGCGGTTATCTGGATGACCGGCGCGGCTTTCGTGCTTGGATTTTCTTCGATCCTCACCGGACTTAACTTTGTGGTCACGATCCACAAGCTCCGCGCTCCGGGGATGACGTGGGATCGCCTCCCTGTTTTCGTCTGGGCGACCTACGCGACCGCCGTTATTCAAACCTTGGCGACCCCGGTTGTCGGTATCACCCTCCTCATGTTGATCATGGAGCGAGTGATGGGAGTCGGCGTTTTCGATCCAAAGCTCGGCGGCGATCCGGTACTTTTCGAGCACCTTTTCTGGTTCTACTCGCACCCGGTGGTGTACATCATGGTGCTCCCGGCCTTCGGAGTCGTCGGAGAGATTATCCCTGTTTTTTCGCGGAAACCGATCTTCGGCTACAAGGCGGTGTGTTACGCCTCGCTCGCGATCGCTCTGGTGGGCTTCTTTGTGTGGGCCCATCACATGCTGGTGGCGGGTATCTCCGATGATTCGGCGGTGATGTTCTCAATCATCACCTTCGGTGTGGCGATCCCGACCGCGGTCAAGGTGTTCAACTGGGTGAGCACGATGTACAAGGGCTCGATTCGGTTTGACACCCCGATGCTCTACGCGATGGGCTTCGTGTTTCTCTTTATGGTGGCGGGGACCACCGGTATCTATCTCGCCACCTTGGCGGTCGATATCTTCTATCACGACACCTACTTCGTGGTGGCTCACTTCCACTACACCATTCAAGGTGGCGCGGTGATCGGGCTTATGGCGGCGTTGCACTTCTGGTTCCCCAAGATGACCGGGAAGATGTACAACGAGGTCACAGCAAAGATCGCCTGGGTGCTCGTCTTTATCGGATTCAATGCGACGTTCCTTCCCCAGTTCGTGCTTGGAATGCAGGGTATGCCGCGGCGGTATTTCGATTACCTCCCGATGTTCGAGTCGTTACACTACGCGTCAACGTTGGGCTCCTACATAAATGCGTTCGGATACAGCGCTGCGCTCTTTAACCTTCTCTGGGCAGCTTTCTTTAGCAAGGTGAAGGCTCCGTCGAATCCGTATCGTTCTCTCTCCCTTGAGTGGCAGACCCAGTCGCCTCCAGTGACCGAGAATTTCGAGGAAACCCCGGTCGTGACCGACTGGACCTACGGGTACGGTACGCCAGTGAAGGGTGCCCACTAAGAGATTGATTTCAGGAGATCAGGATTATGAGTAGCTCTCACGCTCACGAAGTCACGAGTGGACCTCCACACGTGCACCACATGGACGCGCCAACGGCCTATTCGTCGGCGAAGCTCGGCATGTGGCTCTTCCTCGCAACTGAGGTCCTCCTCTTCGGTGGTCTTTTCGCCGCGTTCGCCCTATATCGGTGGATGTATCTCGAGGAGTTTCACCATGCGAGTAAGCAGCTCAACTGGATGCTCGGTATGCTCAATACCGGAGTCCTCATCTTCTCAAGTTATACCGCGGCGCTCGCTGTGGATGCGGCGCAACGTAACGACAACAAGCGAGTCTCAAAGCTTCTCCTGACGACCATCATCTGCGGTGGCATCTTCTTGGTGGTGAAGTTCTTCGAGTACAAGGCGAAATACGAGCACGGGTACTTCCCAGGCCTCGAGACCTTTAATAGCCCTGAGTTCAACTCAAGCTACAAGATGTTCTTCGGGCTCTATTACTGCATGACGGCTCTCCACGGCCTTCACGTCATCCTCGGTATTGGTGTTCTCTACTGGGCGTATCGAATGGCCAAACGCAACCGCTTCTCGAGGGAGTATTACACTCCGGTGGAGATGGGCGCGCTCTATTGGCACTTGGTCGACCTTATCTGGATCTATCTCTTCCCGCTTCTTTACCTCGTTGGGTAGTCGGACGAAGAAAATTTTTTAGGAGCAGATCATGAGTTCTCACAGCCACTCCCACGCAGGACACGATGGCCATCACGACGGACCGGGGCACGTGCTTGACCGAAAGATTTATAACCGAGTCTTCGGTGCTCTGCTTATATTGACGGTGATCACCGTTGCGGCGTCGCGAGTCGATTTCGGAATGTTGAACCTTGTCGTAGCGATGATCATCGCTTCAATCAAGGCCGGAATCGTGGCGCTCTTCTTCATGCATTTAAAGTATGAGGATAAGCTTACCTGGTTGTTCGTCTTTTTTCCGATACTGCTCCTCTTCACCCTCATCGGTGGTGTCTTCACCGACAACCCCCTCCGCGCAAAGCCAGAGCCGGTAAAGGTCGTGGATACCTTGAAGCAAGGTGGGGAAGTGAAGGCCCCAATGGCTCCGCCCGCGCCAGAGAGCTCGATGGCGCACTAACAGTGCATGCCGGCGGATTAAAATGGGGCCCTTGAGGCCCCGTTTTTTTGTCTTTTGGGCGGTTTACAAACGCGGAGGCTCGGCGTGCTCGTGCGCACCGATTCTGCAGACGGTAAGAGGAAAATTATTGCAACGGAGATTCGTTACCGCCTCTTTAAGCGTTTTCGACCCGTTGCTTCACCGTCTCAAGGGCGGCAGCGATCTTGATACGTTCTTGTTTTGTTGTGTTCCGATCGCGGATCGTCACGCACTCGTCTTTTAAGGTTTCCCCATCAACGGTGAGGCAATACGGGGTTCCGATCTCGTCGTGGCGGGCGTAGCGCTTGCCGATGCTCTGCTGTTCATCGTAGCTCGCGTTGAGGCCAGCTTTGTGGAAATCGGCGACGATTTTACGGGCCGCCTCGGGCATCCCATCTTTCTTCGTCAGTGGTAGCACCGCCGCTTTATACGGCGCGAGCTTCGGGTTGAGCTTCAAGACTACCCGCGTCTTTTCTTGCCCGTCGGCGTCGATACCTTTCTCTTCGGCGTAGGCATCGATAAGGAAGACGAGCACTCCGCGGGTAAGGCCCGCCGCGGGCTCAATCACGTACGGGGTGTAACGCCACCCCGGCTTGCCGGTCGCCGGGTCGTTCTTTTGTTGATCGAAGTAGCTGAGTTTTACTCCTGAAGCTTCGGCATGCTTCGCCAGATCGTAATCGGTGCGTGAAGCTACTCCTTCCAGCTCTCCCCAGCCCCACGGATAGGCGTATTCGATGTCGTAGCAGTTGTCGGCATAATGAGCGAGCTCATCAGCGGCGTGTTGCCGTAATCGGAAGCCGTCCTTGCTGTTCGCCAGGCTTTGCCACCAATTCATACGAGCGTCCTTCCAGTAGTCGAGCCACTGAGCTTGAGTGCCCGGCTCGCAGAAGAACTCCATCTCCATCTGCTCAAATTCGCACGAGCGAAAGATAAAGTGTTCGGTCGTAATTTCGTTACGGAAGGATTTGCCGATCTGGGCGATACCAAACGGTACCTTCATCGACATCGATTGCTGTACGTTATTAAACTGCACGAACATCGCCTGAGCAGTTTCAGGTCGTAGGTACACGGCCGACGGCTGAATCGCCGCCTCAAGCTTGGCTCGAAGCTCCCCTCGGGGAATCGCCTTGTCCGCGATCTGATCCAAGATGCTATCGAGCGGGTCGACCGGCCCTAAGGCAGTGCGGAACATGAGGTTAAACTGCCGCTCATCGGAGAGCTCTCCGGCGCCGCAATGGGGGCATACATATCCTCGCGCCGGCACCGTGCCAGCGACGAGCTGCCCGCCTTTCTTGCCCCCCTTGGGAAAGGATATCTTCGTTCCTGGCTCTGCTTTCGGAGCCTTGTCAGCGCGGAAGCGCTCCTTACAGTTTAAACAATCAACGAGTGGGTCGGAGAAACCTGCAAGGTGACCGCTCGTTTTCCAGACGGTGGGGTGCATAATGATTGAGCCGTCCATTCCCACGATGTCTTCCCGCTCGTGGACCATGGCGCGCCACCATTGGGCGGCGATGTTACGCTTAAGCTCCGCCCCAAGGGGACCGTAGTCGAAGGAGCTCTTTAATCCCCCGTAGATCTCACTACTCTGAAAAACGAAGCCGCGTCGTTTACAGAGGGAGATTACTTTGGTCATCAGATCGAGTTCGGACATAGGGCACCGTGAGGAAGGTAGTTGTAAGGCCCTCGTAAAATTGCACAAAAAGGCGAAAAAGGGAAGAAAACGAGGTGGTTGGGCGCTAGAAGGTGGTTTCGGAATAGGCTGCTGTGCAGGGAAGATTTGAGGGACAGCGCCACTCATGGTGGGCTGACGACGTTGCGACCGAAGTGGTCCCGTTCGCACGCAGTGCGGTGCAGGTATCGCAGAACCGCTTCGACCGACCGCTCGAGATCCCCCGAGGTGTCGAGCGTATACCAATGCTCCGGCTGCGGCGGAGCTGTGTACTGCCGTTCGACCACCCCACGGTGAGCGTTTGAAGCATCGTTGGTGCGGTGACACACCCTTTGTAGCGCCACTTCTTTGGGCACAACACACCAGATTCCGCAAAAGGGGAGACCGTAATCCAACGCTACCTGCGCGCTCATTTCACGTTGATACCGTTCTCGATGCACCCCATCGAGCACGATCACCCCACCTCGCGGTAACGCATGGCGGGCTCGTTCACTGAGCCCCCGGTAGACCGCCTGTGAAACAGCCTCGGTATAGGCCGATTCGGGCGCGGTTTCGAGTGGTCTTAAGCCGAGAATATGCTTCCGCACCACATCCGTGCGCACGACGATCCCACCGAGTCGGGTAGCGATCGCCCGAGCGAGGGTCGTTTTGCCGCTCCCCGAGAGCCCCCCGATAGCGATAATTCGTGACGGGGGGTGGGTAAGGGATTCGCTCGCTGTGTCGAGGTATCGATCGACTAACGTATGATCCTCGGCGTCAGCTCCCGCGATAAGATGTATCTTTGCCCGAATGAGGGCTCGATGTGCGCTGTAGAGGGAGAGCAGGGGAAGGCCGGCGAAATCGTCGCTCTCCTCAAGGTAGAGATTGATCGCCAGGGTCGCAAGCTCACGGAGGCCGTGCGCGCTCAGGTCCATCGTGAGAAATCCGATATCCGACCAGACATCTCCGCTTCCGAGTTCGGTGCTAAACTCGATACCGTCGAACGGCGTCGGTTCCTTATCGAGAAAGGTAATATTGTTGAGGTGAAGGTCGCCATGAATCGCCCGGACATGGGTCGTGCGGCGTGACTCGATGAGTGCGTGGTGGCGCTCGAGCTCGTATTCGAGTCGACCGGTAAGATCTTCGATGAGACGAGCGCGGTGGTGTCTCGGAATCTCCGCGATATTTTGGAGGATCTGTTGCCGAATCGTGGCGAAATTACCCCATTCGGGGCGAATATCGGCGAGACGGTGGAAAGCTGCGACCCGGCATATGAGGGCGCCGATATCGTTGGGGGTGAGCGCTCGCCGAATGGCGCGCTTACTCCAAAGATCCTCATCGGAAAAGCGGCGCATCTTGAGTCCGTATTCGACGATCTCACCTCGCCCTTCGATATTATACTCGCCGCCCTCGAGTCCGATCGCGATGATACCACCGTAGAGCGTTGGAGCGTAACGTCGATTCAGCTCTAGTTCCCGTTCGCACATCGCCTGACGGACGGAGCGGGAGCGGAAATCGAGAAAGGGAAGGCGGACCGCTTTTTTGAACTTATAAGCGGTGTCGGCGGCTAAAAATATGTCTGAGATGTGGGTTTCGATATGGCGGACCCCCGTTACTCCCGGCCCATAGCTGTGGGGGGTAAGAAGAAAGCGTTTAACCTCCGAATCCATCGCTAAAATATCGCAGTCGTTCGTCTTTTACGGTACCGGGACGATCATACCCCTACAGCAAACTGAACCGAGTGCCCCAACCGAAGGGGGGCTTCCCCCAAGAGTAGGTTTGGGGGGGCGGAGTAGTCGTGCAATGAAAAATTTCAGCGGTTGTGTTATGATTCGGGGATGGCGAAGTGCGGGGGGATTTCAAAAATGCCTTCGCGACGCTCCATAAACAGGCAGCACAAACGCCGCTGGTGTTTGGAGCGATTCATACCGAGGCCCAGGTAGGCGGTTCGGGTGACCACTGGAGCATCAACAAGAGATAATCCGTATGCACGTTCTTTGCCTCCACGGAAATTTCGGTGCCCCGGAGGATTGGGATGCTCTCACGGCTACATTGGCGCGGGGGGTTAAAGGAGCCACGTTCGAGGCGCCCAATCTATGGGCGCTTGACCCGGCTGAGCCAATTGAAGAGCTTGCTCACCGCATCGTGACCGCAAAGGGGGCTGGAAGGCAGGTCTTCGTGATGGGGTATTCGCTTGGGGGCCGCTTGGCGCTGGAGCTTTTAGCCCGGCGGGAAACGCCGCTCGATGGAGCGATACTCTGCTCAGTCAATCCTGGGCTTAGTGAACCCGCTGTCAGACGCGATCGACTTGCGAGCGATGCGCGCTGGGCCGATAAAGTGGCGGATCTCGCGAACCCGTGGCGAAATGTTGTTACTGAGTGGAATGGACAAGCCGTCTTCGCTGGCTCAGCTCCCCGTCCCAGTGTTTCCTTTGCCTCCGCCGAGCAAGAACGAAAGGTGCGGAGTGCTATCGCGCGAGGCTTTCGAGAGTGGTCGCTCGGTGCCTTGCCCTCTCGGTGGTCAACCCTTGAGAAAGTGCGATGTCCGGTACTTTGTCTTGCGGGTGAGCATGATACAAAGTTTCGGTTGCTCCTCGATACTATCGAACGTTTTCCCAACCCCCGAATCGTTTGTGGTGTTGTCCCAGGGGCGGGACATCGGGTAATACTCGACAATCCCGAGGCTTGTGCCCTCCGCGCCGCGGTTTTTTTGACGCGCCATGAATAGAGCATGAGAAAATCTTTGCTCTTTTGATTAAAAGCGCTCTAAACATAGCCCATGATACGTAAAGCATCGACCGACGATATCCCCGCCATCGTGGCGCTGGTGAGCGCCCATTTAGGCACCCTTTTGCCTCGAACATATGAGGATTACATTGAGCTGCTCCCGCTCACCTGGGTAGCGACCGACGGTGGACGAGTGGTCGGAAGTTGTGTTCTCGAGGTCTATAGCTCAAAGATCGCCGAGATTCGGTCCTTCGTTGTCGATAAGGAATATCGTAGCCAAGGATTTGGTAAGGGGCTCATAGAGGCGGCGGTCGCGGAGGCACGAAGTCGCCATATCCACGAGATTATGGTTGTCACTTCGAGTCCTCAGTATTTTGAAAAATTAAATTTTGGAGCGTGCCTCGGGGAGAAATACGCTCTTTTTTGGAACGGCCAGAAGAAGGTCGAGTCGTGAAGCCGTGCGGGGTTATCATCATTGGAGGGAGCGGCTACGGAGCTGGTGAGCTCCTCCGTTTATTATCTCTCCACCCCTCGATAGAAGTGTGCGGAGTGGTTTCCCGCTCGCATGCGGGTGCCGCGGTCGATTCGGTCCATACTCACCTCACCGGCATAACGAAACTTTCTTTTCAAAGCGATCCGCCACTTCAAGATCTGCGCCGATTCAAGAAGAGTGCGGTGATTTTAGCGATGCCGAGTGGCCAGGCAGTTGGAGCTATCGCGCAGCTCCGCCGTGCGGGATTGGCTGAGGAGGTAACGATTCTTGATCTGTCGGGGGACCTCCGTCTGAGAGATGAAGCTACCCATTCGCGCTTTTACCCAGAGGCGCCGTTTGCGCCCGATATTCGGCGTACCTTTTGCTACGGACTTCCCGAACTCTCTGATGAGCGTCGATCGCAGATCGCAAATCCAGGATGTCTCGCGACCGCTGCGATCCTCGCGCTCGCCCCGTTTGCTTCAGGGGCGTTCGTCGGTTCGATCGTCATCGATGCCAAGACGGGCACATCGGGGGCTGGGCGGGAGCCGCAAGCTTCGATGCACCATCCCGCCCGAGCGAGCGATTTCACCGCATACAAGGCGCTCCAGCACCGGCATGAGCCCGAGATAGTTCAGGCGTTCGGCGGCGATTTTCAGCGGCGGCATCCCCTGATGTTTGTGCCGCACCTCATCCCGGTACCGCGAGGGATCTTTGTAACGGTCTATGGAGAGCTTTCCGAGCTGTCGACAGCTGAGGAGGTTTCGGCTCGGGTACGAGAGTTCTATCGTTCGTCCCGATTTATCCGGGTACGCCCGACACCCCCTCGGCTCGTTGATGTCGTCGGGACGAATTTCTGTGATATCGCGGTGTCGGTTCGCGGGCGTCAGATAGTGGTGATGACGGCGATAGATAACCTGGGGAAAGGTATGGCCGGCCAAGCCATTCAGAATCTCAATCGGGCATTCGATCTGCCGGAGGACCTCGGTCTGCTCGGGACGGCTCTTGGCCCGGTATAGGCGCACGGTCACCGAGGGCTTCCTAACGGATCGTCGCCCTCTCGAGGCCAACACTAAAGAGCGGATCGACGATCTCTCCTGTCTGGAACTGCGGAGCGGACGACTGAGTTATTCGAACGGTGATATCGACCTCGGCATCTCGACCGGTCGGTAATCCGCTCACCACGAAGCTCCCACGGTTTTTGCCGAAACGAACCGCGACCCGTATCCTCGCCGAGCTCGTTCGGACGAGTAGCGAAAACCGACCGTTCCCCCCAGAAACTACCGATCCACTTCCAGCAACCGAGAGACGGACGTTCGGTACCGGCGAGCCGATTTGATTTACCACTCTTCCTCGAATCGAGTGCTCTCGTTCCCCCGACACACCGTTCGGTGTTCCGATCGGCCGGGGGGTTGGGCCCGCCGTTGGATGTGGCGTCGGGCGTGGACCGGAGTCGTCCACCGTCACATCGGTGACGATACCGGAGACGAGATCGATCGTAATCGAAAACTCGATCGGTGTCGTTTGGTCTCCAGGAGAGAGGCCGGTGAGGGTAGCGGAACCCTCAAATCCCTCCCGCTCGATAAGCAGTCGTGCCGCGCCGTCTTCCACAACCACCTCAAGGGCGAACCTCCCCTGGTCGTCGGTAGTAGTCGAATCTCCCGTCTCAAGCTGTGTTACCGTGGCGCCGGGGACCGTTCCTCCCGATGTATCGACCACCGTTCCGACGACGAGCGTCTTTAACTGGTCGCCGGTGCCGCGGGTGCCACCACCGCAGCCAACGAGACCACAAGTGAGGATGAAAGTCGCGAGGATCGCGGTAAGAAAACCCCAAAACTGATGCCACGACGATCGCTGGAGCGAAGAGCGAACCAGCATTCGATCAATAAAACTATCGCGGCCTTCGCCGGGCACAGTGTTCCTGAACGTTCCTCGGTTCAATGCTCCTCCGTTTCGCTTTTCGGCGAGTGTATGGCGTTAAAGCTTGAAAATGATACTCGAGCGGTTTCGCCTTTGAAACTCGGATCTGGATTCACGTCTTGGTCGAACTTAGCGAGCTCCGCTCGAGCACGGAGATGGAAGGCGTGACCCTCTCGCAAAAACCAGCTCTGGAGGTACTCAACCCCTTCGGGTCGAATCTTGTCGTACTCGGTGCGAAGGTGGTGTCGTGGGGGATTCGTTTCTTCGAAGACGTTCGCTTCGACGGTATCGGTTAGATCGCTCAAGTCTGCGGAGAGGATATCGGCCCCTTCGTCGATCTTCTGTGCTCCCCGTGGGATAAAGTTCTCGACGAGGAGGCGAACTCCACGGGGAGTTTGCTCAACAAACTTCATGCGTATCATCTCAAAGAGCACCGTCGCGGGGCCGATATCGCTACTTACCGAAGCGACCAGTTTCGCAAAGTCTCCCGTCTCCGACGTGAGCGACAAAACTTTGGGCACCCCGGGTTTCGTTGAGAAGCGACGATCCATTCGCCACTGATTGATTATCCGAAATATAAGATTCGATTGCTCACGCTTCGGTGGGGTTCCTTGCAGGAGCCGATCGATATCGCGTCGCTGTAGACCGGTGATAACGCTGAGGCGGCTGCGGGTTACCTTCGCATTCTGTTTTTGGAGCTCTTCTTCCGCTACCGACAAGAACTCCGCTTTGAAGCAATCGATAACGTCCTGCACTTTGAGAGCGTGCCGCGCGCAGAACCGCGCCGCCGGGCGAAGTAACGCCCGAAGGAGGGGACGAATGGTGCTCTCAGCGTTCATACGTGGCTTTTACACTAGTATAGCATCATCCGATGTTAATTCAAATATTTGAATTAATTATTAATTAAATTGAGAAAGACGTTGCATGAAAAAAGTATGTCACATTTTGGGCAAAAAGCCCAAAACTATGGTATGGTATCTGGAGTAGAAAGAAAAACCTAAACATGAGTAGAGGAGGAATCACTATGAAGTTTTATCGAACGATTGCTGCAGCCCTAGCCGTAGCGATCTTTGGGGTGAACCCCGTCCGGGCCGCCCCGCTCATCTCGGTTTCAGGAGCGGTGTGCGATACAACGCGCGAGCGCTTATACGTAACTCCCCCGGATCCCGGCGTGGATCGGTGCACGCCGTCGGACCGTCGTTCTCGGGGGGTTAAGGTAACGGCGCGGAGCGAGAAAACGGGGCGAATCCTTGCTCAAACGAGGACGAGCAAAAACGGCGCTTTCGTGCTGAAGCTCCGCCCCGGAAGGTACGTCATCTTCGTCGAGAACGGAGGGTACTCTCTGACCGTTACACTCGGAAACAAGAGGATTCGGAACATCGACTTTATAAGGAACATCGTCTTCATCGCGGAAGATTCCGGCCGGACGTCTTGATGTGAAGACGCCGGATAGAGGCGGGGAGAGAGAAATGACTAAAAAACGAGAGAGGCAGATGGAGATGAAAGCCGTCGGAAACAACGTGAGGCGGGTCTTGATTGCGGCGTTCGTTATACCGCTCTTTATCGCGAGCGGAGCAAGAGCGGAGCAAAAATACCTGGTTAAGGTCGGTGTCTTTGAGGACATCAGAGTGTGCCCTTTATATCTACCCAACCCGTGCGAGGCTGCACCGGTTGGCCCGATTAAGGGGGTGCGGGTAACGTTTCGAACGAGCACCGGAAAGCTTCAAGGTCGGGTGCGCACCGCTCGAGACGGGATCGCCAGATTCCGTCTTCCAAACGGTGAGTATGTAGCCTCGATCAATCTACCCGGATATCGGCAGAGATTCATCGTCGATAACCGTAAGCCCGAGATGGTTGTGATGTCGATCGGGAAAGCGAAGGTTAAGGACTACGGACTGATAGGGCATCGCGGAAGAAGCTCGGTACCAATAAGCCCGGTGCCAATAAGCCCGGTGCGGGTGCAAAGTATCCCCGTTTTCGCTACCATAGATGGGTTATTGAGGCTCAATCGTGGTCGCGAAGATGGAGATTTTTATTGATCGGTATCGACACCCGTCGCTCTTCGTTTCGCTGCCCCCGGTGGCGGAGCGGCCGCGGCGGCTGATCGGTGGTTACGGCGCCGGACGAGCGATGACCGAAAAGATCACACACGGTACCTTTTAAAAAACCGAGAAGCGATCTCCGGCTTCTGGCATAGGGCTGAAGAGAAAGAGAGTAACGCGATGCCGGAAAGACCGAGCACGAGGTTGATATCAGGCGCGGGGAAAACGGCTTGTATTATAATGACCGAGAGGACGGGGAGGAGGTAGATTATCGAGGTCACCTTTTCAATCGGAATCGCTTGGCGTCTCGCTTCGGCGACAGCTCTTGTCCACACAAAATAGCCAACGCCATCCATGACGATGCCAAAGAGGATAGTGATCGCGAGCGAGAGCGGTGGGACCTCGTGAAGGGAGCCCAACTCCGGTAGTGAAAACGGGAGGAGGACGAGCATCCCGGAGATCGAGGAGAGCACCAGAAACCGAAATTGCTGGTCCGCGCTGATGGTGCTACTGAACGCTGAGTAGAACCCATACGCAGCACCGGCGGCGAGACCCAACGCGACCGCGATCCACGGTAGGTCACCGAGCGAGGTCGGTGAGACCGAGAATAGAACGAGAGCAACAGCGACCGCGCCGAGAGCCATGCCGATAAGAAGAACGGCTCGCTCAAGCCGCGTGGACGTATTCGCGGGTGGCCCATACTCCTCGCTCATCTCGGAGGGTTGGCGATCCACCGGACTACCGGTGCGCTGAGAGAAGAGGAGCGCGCTAAAGATAGCAGTAAAGAGCGGCCACGTGTAATTCAGTGCGGCGCTGAGCGCTGCGACCGGGGTATGGCGAAAGCTCCCCCCATAAAAGAGCCAGTACCACCCGTATCCGAAACTCGAGATGATTCCGATCGGGGCCAGGATCTCACGGGCTGAAACAGAGACCCAACTCCCGGTGATCAGACGCGCACCGATCTGGAAGGTAAGAAAGGTGCAGAACGTGCTGAGAAGAAAGAGCCCAGCACCGGAGTGAAACGCCATAATCTTTCCACCGACCGCTCCAAACGCCCACAGGAGCACCGTCGTCCAAGCGAGTGCGCGGGGGGAGGCTAGAAAAGTCGATAGCATATACCGAGCTCAGAACGAGGGTGTTCACACGTATCTCGGCCAGACCGGGATTGCAAGCGTACCTGAGAAGAGGGCAGATCCTTGGAGGTCATCATCGATAATCCACCGCTCAGATACATGCTCGCGGAGCGGTTTTTATCGGCTCCAGAGTAAGGCATGGCTGTATTTTTTTTTGAAATCGACGTATTTTTTGGGGAATCTCGGTACTCGTTCCGTAATTTTTTAGTAAGAAAAGTGAGTGCATACGCCGAGTGCTCCTCCCCCTCACGAAGCAGCTTCAATATGAGAAAGATATTCGACGAGCGCTTCGAAGAGGGATGTGCCAATGAAGAGGCCAGTGTACCGAGCGTTTTTCTTGGGGGACCCTCCACCGCCGCGGTGTTCGCCGGTTTTGGCGCGCTTACGGCGGTCGCTGCACCCCCACCTCAGAGCGTGGCGTTCTACGCCCCCGACTTTCAACTCTCGAGTCCCGAGCCGTGGTTCGTGCCGGAGCGATATGAGTCTATCGTCGCCACGCCCCGTGGACCGGTCGCGCCCCTTACCAGCGGAACCTCTTTTATCCCCCTTCAGCGTAACGTGGTCGAAGGCGAGGTTGAATCGTTGCTCGCTCTTCTTCGAAGCGGTGAGCTTAGGAAGATAGTCCCCGTTTGGTTCGAGCGGAGCGAGTGGGTTCCGCACGAATCGGAGAGGGGGGCGTTGTATCGAAACGTTCTCTATCACCGTGGTGATCAGAGCCCGTACGGCTTTTTTGGAACGAACGAGGGCATGATCGGTCTAACTCCGGAGGTCCTCTTTCACGTCGATAGCGCTGGTGTGATCGGGACGATGGCGCTTGCAGGAACCCATCCGGTGCAGGGTAGGTTAACGGCGGCTGACCTGTTATCGGACGAAAAGGAACGGCGAGAGCATCGCCTCGTCGTCGAGTTTATTGAGGGAGCGCTCTGCGACCTCGGTGATGTCGCGATCGGAGAGACCATGGTGCGGGAGCTTCCGCGGCTACGCCATCTGTATACCCCGATAACGGTCTCTCCGCGTCGCCCACCTCAGTTTGAGGAGCTGGTGCGGAGACTCCATCCCACCCCAGCGCTCGGTGCGGTGCCGCGTGAGAGTGGACTACGGCGACTTTTTGAACGTGAGGGGGTCATTCCGCGAGGTCGTCACGGAGCCCCCTTCGGAGTGGTGTTCCCGAGCGGTGAGATGTTGTGTGTCGTGGCGATTCGAAATCTTCAATGGGATCAAAGCGGTTCGATGATCGGCGCAGGGTGTGGTATCGTCGCGGGGTCCGACCCAGCGCGAGAGTTTAAAGAGGCTACCGCCAAGATCTCCTCTGTCCGGACGATATTAGGGCTTAAAGGGTGAAAAATCGGAGTCTGGCTACTGCAGCGCTGAATCTCCTCGCGAAGCTCGGGGTGATGGAGGTGTGTGTCTGTGCGGGGCGACGGGATGCCCCCCTCATCCAAATTCTCGAAAAGCAGCGGGGCTTCCGGGTACATTCGTTTTTTGAGGAGCGGAGCGCCGCTTTCTTTGCGCTTGGTTGCGCGAAGAGAACCGGGCGTCCGGGGGCGATCGTGACCACCTCGGGGACGGCGGTGGCGGAGCTTCTCCCAGCATTCATCGAGGCGCATTATAGCGGCTACTCACTCATCGCCGTGACGGCCGATCGTCCCCGGAGGCTCCGTGGCACCGGCGCGCCGCAAACGATCGATCAGGTGGGGATCTTTGGCTCGTACGTCGCGCAATGTATCGATCGTGAGGTGGGAGAAGAACTCCCCCACGATATCCTCCTCGACCGAGGGTCGCTTCACCTTAACCTTGCATTCGATGAGCCTCTGAACGAAGGGGAGCCACCAACACTTGATTTCGACGTTGCTGCCGGAGAGTCGCCTCGCTCGCTCGAAACCACTGTGTTGACGGAAAAGCTTACCCGGTTCCTCGCAGGGGGTACCTCGCCCCTTGTCGTGGTAGGTCCGGTGAAAGCGACTGCGCGGGAAGGGGTGGAGCGGTTCGTTCGTGCGCTCAAAGCGCCGACCCTTGTGGAGGGAGCATCGGGGCTCCGGGGGGCGCCGTCTCTTCAAGATATAGAACTCGTCGGTGGAAACAACTTCCTCCAAAAACTTCTTTCCGCAGGCACGTTCGACCGAATAGTTCGGGTTGGTGGGGTGCCGTCAGCGCGGGTATGGCGCGACCTCGACGAGAAATTTTCCTCTCTCCCGGTGCTGCACATCACCGACACCGTGTTCCCGGGGCTTGGCCGGGGAGATGTGGTGACGGTCGCGCTCGAAGGATTACCGGCACGACACATGCCGGAGTGGGGAGCGACGAGTGCGAACGTATCTGTACATGACCGTAGGGCAGGTGCGGCGTTAGTCGAGTGTATCGAAAGCGAGCCTACCTCGGAGGTAGCGCTCGTGCGGGCGCTCTCGGAGCGGATTGCTGCGGAAGCCGCGGTGTATCTCGGTAACAGCCTACCGATTCGGGAATGGGATCTCGGTGCGGTACGGGAGAAGATGTGGCGCGCTGTCGAGGCGAATCGGGGTGCAAACGGAATCGATGGTCAGCTCTCGACCTTTTTCGGGTGGAGCCTCGAAGCGACGGAGCGTTGGTGTATCCTCGGCGACCTGACAACTCTATATGATCTCAGTGCGCCGTCGTGTGCGCCCGAGAGCGGTAAGATCCGGATCGTCATCGTCAATAACGGGGGGGGCCAGATCTTTCGGCGAATGTTTTCTGAGAAGCTCTTTAGAAACGAACACTCCGTTTCGTTTGAAGGGTGGGCCTCGATGTGGGGCTTTGCATACCTCCGGGTTGATGGGGCTCCGGTCCCCGCAGATCTCCCCGATCGCGTTGTCATCGAAATTCGCCCCGACCAAGCGGCGAGCGATCGGATGTGGGCGCGATACGATTCGCTCTCGATGACTCGCTAGACCGATGATTCCATCCTTTTTGAGGGCCGGATTCTATCTAGCCGAAGCGCCGCAGGTGGTTCAATCGATCTGGAGGGCCGGATTCTATCCGGCCGAGTAGCGCCATTGGTGATTCGAGCGCGGCTCGACAGAGTCGAGCCCTCCACACGGTTGCGGTGATTCGATCATATTGGAGGGCCGGACTCTGTCCGGCCGAGTAGCGCCACTGGTGATTCGAGCGCGGCTCGACGGAGTCGAGCCCTCCACAGGCCGCCTGGGGTGATTTGATCACGGCTGAACTGAATCTCGCTCCCCAAACAATGACGTTGCCGGTCGCGTGATAATCGAGTACTCCGGTAGTTACTATGGAGCAGCACAGATCGCCTAGCGCACCGCCGAAGCTCTCTCCTGGGGATAAGGTCGCCATACTTTCCCCCTCTTTTTGCGCTCCGGCGGTGTGGCCCCATGTTCACGAGCTCGGACTAAAGAGGCTCCGTGAACGTTTCAGCCTTGAGCCGGTTGAGTATCCGACTACACGAAAATTCGGAGCCGCCCCCGCCGAGCGTGCAGCGGATCTCGTTGCGGCGTTTGAGTCCCCCGAGATTAAGGCGGTTTTTGCCACGATCGGCGGAGACGACCAGGTCGTCTGGATAAAGGATCTCCCCGCGGAGCCTTTTCGTCGAAATCCGAAGCCGTTCTTCGGCTACAGCGATAACACCCATTTCATGAACTTCTTGTGGCTAAACGGCGTGCCCTCGTTTTACGGTGGCGCGATCTTCACCGAGTTCGCGGCGTTCGGTGGCATGGACGACTTTACCGTAGAGTATCTGCGCCACGCCCTCTTTGGGGGTGGCGCGGTGGCGCTCAAGAGCAGCGCGACCTGCAACGATATCGATCGAGACTGGAGCGACCAAAGCCTTATCGAGGTAAAGCCTGAGTACGAACCGAACTCGGGGTGGCTCTGGGACGGAGACGGCATCGCCGAGGGAACCACCTGGGGTGGCTGTCTTGAGTCGGTGGACGAGCTCTTACGCCACGGAACCGCGATTCCAAGCCTTACCGACTTTGAAGAGATCATCTTGCTCCTTGAGACATCGGAGGAGCTCCCCTCAGCACCGTATGTGAATCGAGTGATGAGAGCGCTTGGGGAGCGAGGGATCCTCGGTCGTATACGGGGTCTTCTCGTCGGCCGACCGAAAGGATGGAGCTTCGATCAACCGTTATCGGCTCCGGCGAAAGCCGCGTACCGAAAGACACAACATGAGGTATTTGTGCGTGGCGTTCGTTCCTACAACGCCGCGGCACCGATAGTTCAGAACCTCGACTTCGGGCACACAGCGCCGCAGATCTGTATTCCTTTTGGCGGCCGGTGCGTGATCGACGGCTCTTTACGAGAGATAGAAGTCCAATTTTAGGATCCCGATCTCAAATTTGTCGTATCGACTCTCAGCGAACAGCCACTGGCCCCGCTCGCTTGGGGCGATTACTCTGCCATAAAATAAGAATTGATGTATCGAATAATCAGTGCATTAGACCGTTTAATCAGCGGACACAGCTTTTGCATTTTTGAATGCCTGCTCACATCGTACGGTACATCTGAGAAAAATCGCTTCGAAATATGATCCTTCCTCAATCAGGCAATCCCTTAACTGAGCGCACCAGTATCCACACTGAACGCAGCTCAGGATGTCTTTCTGCTTTTCGCAGAGCGCGACCGCACCTTCCGCATTCGCCCTTGCGAGTGCACATTGGTCGCTTCCCCTAGAAGCGAAATCGGGATCTGCCTGCTCCAAAATTACTGTGAGCTCTGCGAGCTCGGAATCAAGCTGCTCAATCGGAGATGCGAGCACGCTTCCAGGGATACTTGAGACGAGGCAGAGGATTGTCGTAAAAATGTAAGCAAAACGCATATATAAACCCCACATGGTACCGTTAGCCGAAGCTGATTAAGACCTTAGCAACTGGTCAGCTTTCAGAATAAAGTTATGCGAGGCAAGACCGCTGCTGTGCGCTAATGGTGCGCGATTTTGCTTAGTGGTTTCCGCTTGGTCTGGGTCAGCTACGTCAGAGCACCTCTTTTCCCGCGTGGCTGGGCTAGTGTGGATGTATTACGAATCGGCTTATTGGAGGATGTACCATCTCATCGGTACCGTGCAGCAGGCCCATTTCGATTACCCAGAATAAGTGATGAGCAAAAGCGGCAGCCTTATGAGATGCTATGGCGTTCCTCGCCATCGAGCTTTCATTAAAACTATTTGTAGGGAGGCGGGACAATTTTGTCCCAACCACGCGGTCGTCGGAGTCTGGTCGACCGCGAACAGATGTAACGCCTCCGCGGGGGCGTGGACGACCGGGAGCGGGGAGCGCTAAGCAGTTACAGGGGCAAATAATTGCGCGCGGGCGAAGACGTAGCGCGGAGCGAACCGAACCGTATTCAGGGAACCTCCCTTATTGACTCAGCGTTGTTCGCTTTGCTCCTATTCCCCAACGGTAAGGAGTTTACCGTTGAGGAGTCACGCCACGTGGGGCGAAGGAGTACGCGTCGAGCTGATACTCAAGGTCAGATGTGAATTGGACAGGGGGCTCGGGGAAGGTCCCTCGGCCGATTCGATACGCGAGCCGCTTTGCTTTTGCAGTTGCCCGGCTCTCCCTGGCCAGGCTAATGATTCTTTCAGAAGATGAAGAAGTTTCCGAGAGAATCACCAGAGCCCCTCCAACGGAGCTCCAGTCAAGCGATTCACGACGCGAGGGCGGATCTTGAGCTTTGACTCAATCGAGCTTAGGAGGTGCCCAACAGGTGTCTGTGCCCAAGAGTCAACGGGACGTTGAATCACCGCGACGACGGGGGTCACTGCATCAAATCGAGCCGCCTCGGCGTGACGATAGAGCTGGGTGCCCACGATGTTGTCTCCGAGAGAATGATGCTCCTTGTAGTTTTTACTGACGAGGGTGTCGAGGGTACGTTTCACCTCGATTCCGAGGGTCTCCCCGGCCTTACTGCGAGCGATAATATCGTACTCAAAGCCATGCCTAATCGGTGAGCTGAGGCCGATAATCGTGTATTCACTCTTACTCAGGGCGACAGCCGTCGCCGCTTCGATGGGGAAGCCGGAGAAATGTTGAGTATCGTCTCCTTTCGCCCGTGCGCGGAGAACGACGAGGCTGTTGTCGAGAAGCTTTTCGATCCCTTTCACGTTGAGGCGGTCAAGATGTACGAGGTTTTCCAGGAAAAGAATCACCTTCTCATCGCCAGCTGTATCGTATTGACGTGGTGCAACAAGAGCGATCTCACGTAGCTTTGCGATCGGATACCGTTCCGAACTAAGTTCGTTGAGGGCATGCGCAAGGCGGCGAACGTGCCCCTCAATATCCGGGCATCGAGCCTGCCGGGCGAATGTGTGAAGAATCGATTGGATCTCGGGAGCGCGTATACCGTCTGTGCCTTCGAGCCCCTCCATTCCGTGGCGCACAGCCGCGCGTATTCCCTGATTCGGCTCACGGGTGAGCTCCATCGAGATCTGGAGAGAACGGCCGAGTATCTTCTTGTATCCGGGCTCGGACTGTGGAATCGGTACCAAGGCTCCTTCGGCTGCACGGCGAATGACCTCGGCACCTTCCGCGGTGGTAACGAGGAATTGCTCGATGGGGACATCCCAGCGTGCGAGGGTGGCGAGACGTTTTAGGTGAGAGATTTTTTCGGGTCCACGTTTCAGTGGTTCCGCAAGCCGGTGTTCGATCCATGTGGATGGATACATGAGCAATGTAAGCTCGACAACCGTCTCGTGAAGTTCGTTCATGTCACTAGCCGTGACGGTACATTTTTCGGGGATGTTGCACGCAAGATTGCGAGTTACCGTTGAGAGCCGTGGAAGGAGCTCCCTCCCGAGCTGGAGCTCCTGAGCGGCGACGGATGTGAGATATCCTCGCTCGGTGAGCTTCTCTAGCCACGACTCGGTTGTGGTAAGTCCGTATGCACGGAGGCGATCCATTTGTCCTAGGATAGCGGTGATTGAAGCGAAGGACGCTTCGGTAGCTTCGCTGAGATGTCGACACCCTTGCCGGAGTTCATTCAGGGTCTTGAGGTGGTCTCGCCCCTCGGGCCCAACAAAGTCCTGAACGAGTGGTACGATGAGTCGGTCAGCGCTGTTTTTCTCGACGTCCTCGAGGAGCTCAGAGAACTGCAGGTGTTCCTCAAGTGTCGTAAGCTCGAGACGTATAAATTGCTCGCACATACCGAGGAGCTCGGGGCCGGAGTCGCGAATGGGCTGAACGATTTGCTCACGGAGCGCAGTGACTTCAGAGCGAACCTCGGCCGCGGCAGGTCCAGATACCGCCTGAAACGGTTGAGCCGCGATCAACTCGGGTTGTGGCGACTCGGGGCTCGATTCACGCGGGGTGAGGTTTTCATTTGAGAGGGGATTCGAGGGGAAGGCATCGAAGATCAGTTGGGTGATAACCCGGTATTCCGCGGTTCGGTCACTCGTACGAAAGGTATCCGGTAGTATCCCAGGATTTCGATTCGCGCGACGCTCGAAGATATGAAGCTTGTGTTCTACCTCGGCGCGGAATGTAGCGCTGCCAAGCTCCGTATCGCCTCTCGCAGCCTCAAAAGCGGCGTAGACCGGGTCCGATCTCAGGAATCGCTCGGTTTGTGCAAGGCCAACGAGAGGTGTCCGGCCCCGGAGTTCCTGATTCGGCGCCCTGGCGAGACGTTCAACGGCGTCGTACGCCGCTTCGCGCTGAGCCGGCGAAAGGCGTAGATCGATCGCTGTCTCGCTTTTGATCATTGCCCGACTGAGCCTGTTTGTAACCTCTTATGTTATGGAGTGTTTCAGCCCGTAGGTGCGCAGGAGCCGGAGATATGGGGTAAGGTGTTGGAACGCCTTGGCTCATTCGGAATCGTGCCATCGCACGGTGAGAGAAATCGCAACTCTCATGCGAAGTGCTCTCCGGGGAAAAGCTCTCCTGAAGAAGCACGGTCGCTTTTTGATGCATCTCGTCGCTGATGAGACCGGGGAAGGTGGAGTCGGGAGCCGTGGTTACAGACCGCTGGGGCGTAGCTTCGCTCAAGACCGGAGAGAGTTAAAAATCTTTAAAAGCTCATAGTGCGGAGTGATAGATCGGAGAAAAAGGAGGGCGAACGAGAGTGTGCCGCAAAGAGCGGAGAGGTAGAGGGATCGGTGGATCGGCGTAGCGGGAGCAAAGGCGAATGGAGGCGGAGCCTCGTTCCTAGGATGGTGAGGTCGCGCTCGTAAACCTTTCGTCGTGACCCGTCACGATGATAGCCTCGAGGGGCATGTGGACGATCTACCGACACACAAAAGGGATGCATTACCTCTCGCTCGGGCAAGCAACTCACTCGGAGACGCTTGAGCCTCTTGAGGTGTACCGGGCGCTCTACGACAACGAACTCGCTTCGATGTGGGTGCGCCCGCACGGGATGTTTCACGGCCCCGCTGATGCAGGGGGGAAGCGTTTTGAGGTAGTGGGGCGGGTGCGGGTGGTGTATCCGGAAGATGAGGCGACCGTGCTCGGTTTCGGGCACGATGCGTGGGGTCATGGGCTCTCCGTGACCGAATTTGTATCCACTTACTCGACGAATCTGAACCATCTCCGCGGAACGCGGTATCTTTTTGAGCTTCCCTCCGGAGAGATCGTCGGGAACCTGAATACTATCAGGTTTTGCCGGTCCCTGGTGGGGCTCGCGTCGATGTCGGTGGCCCCGTCTGTAAGGAGGCGGGGGATAGCATCCCTTCTCCTTCGCGCGGTGATAGAGCTTTTTCGAGCCGAGGATCCAGCGACCCGATTTATACTCTATTCGGAGGTGGGGTTAACGCTGTACGAGCGAATCGGCTTTTCGGCGCTTCCCACGGAGTTACAGTTTCATCCCCCCGCGGTAGCGATGGTGACGGGGGAAGGGGGCCTTTCTGACGATGAAGCTGAGTTCTTATGGACGTATTTCTAGGCCGGCCTTTACGGGCTGGTTGTGAGTCTGAGTCGGTGTCTGATGGCCTGAGCACTTTCCAAGCTTCAACCCACGTGAGTTTTGGGAACTTGAATTCGGTCTGGTATGACACAAAGGGTGAGACGGCGAAGTACTCTCACTCGCCGATTCGCCTTCAGTTGAGTCGGATTAAGAGCTGTTATCTAAACGAGTAGCGCAAAGTACCCAACATCGTGTACTCGAGAGCCGACCTGGTGAAGCTCGCGGGGGCGTACGGGCATCCCGGGGCCGATCGGGATCAGACCGTAGTTTGTGGGGCTGATGGGTCAATGGCCTCTCCGTGCTTTGGCAATAAAGTCTATATCTATCAGTGGGTTGGGGCTGGTGGAGCTTTCGTCTCGGCCTAGCAGGTGAGTTCTAGTAGCGTTTTTGGTTAGAATCAGTCCCCCGGAGGAAGAGGTAGGTATGTGGGAAACGATCAAAAAGTACGAAGATATCAAGTTCGAGAAGACGAGCGACGGAATCGCGAAGATTACGATTAACCGTCCCGAGCGGCGAAATGCTTTTCGCCCTCAGACCGTGCTTGAGATGCAAGATGCATTTAATCTCGCGCGTGACGACGATCAGATCGGTGTCGTCATTTTAACCGGGGAGGGGCCCGAGGCTTTTTGCTCCGGTGGCGATCAAAAGATCCGTGGTCACGCGGGCTATATCGATTCTCAAGGGGTACCTCGGCTGAACGTGCTCGATCTGCAAAAGCAGATTCGTGGGCTCCCGAAGCCCGTCGTGGCGATGGTCGCGGGGTACGCGATAGGCGGTGGCCATGTTCTCCACGTGGTGTGCGATCTCACGATCGCTGCGGATAATGCCAAGTTCGGGCAGACCGGACCGAAGGTCGGCTCGTTCGATGGTGGGCTTGGCAGCTCCTACCTCGCGCGGATCGTCGGTCAAAAGAAAGCCCGGGAGATCTGGTTTTTGTGTCGGCAGTACGATGCGCAGCAAGCCCGTGAGATGGGGCTGGTGAACTGGGTGGTGCCGCTTGCTGAGCTCGAGACGGAGACCTTAAAAGTATGCCGGGAGATGCTTGAGCTTTCGCCTTTGGCGCTCCGGTGTCTGAAGGCGTCGCTTAACGCCGATTGCGACGGGCAGATGGGGCTTCTCGACCTCGCCGGCAACGCGACCCTTCTCTACTACATGACTGAGGAAGCCAAGGAGGGAAAGCAGGCGTTCGTTGAGAAGCGGAAGCCTAACTTTAAAAAATTTCCGCGGCTGCCGTAACCGATGTCCCTGGCCCCTTGGATAGCGGCTGCGCGGCCGAAGACCCTCACTGCGGCGCTGGTGCCGGTTGTGGCGGGTTCGGCGCTGGGAGCACGGTTGTCGTTGGCAACTGAGTTTGCGTGGTTCGTCTCGCTGGCTGCGCTCATCAGCGCAACCGCGATACAGGTTGGTACGAATCTCTTCAACGACGTCCTCGATTTCGAGAAAGGTGCCGACACCGCGGCGCGAGTGGGGCCGACGCGGATTACCCAATCGGGGGGTGCCTCTCCTGAGCGGGTCTATCGGGTAGCGATCGGGACGTTCCTTGTTGCGATCCTCTTCGGTGCTTACTTGGTCTGGCACGGCGGTGCGCCGATTCTTATCATCGGGCTCCTTTCTCTTCTTTTTGGATATGCCTACACGGGCGGACCCTACCCGTTAGCGTATCGCGGTCTCGGTGATCTTTTCGTGCTGATATTTTTTGGGATTGTGGCGGTCACGGGGATGGTGTTTCTCCACACCGGGTTCTGGCCGTTTGCGGGATTCGTGGCAGGGCTTCAGATCGGCTCACTCGCCGTCGTCCTCATCGCGATTAATAATCTGCGGGACCGTGAAACCGATAGTCGTGTTGATAAGCGAACGCTTGCGGTTATCTTGGGCGAGCGCGGGGCAAAGATCGAGATAGTGGCGCTCTTAATCGCTCCATTTTTGTTAGGGCTTTATTGGGTTGAGACCCCTTTTAGCTGGGCCGCGGTGCTGCCACTTGTCCTCTTGCCGTTCGCAGTACGGGTAGCGCGTGAGATCTGGGCGATGAAGCCGAGCGGAGAGCTCAATCGGTATCTCGGTCGGTGCGCGTTTGTTCACTTGGGGTTCGGTGCTCTGCTGACGATCGGCTTTCTATTGGGGGCGGTGCCTCTTGGGAACTGACTTCGGGGCTGTGGAGTTTCGGCTCGGGTGGGGCGATTTCAAGCTCCTTCTCGATCCCCGTTTTGGTGCGGAGAGGCGGGGTGATTTTGAAGCGTTGCTCCGCCCGGTTGCCCCACCAGGCGGTGGTATCTGGGTAGCCTCATCGGGGACAACTCGAAAAGAGGGCACGGGGTATCGGTTCATTGCACTTACCGAGGCTGCGCTGGTGACCTCTGCTCAGGCGGTAAATGCCCATCTTGCAGCGACAAAAGAAGATATCTTTGTGTCGTGCCTGCCCGATTTTCATGTTGGTGGTCTCGGGCTCCAGGTGCGGGCCGCTCTCCTCGGGGCACGATTTGTTAGGAGTGCCGGCAACGCTCGTCCGTGGAGCGCTCTTGAATTTGCGAGAGATGTTGAAGCCAATCGGGGAACGATCCTCTCGCTGGTACCGACTCAGGTAGTTGACCTGGTAAGGGCGGGTATCGCGGCGCCGAGCTGTGTGCGTGTCGTGGTCGTTGGCGGCGGCGCGCTGTCCTTTCGTGAGTACCAGGAGGGGCGGGCGCTCGGGTGGCCGCTGCTACCGAGCTACGGATGCACTGAGTGTAGCTCGCAGATCGCGACCGCATCACTGGAGAGCCTTCAAACTCATCGGGGTAGCACGCTGCCGCCGCTCAAGCTTCTCTCCCATATCGAGGCGCGAGAGGAGGAGGGTGCTCTGCTCATTCGAAGCAGGGCTTTGTTCTCGTGTGCGGCGAGCCTGATGGACGATTCGGTCACCGTGGAGCCACTCGCGCCAGGTGCCTGGTTTCAGACCTCTGATCGCGTCGCCATCGAGGGAGACACGATAGCACCGCTCGGGCGTGTCGATGATCTTATCAAGATCGGCGGGGAGGGGGTGAATCTGCACGAGCTTTCCCTCCTCGTTCGTGATATCCGAGAGGTGATATCGATGCAGGGCGATGTTCTCTTAAGGGCGATACCAGACGAACGGTTTGGTAACGTCCTGTCGCTGCGCGTGACTAATGCCGCCCTTGGAGAGGTCATTCGCGAGAGATTTAACGAACAGGTTCTCCCTTTTGCGCAGATACGCTCGGTAGAGCTCGTAGAAGTGATTGAGCGAACGGCCCTGGGAAAGCTGAAACGAGGATAAGGAGGGATTATGCGATGCCGGGCGGCTGTATTTTCGATCCTCCTCCTGCCGTATATCTTTGCCCCACTTGATGCAAACGCATATCGTGAGGACGAGAGCGAAGCTCAGGTTGAGGCCGACATAGATCGGGGTGAGAATAAGTTAATCGAGAAGCTCGTCGAAATTGAGCAAGATCTTGCCCAGAATACGAAGAAGGCGCTGAAAGCGGAGGAGCGCCGAGATGTGGAGCTATTTCGTCGAGAGCTGAGTCGAAATGAGTCGGTATCAACGGACGACGACTCTATCGCTGAGATTAGTCGAGAGGTCGATACTCTTACGCGGACATCCGACCGGTAATGAATTACGGTGTGATCTCGATATAGCGAGTTGTAAGCGCTACCTCAGATCCCCTCGATGTGCGGGAAAGACATACGATCCCCCGTAAGCCATCAGTGAACTCCCGGCTTTCGCAGTCGCAACTCAGCCGGGTCGTCGCACCACCAAGTTTACAGCCGTAATCAGAGACATAGAGCGCTGCGTTCCAAAAATGCTCCCACGAAGGTGGTACCGCTTCATCACAGATGCGGACGAGTACAGAGTCAGGGCGTGGAGTGAGCGTTTCAGGGAGCGGGAGTGTTCGCAGGGCAGCGATGGTCTCGTGAGCAAACGGTGGAGTAAAATGGGCAGGCGGCTGCCACGCCAAGAGTAGGGGGGTGCGATAGAAGACGATCACGCCGACCATGAGGAACGTAGCAAGTATACTTCCATGGCGGAGGGTCTTGTATTCGCTTTTTAGGAGGGCGTGAACGAGAACAGCGAGAAGAAGAGCGCCACAGATATACAGTCCAAAAAGACGGTGGCCTCTGATGTAGGTGATCGATAGGAGAGGGATCGTCAGCGCTGCACCAGCAAGGACAACGACCATGAGATAAAATCGTTTGTGTTCCTCTAGAATTTCGCGTGAGCGTCGAGCGTCTGCTCCGCAGAGAGTTGATATCGTCACGGCCGCGAAGGCCGCCAGTGCAAGCCACAGCTCAAGGCTACCTGCTTCGCTTAGGGTCTCAGAACTAAAGTAAGATGGTGACCACTCAAAGATCGCCGGTACCTCTTTGATTCGCGCGAGGATAGTTTCCCTCCATTCTCCAAAAAGTGTTCCCGATGGAGTTACAAGGCTCTCCGTGCGCCCTTCAAAGAGAGTTTGATCGAAGCGGATACCGGGATGGAGAAGCTTTAAAATAAAGCCGCTGAAGATCGCCGATCCAAGGAAAATAGTTGTGAATCGGAGTCGGTAGCCTCGAGTATCATTACACCAAAGGCGATAACTACCGATAAGGGAGAGTGCTATGACCGCAAGAGGACGAGAGACGGTATAGGTCTCGTAGGAGAGAGCGATGAGGAGTGGAAAGATGAAGAGAAGCAGGGTGGCTTTGCGGATGTTTTGCCGTCGAAGCGCTGAGTCAAGTGCAGCGAGGCTCCAGAGGAGGAAGGTAAACCAAGCTGCTGACGTGATGGTGAGCTTCGATTCATAGAGGTACGAGATAAGCTGAGTGCTGAAGCCGACCGTGGTAAGCAGGAGCATGGTCGGGAAGAAGGTGAAGCTGAGAGTGCGTGCGAGGCCCCACAGTCCCAAAAGGGTGAGAGCAAAAAAGGCAACGCCGATAATTCGGTGAAGGACGTAGGTGTCGATGGAGTGGCGCAGAAGCTTCGTGGGAACGACGTAGAGCAGGCTTAACGAGCGTTGATCGGTAACGTTTGAGGTAGGGCCCTCGAGCCCTTTGAGTGGATTCGGGTCGCACAACGCTCCCAGGCGGGGGGCGAAGTTATACGCGAGGCCGTACTGTTCTTGGAACATGAAGTTTGGGTTCACACTCATCCGGAGGCGAGAGCCAACAAGGAGGGTAATCGCGACAATGAAGAGCAAAAGACCGACGTGAGTAGTGCGTTTCATGTGAGGGATCACCTTATCAGGGGGCACGTGGAGTAAGGGGGCGTGACGCCGTATAATGTAGGAGATATTCTCTGTAATATCGAGCCATGACAAGGGGTTATGGTATGTTGCGCCGTTAGTTCACGAGGCCATAACAGGGATAGAGAGGGGGAGAAGCTCATCCAGAGTGGCTCTTTGGCTCCCCACGCGCTTTCACATCTTCATACGGGTAGTTCACATCGATTTTAAGGTTGTAGGGGTGGTGCACTCACTTTCCGGCTTCTAGGGAAGCTCGAAGGCGAGTGTACCACTCGCCATTGTGGCGAACTGGACACTGATAGATCTCTCGAAAAGGAGCAACGTCATGTCGGTTCAGTGGTTCAAGATCGTGTTCGTTTCCATCTTGGTCGTCTTCCTCGCAGCGTGTCAGACCGCGGGTGATCGCACCGTGTTCAAGGCGGAGAAGACGGCGTCCTACCAGTCGCTTGAGCGCGAGCTCAACGACGAGGTGAAGGGGCTCACGGCTGAGTACGATGCTACCAAGGACACCGCTCTGCGCGACCAAATTCGCGCTGATCGGACCGCGGCCGCTCGTGACTTGGACGAAGTGCGTCTGCGTGCCAACACGGAGAAGCGGGTGTACCGGGAGTCGGAACGCAATGCCGCTCGGGCTGAACGCAACAAGTTCAACCGTCGGCAGGGCAACCAGATCCAGGTCCGCGTCGATCCTTTCGGTTGGATGGAGGACGACGAGGACGAGAAGTACATCGATCGTGATGGAACCCTCGGTCGTGACGATGACATCCGCGCTCGCATGGCGGAACGCGCAGATCGTCGTCGTCAGCGTCAGGGGTAACACGATAGGAGGTAAAAGCGAATAACGTCAAAAGCGTTGTTTGTGGGCTTGCATCGGTCGAGCACTGTATTTGTACAGTGCCCCCGCACTGCTGCAACTACTGTTCTCGATCGATGTGAGCTCCCTCCTTTTCTCTTTTTCCCCGCTATTTTGCTGAACGTCCGAAACTTCCGTTCAAATGCGAGCTCGTTTCCCCTGTGGCGCTCGTCGGCCGGACAGAGTCCGGCCCTCCAATGCTTTTGAATCACCGCAATCGTGTGGAGGGCTCGACTCTGTCGAGCCGCGCTTGAATCACCTGTGGTGCTCGTCGGCTGGATAGAGTCCGGCCCGCTAATGATTGCTCGCATCATCGGTTGTGTCCGCCGTCCGTGTTTCGATCAATACGAATAACTTTGCCCCTCCTGGGCTCGTCCCGCGATGAGGTCGTCGATCGATTCGAGGGCAAAGGTGTTGATGTAGATGACCTCACCGATCCTTTCTAAGATTCCGGTCGCGAGGAGGCACGAGCTTGAAAGAACGATGCGACGATACTTTTCAAAAACGTCAGGGCGGATAATAAGGTTCGTAATCCCCGTTTCATCTTCAAGGGTAATAAACACTACCCCTTTCGCGGTGCCGGGGCGTTGACGGATAATCGCGACCCCCGCAACCGATACGGTGCGCTCACGGGGGAGGCGAGTGAGTTTCTTGAGCGCCCCTGCGGTAAAGACGTTTCTTTTCGTAAGCTCGTGACGAATAAATCCGATCGGGTGCCCTTTTAAGGAAAGTCCACTTGCGGCGTAGTCGGCGAACATCTCTTGTTGCGCTGTGGTGGTAGGGAGAAACGCTTTCGCCGGTGTGTTGTTTTGGTAAGGCAGGGTCGCTCTATCAACGGGAAGCGGGATCTCGGGCAGCGCTTTGATGGCCCAGAGCGCCTCTCGACGGTTAAGCCCGAACGAGCTGAACGCATCACCCCGGGCGAGTGTCTGTAGCGTTGAGCGATAGGGGCGCTCCGAAGATTCGCTATAGTCGCTCGTTACGGCGAGCCAAAACTCTTCGATGGTTTTTGACGCTGGATGACGCTCATAAGAGCTCACCAGAAGCTCAGCCTCTCTATGAGGAAGTCCTTTAAAAAGTCTTAAACCCAATCGCACTGCGGGACGTTTCGAGGTTTCATCTTCCTCGAGCCGCGCGTCCCACCCGCTATAGGCGATATCCGCCTCTCGCACACACACCCCGTGCTCTTGGGCGTCACGCACTATTTGGGCTGGGGCATAAAAGCCCATCGGTTGGCTATTAAGGAGCGCTGCGGCGAATTCGGCAGGATAGTGATGTTTAATCCACGCCGAGGCGTAGACGAGATGAGCGAACGATGCCGCGTGTGATTCCGGAAAGCCGTATTCGCTAAACCCCTTAATCTGCTCCATACACGTTTCAGCGAACTCAACCGAGTAGCCGTTTCGGGTCATGCCGGCTACGATCTTTTGTTTAAACGTTGTAATCACCTCTTTATTGCGTTTCCACGCCGCCATCGCGCGGCGAAGCTTCTCCGCCTCACCGGGTGAAAAGTCGGCGAGCACGATCGCAAGCCGCATCGCTTGTTCTTGAAAAAGGGGGACGCCGAGAGTTTTTCCTAAGATCGCTTTTACCTGTTCGTCGGGGAAGTGAACCTTCTCTTTGCCGCTCCGGCGCTTTAAATACGGATGCACCATATTGCCGTGAATGGGTCCGGGGCGGACGATCGCGACCTCGATAACAAGGTCATAAAAACACCGCGGACGAAGCCGCGGAAGCATCGACATCTGGGCGCGCGACTCGATCTGAAAGACGCCAACGGTGTCGGCGCGGCAGATCATATCGTAAACCGATGAGTCGTTTTGAGGGATCGAATGAAGTTGAAGGGAAGCTTTATTCTCTTCTTGTCGCCGGTTATTGACCAACTCAAGCGCTTTGCGGATACAGGTCAGCATCCCAAGCGCTAGAACGTCGATTTTTAACATTCCGAGGGCGTCGATATCGTCTTTATCCCATTCGATGATAGTGCGATCCGCCATGCCGGAGTTTCGGATCGGTACCGTTTCTGAGAGCGGCTCTTGAGAGATGATAAAGCCCCCCACATGTTGTGAGAGATGGCGGGGAAACCCTAAAAGCTCGTGACTAAGCCGGATCGCGTTTTGAATCGTTGTATCGTCTGGGTCTAGTCCAAGCGCTTTAAGATCCTCCGCCGCGATAATACAATCGGTCCACCGGTGAACGAGTTTTGCAAGTTTATCGACGATCTCGAGCGAAAGGCCTAACGCTTTGCCGACTTCGCGGATAGCGCTTCGATACCGATAGGTGATGACCGCACAGGTAAGCCCCGCCCGATTTCGCCCGTATTTTGAGTATATATATTGAATCACCTCTTCTCTACGCTCGTGCTCAAAGTCGATATCGATATCGGGTGGTTCGTTCCGTTCTTTGCTGACAAAGCGAGCGAAGAGAAGGTCGATGGTCGCGGGGTCGACCGAGGTTATCCCTAAACAGAAACAAACTACTGAGTTCGCCGCGGCTCCGCGGCCCTGGCACAAGATCCCCCGACTTCGGGCAAAGCGGACGATATCGTGGCAGGTAAGGAAATACTTTTCGTACTGAAGGTCCTTAATAAGGTGGAGCTCCTCGCGGATCGCTTGCTCGACTTTTGGAGGAATGCCGTTTGGGTATCGCTCCTCCGCCCCCCCCCAGGTCTTTGTGGTAAGGTATGTATGGACATCGTGGCCCGCTGGGCAGATCTCGGTCGGGTATTCGTAGCGCAGCTCATCGAGCGAAAACCCGGCGGTCATCTCAGTAAGTTCGAGCGTTCTATGGAGAGCGGGGCGATCGTCTCTAAAAAGGCGCTCCATTTCTTCGACCGGTTTTAGATACCGCTCCCCGTTTGGAAAAAGTTTAAACCCGGCGGTGTGAACGGTGCAGCCTGCGCGGATAGCGGTGAGGACGTCGTGAAGGGGGCGGCGTGCTCGGGAATGGTAGTAGGGATCGTTCGTAGCGATAAGTGGAAGTGTGAGCGTCGTCGCCGTAGCGCGGGTCATCTCGAGCGCGCGGGGACAAAAAAAGTCATAATTTTTCGTGAGCGCCATCGACCACACGGCGCGATCGGTTGCTGCATTCAGAAGCGCACCGACGATCGGAACGATGTCGAGCGGTGGAGCGCTGCTATCGCGTACGGTGGGGAGAGGCGGGGGGATCACGATGACGGCGAGACCTTGATGGTAGTTTAAAAAGTCGGTCGTGGTGAGTAAGCACCGGGCACCGGGAAGCCGTGTTTTTCCGAGTGTTAACAGGGAGCAGAGGTTCCCATATCCTTTGCGGTTCAATGGGAATACGGCGAGATCAAGGGTTTGAAATTGCGATTCGATGGGGGCCTCGAGATCGACCGTTACGGGGGGGGCTTCGGCTGGGATAAGGGTAAGCCGGGCCCCAGGGCGGTACGGCATGCCGATGTCACGTGCCGCGGTATGGGCGCGTACGATTCCAGCGAGGGTTGTGTGATCGGCGAGGCCGAGCGCGGCATAGCCCAATTCTGCAGCGGTGGCGACGTATTCTTCCGGGTGGCTCGCACCACGTAGGAAAGAGAAGTTCGTCGTTATCAGAAACTCGGCGTAGCTCGGTCGTTTCGGCGCGCGCCGCACGGGGAGGATCGGAGGTTTTATCTTATCGTAGGGCTTATCGGGCATAGGTAGTTAGCAGAGAATAGAGTGAGAAAAAATTCTCATACCCACACCCCGTGGACGAACCATTCGTGGGTGTGGTTATTCCGAAATACCCAGAGCCACGCTCCGTTTTCGGTCTGAACTTTAAAGTAATCGCGCTCTTCCGCGGGGAGAGC
Organism: Bdellovibrionota bacterium; assembly: GCA_044352465.1. Classification (GTDB taxonomy): domain Bacteria; phylum Bdellovibrionota_C; class UBA2361; order UBA2361; family UBA2361; genus JBILDU01. Next base: position 114,035 of record JBILDU010000001.1, read on the forward strand.
GACATCCCCATGCCACCATTCCGGAGCGATCCGCTCTGGTCCGGTACCGTAGGTAATCTTTCCTCCACTGTGTCGCCAATCGATCCAGGAGGGCGGTTTGTCGGGGAGCATCGCGATAACTTTAGCTCGCTCAGGAGGCGAAAGAAGGTGCGGTGGTCGATCGACAATGAGGCTTTTGGTGGGGGCGCTCGGGAGCGGTTTCTTGCCGTCCGCGCGGATCGGCTCGAACGAAAAGCTGCGCTCGGGGATGTACGATGGGTGAAAAACCGCTCGCCGTACCCGCTCCTCTCCAAGTCCTACGACGAAGGTGTTCAACAGTTCGTTCCGCGCCCCTTCAATAATCGTCGTTTCGGGATCATCAAAGAAATCGTTTTGGGTATGGAGCGCCCGCTCGATATTATCGGCGGCAACGACGATGAGTTCCGCCCCCTCTTCAAACCGCATCGCTTCGATAGTCGGTGTGACGATAGAAGCGAGGTGGGAAAACTTTGTGGTGCTGCTGGTCAGGTGGATAGTTCGAAGGAGCGTCTTCTTGGTGCGCTCAAGGGAGCGTCCCTCGAGATAGACAAAAAAAGTACGCGCTGTGTAACCACTCGTAGCGAGCCGCTTCAGAAGTTTTTCGATAAGTTTTATAATCGCGCGTGTCAGAGCGGCGTGGTGAGTCAGTGGGACATCGAAGTGTGCTGTCGTTCGAAAAATAGTCGGCAGAGGGAGTGCTCGCAGCGATTCTTCAACCCGGCCGAGTGCTTGATCGAGGCGGTTGAGAAGAAGGTGTCCGAAGCGAACGGTGAGGGTACGCGCGGGGATCTTTAAGAGTTCGCCGATTCGGGTTACTCCGACTTCATGGAGCGCTGTGCGTGTCGTGAGAGGGAGTCGTAACGCTTCAATCGGTAGAAGCGCGAGTGAGGTGCGTAGACTCGCTGTGTCGTTCACCTGCACGAGCGATTGCCCACCAAATCGTGCGAGTGCCCACGCCCCCCCGAGGGTAGGTGCGACTGCAGTGAATGCTGTGACTCCGCTGTGCGTGAAGCGATGCAGTAGTTTCCTTAAGAGCTCCTCAGTTTCGCCGTGGAGCCGCTCAGTGCCGGTAAGGTCAACGATGACTCCCCAGCGGAGGGAATCGGCGAAAAGATCGCTTTCGCGCCCCGTTTTCTTTGTTTCGAGGATCGGTGAGTGCAGTTCGGGGTCGAGCCCGACCAGGGGACTTAATCGCCCCATCCACCGGGCGATTTCAGTGAGGGCTTTGACGTCATCGCGAGGATGAAACGGGTGCACGACGATCGCCGGGAGAAGCGCGCGCGCGAGGGCGAGATCCATCCCGGTCTGCACCCCAGCGCGGGCGCACTCCGTGCAGAACCGTTTGACGACGACGTGATTCGCGTCGCTTGAGACGAGGGCGTATGGACCGGGGCGCTCAGGCGCGGCGCCGGTCTCGCGCGCTCTCTCCCGAAGTCGACGACGTGCTACGTCGATCGGCCACAGAGGGAGATAGATGGAGAGGTACGTTTTGGTCGTCATCGCTGCCGCACAGCTCCACACCCCACGTTGTTTTACGAGGAGCGGATCCTTTGTATTTTAAAAGCTCGATAATCCACCGAGGGTGGGAAGTCGTCGAAACCTCGGGGCGAATAAGCCATCGTGTTGTAAAAGCAGTGGCGGTGTCTTGCGGGCGTCCACCTTGGCGTATGGGACGATAAAAAAGACCGATCGTATCTCCGGTGCGAGAAGCTAAGAGAAAACGTCGGCTGAGGGCGAATGAGATCTTTGGAAGCGATGCGATGACTACTCCAACAGCCGGAGAACGCAGTGCTGTATCGATAGTCCAAAAAGTTGCTTTCTGATTCGGCGGATCGAGAAAAAGACATCGCGAAAGGCTGCCGCTTACAGTTGAAGCGGGTTCTCGCTCGGAAAGAGCAGTAATTTGAGGCGGTATGCTATGAGCGGGTGCGTGAAAAATATGATCGAGGAAATGAGGGGTAGGCCAGGCGCTTTTACCGATCCAGGCAGCCAGCTTTGAGGTGGAGGGTGTTTCCTTCAAACCGAACCGATGAACTATCGCTCCGATCGCCGAGACTATGGCGCTCGGAGCTTCTCTCAATCCGCTCTCAACGAAGAGCTCGTGAGCTGTGCCCGGGAGGAACCCCCCTTCGGGTAAGAGATCATCGAGTCCTGTCACCTTGAACGGCTGGATAGCATTCGGGCGTCGGGCGCGGCCGATGCGGTTTCCGTATCCCGCTTTATTTTCGGCGAGCCAGAGAAGCCCGCGCGTACAGAGAGCCTCGATCGCAGCCGCGTTGTTTGTTGCGCTTTCGCCAACTTCTAAAGAAGGGATCGCTGGTAATAATCTTTGTGCCTCGGTTGGCATATCGTGCCGTCCCGCTAACCACTCGTTTTTATTGCTTGATATCTTTTTCTGCGTCATTGAAGTGAGTCTCTGAGCGAGCGTTAATTCTATTATTATTCTATATCAAATAAAGATGCAATAGGGCAGATTCGCGATGCCAGCGTTGACCCGGCTAAGCGGCGGAGGGGGGATCTGATCATTTTTAGTGCTTTTGGGTGTTTCAATCGGGTATACCAGCGCGTGGAGGTGCGAAAAACACCACAAAGGTTCCGTTCGCCCGAGAGGCGATCCCCCGTTTTTACATTTCTGGGCCGTGGGTAGAGGGAGAGATTTTATACCGGCATCACGCCGTCGGCGGTGGTCTATGCAAAGCGCGCTTTGTGTACACCACCGTCAACGGTTCTAACGATCGACATACCAAATCGAGGGAGACCTCGAATGTTGAACGTCCGTTGGTTGGTGCTGTGTCCCCATGAAGGAGCCATCATCATGGCTAAGTCCCCGTGCGCCAAAGTGCGCATCCGTCGTGAAGCTGAAGACGGCCTCGTCCACCTCAGCAGTGGAGCCGAGGACGTCCCCCTCATCGACGTTCGTGCGCGGCGCTTCCAGTTCGAGTCGGGCGCTAGACTCCTCGTCAAGGTCACCCGTCGTCGTAACCGCCTCACGGCGTTCATCGATGCGGGTGATGGTGTGGAGCTCGTGGCCCCGAACGGCAACTCTTCCATGATGTGGTTCCGGGTGGAGTTCAAGCTGGAGGAGGGTCGGATGTGCGATGTCAGAATCGTGCCTGGCCCCAAGACCGAGGACTCGCGCGATCGCTACCAGCGGTTTCGTGAACTCGTCGATGAGGAGGAGGCTAACCAAGGGTTCGTCGACGCTGATACGAGCGCGGTGTGACGAATCCTAGGTGGTGATGCATTCGTGCGCATCTCCTGATCGGATGGCGAAATCACTCCCTCGAACACACCCCTCAAAGGTGTTTTCTTGGTTGTGCTTCGCCCTCCGACATATCACGCCAGCGAACGCAGCAAGCCAGCGAGCTGTCGCCCTGCCTTCGCCCGCGAAGATCTCGCCTGCTACTAACGCGCCAAGAGCGCGCCGGCACGACAAGCTCCTACGTTTTATAACTTGAGGGGCTCCAGCAAGTTACAAGAACCATCCGTTCTCCGGCGGTTACCGGCTCGACTCCGTGGACGATGATCCCACGAGAGATAAAAAGGGAATAAGGCGGGATATCGGGGTAATTGCGTGCCCCGTTTCGCTCCTCGAAGTACGCCCCACCTTCGTAGGTTCTCCCGAAATGAAATATGGCGAAGACGTCATCGTTACCGTGACGGTGCGCGGGTAGCGCCGAGCCAACAGGCATACGATGTAGCTGCGCTCCTTCAGCGAAGCGACGCTCCTCGAGGATGCCACTCATCAATGCGATCGCTTCGGGGGAGCGGAGCCTGTCGTTTATTGAGCGGGCCTCAACCCCGAAGTCCTGTAAGACCCCTCGGCTCCGAATATCTGAAATTCGAATGCCGTCTTCTTTGCTAAAAGAAGCTTCACGGAAGGACAAATTGCCGAGGACGTCCTCTATATGGCGAAGCTCAAAAATACCCCGCAGCTCCTGCTCCCGAATCGTCACCGTGTCGTTCGCGCGAATAGTCGCAGCGAGCTCCGGTACGTTTCGGATGTCGGTGTGTTGGTGTCGTTCCATGGCGCCGAAGGTTACGCTGTTAGGCGGCCGAGCTCAATAGAAATGTTTAAAAACACCACCCGTCGTGATCGCACTCATAAGCATCGATGCTCCGGTGTGGTGAGATGCTTGGACATCGGCTCTGTATGGGGGACGGCAAGCTCGATAAGCGAAGCGTCATCCAGCAGGGCCGATTTTTTTTGAGGTGTCGAGCCGCGGACATGTGGCTGGAGTGCTCTGGAGCGTCCAGAGGATTTGGCCCAACTTTAAAAATGGGTAGGTGCCGATGAGGGAGGCCGCCGCTCGTACTCTGTCCCAAAAGTCTGTTCACCTGAGAGCCGGCTCGTGGATGGAACCCGAGGGCGGATCACTCATTCGTGGGATTCGTTACTTCGGGCAGGAGCGGAATTCCGGAGAGGTCGCTCTCGAACGGCTCCGTTGTGCTCGGAGATAGGGGGGTTGCCCGCTCGACATGGGTGCTTGGGGTCTCATAGTCCCGATCGTGGTGCAGTCCCCGAACGGTGCGACTCTCCTCGGTGATGTTGCGCGGTTCGGTTACCCGCGAGGTCTCCGGTGACTCCGTCTCCGGAAGGTTGAGACGAGCTCGTTCCGGAGCGTGTGTCGATTCGATCGTTGGTTGGGGGATAGGTGGCGTTAGATCGGTGGCGCCGAGCTTTGCGTTTGGTTGCGCTAGTCCCATAACCCCGACGGTCGCCATAAGCACGGTGAGAAACAAGTTCCCGATGCCGCTATTGGATGTACGAAAATTTCGATACGTCATTGTCCCGCCTCAGTAGTCCACTTGGAAGAATTCGCGAGAGGGACCGTATCGTGGAAGAATCGACCGCCTTTATGAGCCGAGTCATGACTGCGCAGCGGCGGTGATAAGTTGCGCAAGGTGGGTGATAATCGGGGTTGCAACGTCGATTCCAGTAGTTGATTCGATCCCGCTTAAGCCGGGAGAGGAGTTTACCTCAAGGATAAGTGGCCCAAGGTCGGTTTCGATGATATCGACCCCAGCGATTGAGAGTCCCATGGCGTGAGTCGCTCGGAGAGCGAGCTCTTCGAGCGCAGGATCGAGTGTAAGCCGTTCCGCCGTACCTCCGCGGTGGAGATTGCTGCGAAACTCGCCGAACCGGCCGTGGCGACACATCGCGGCAATAACCCTATCACCAACGACAAAGGCGCGGATATCTGATGACCGCGCTTCGGGAAAATATCTCTGAATAATAATCGGTAGTCGATTCGCCAGCATTGTTTCCGCGATCGCGCTTGCGCTGGTCGGGCTTTCGGCCAACATCACGCCGACTCCTTGAGAGCCGTGCACGGTCTTCACGATATATTGCGATCCCCCCAGGAGATGGAGGGCACCTCGAATATCGCTCGCGCGTCGCACGGCGATCGAGGGGGGGACTGGAAGGTTGAGCTGGCGCAGCCGTTGAGCGGTATGAAGCTTGTCGTGTGAGGCGCGGATCGATTCACTTACGTTTATCGCGACACACCCGGTAGCTTCGAACTGTTTGAGGACGGCGAGCCCAAACGGATCGCTCGCCGCGCTAAGCCGCGGAATGACCCCATGAAAGCGGGGGAGCCGCGTACCTTTGAAAAAAAGCGCGATCCCCGCAGGCTCGACCACCAAGGTAAGATCGGACGCTGCGACAAGCTCCATCGAGTGGCCGCAGGCGAGAGCAGCTTCGCGCAGCCGCACTGAGCTTGGCGATGAGGTGTGCTCGACGTTTAAGGTAACAAGATTCACCATCGCTTGTCTTTAACCGGGCGAAAGCTCAAAGTGAGTAGCGTAACCATGACACACAACCACCCTCCAGACGAATCGGACCGCACCCCCTCGCTTCGCGCCGCGGTCAAAGACGGCATGGCTCATTCTGTCATGATCGGCGCCGGTGAGACTTATCTTGGGGTCTACGGCATTTTTCTTCAAGCAACGACCTTGCAGGTCGGTCTTCTCGCCACATTCCCGGCGTTTCTTGGGGCGATCTTCCAGGCTGTCGCGGTTTTCTTCATGCCTTTTTTTAAGACGCGGCGCCGCCCGATCGTGGTGAGCGCCGTTTTAAATGGCCTCATCTGGTTTCCGATCGCGCTCATCCCTTTCGCTTTCGGAGTTGGCCCCCAAGCGGTCTGGGTATTGATATTTCTGGTAACGATTTATCATATCGCGGGGAACTTTGGCGCCCCGATCTGGAGCAGCCTTATTGGGGATCTCGTCCCAGCTCATCGCCGGGGGCGCTATTTTGGACGGCGTAATAAGCTCATCGGGCTCTCGACTTTTATCGCCGTTATCGCGGCCGGGCAGACCCTCGAGGTCAGTAAGGATCTTGCGGTTGCAGGGGTCGGATTTCTTGCCATCTTTATCGTGGCGGGATTAGCCCGTTTACTCTCCGCCCATTGGTTGTGCGGGTACGAGGATCCGGAGCACGTCGTTCGGCGTGAGGAGATGTTCTCCTTTTATCAATTCATTCGTCGGCTTCCGCACTCGAACTTTGCGCGGTTCGTACTTTTCTTCGCCACGATTAACTTCGCGGTCGCTTTCGCCGGGCCGTATTTTGCCCTGTACATGCTTCGAGACCTCAAGCTCTCGTATCTGGAGTTTACCCTTCTTTCTGCGGCCGTAACGGTCACTCAGTTTTTCACGATGCAGCATTGGGGCCGCATCAATGACCGATTCGGGAGTAAAAAAATTCTTAATATCTGCGGAATCGCGGTCGCGCTTGCCCCGGTTTTATGGCTTTTTTCGGCTGAGTTTTGGTGGATCCTCTGTATCCAGATCTATGCGGGCTTTGTGTGGGCTGGGTTTAATCTTGCCTCAACTAATTTTATGTTCGATGCGGTGACCCCGCCAAAGCGTGCCCGTTGCGCGGCCTATCAATCGTTGGTGAATGCAGCTTTTGTTCTCTTGGGATCGTTTCTGGGGGGCTGGACTGCCGAGCTTATTCCGACCGATATCCCACTCGGCTTTACGACCCTGGAGCTCTCGTCCCCGCTCCTCGTTCTTTTTTTCCTCTCGGGGGTTCTGCGGCTTGTCGCGGCGGCCCTCCTCCTTCCACGCTTTAAGGAGGTGCGCCCGGTCGAGCAGATTGCCCATCGCCATCTTGTGTTTCAGGTCACCAATCTCCGACCTTTAAGTGGGGCTACCTTTAGTGTTATTAGTGGGTTCTTCCAGGGACGAAAGGGCAGAGAAAAAAGCCTCGACAAGGAGAAACCATGAAGCATTATACCGCCGATCAGGTGAAAGCTGCGAAGAGTTCCGACGCCGTCGGGGGCATTCTTCTCTTTCTCGCCGCAGCGCTCTCCCTTTTTGGAGCTAACTCCCCCTGGAGCGAGAGCTATTTTTCGCTGATGGGGAGCGAGTGGGCCAAGCATTTCATTCACGCGGTGAATGATGGGCTGATGGTCATCTTTTTCCTCCTCGTCGGGCTCGAGATTAAGCGGGAGTTTTTAGGGGGCGATCTCGCGACGAAAGCGGAGCGGATCTTACCTATTTCCGCCGCTGCCGGTGGAATGGTGGTACCGGCACTACTCTTTTGGGCGGTCGTTGGAGAGAGCTCCTTTGCTCACGGCTGGGCCATCCCCTGCGCGACCGATATTGCCTTCTCGCTTGGGGTGCTCGCGTTGGTTGGAAAGCACGTCCCGACAACCCTGAAGATATTTTTGACGGCGCTCGCCATCGTTGACGATCTCGGTGCAATCCTGATTATCGCCTTTTTCTACAGCCATGAGCTTGCGCTGATACCGTTTTTTATCGCCAACTTGATTTTAGCGATTCTGGTCCTCCTTAATCTTAAGGGCGTACGGAGTCTGCCGTTATATCTCTTCCTTGGTCTTTGCATGTGGGCATGCGTGTTTAACTCCGGCGTACACGCAACGATTGCGGGTGTGCTGCTCGCGCTTACTATCCCATTCAGGCCGAAGGGAGGTGGTCCGGTTGATGAGCATGAGGCACCTCTCTTAAGGCTGGAACATGCCCTGAAGCCGTGGGTGACCTTTCTTATCTTGCCGATTTTTGCGTTTGTGAATTCCGGGGTGAACCTTCAGGGGGTGACCGCGGCCACTTTTATGGAGCCGCTGACCTTGGCGATAATCGTCGGACTTTTCGTTGGAAAGCAGGTGGGTGTTTTTTCATTCGCCGCACTGGCGATTAAGCTGGGGTTTGCAAAGATTCCGAACGGCTCCTCGTGGGCACAGCTCTATGGTGTGGCACTCCTTTGCGGGATCGGCTTTACGATGAGTCTCTTTATCGGCGATCTCGCTTTTCCAGGGGGGGATGTGACCCCGCAGGTTCGTCTTGGCGTCATCTTTGGCTCGCTGTTATCGATGGTTTTTGGGGCGCTGGTCCTGAAGTTTGCATGTGCACGGGCGCAGCGGTTGACGGCGTCGGCGAATAGAGGGGCGGATGGAACTTCGTCGGGGATAGTCCAGGAGGGGTAGCTCAGGCGAGGTCGTAGGGTTCTTTCTGCCTGTGCCCTACCTCAGAAGCTCGTGTACCTGAAAACCGGTCTAGCAAAGGGAGTCCGAGCCCTTGCTTTGTCTGAGACGCCTGTGGGTTTCGTTCAGCTTACTTCGACGAGCGCAGTCGACGCGAGTGTCCGGCTGAGCTTACGGCCGAAGCCCGATAATTGCACCTTGCTCCGGTCTCGATGCGGCGCTCATTGTGTCGCTGCGGCGGTATTTTGAGTAGCGATTAAAAGCGCGGTATCCTGCTTGGAGCCCGTGTGCCAAACGAGGTAATGCTTCGATGGACATTCGACCTCACGTTGACCTCACCCAAGGGCCTACCACTCTCGAGAAGGAGTCCCGTATCCAATGGGTACCTCCGTTTAGTTTCAGCAAGGGGGGGAGCTCTTACGGGATCTCCGGCAATTGGAATATGGCCCCCTTCATCGACGAGGTATCGAAGATTATCCTCAATCTTCCGAATGTGGGGCCTGCCTGGTGGATCGAGCGATGCGTTGCCCAGAGATTCGGACGAGACCTCAAGGTGGGCGAACAGATCGATCTAAAAGCCATCGACGTTATCTCGAGTGTCTATAAGATAAAAATACCGGGCGATTTATCGACCGACTTTATTCGCGTCGCCCATCACTATGGGCTTGAGCACTCTGGTGATGCGAAGTTCAAGCGTGTTTCCGAGTCTACCCCTCCCACTGAACTAGAGGGCCGCCTACCTGGGCGTGAAGCGATTCGGAGACTTGCCATTCCCGAGATCCCTCTTCCCGACCGGTGCGACCCCCGGATCTATCGACCGAGTATCGGAACCCATATGAATTGCAGTGGCACCACGGAGCAGTGGGAGCACCTCATGGAGTGGGAAGGGCGAAGCGATGCTGACTGTGTGCTCCGCTATTTAAGGGCATACAACTCATTCATCCGCGAGCCCACCGGAGCTCGTTTAATCGAAGCGACACGTAATCCAAGAACAGGCACCGATCCGTATTTTCTGGGGATGACGTATATCGCCGATGTTTTTGCGATGCCGAAGGGCGAAAACGAAAAGTTAAGTCCGGAGCAAAAGTCGGTCTACGAATTACTCTCTCTCATGCACGCTGCTTTCATGACGTCATTTTCGCTCGAGGCGATGATGCGTTCAGATCTTGAATTATGCGACCAGCGACTCTACGACGGACTTGCGCAGGCCTTTGTGGCAACTCACGCGTCGACGGAGTCCTGATTGTTTGGTAGCGAGGCGGCGAACTCCTCCTTGCCGAGCTGTCCGGTTGGATGAGCTTGATATCGCGCAGCGCGCGCATTCTATTCTCTGTAGCAGCCCTCGGAAGCTCAACGATAGCCCGTGAGGGGAAAGGGTTCCTATGTGACACCCTGCTTGCGTGTCGATAGCCGATAACAAAAATCAGCTTTCGTCGTATGGTTTCTCTTCATAGCCATTAAAGTTTGTATGTTCGCGGCGAAGGGGGGTCTGGGGCGGTGACTGGAATCCGTATCTCAAGCTCTACGGGGTCACGGGTGAATAAAGACCGTACTCTGGTCGGCTATGGGCGCATCAACGCCCCGTCTCTCTTAGGTATTAGCGAGGAATCCCTTTGTCCTCGTTTTCTGGAAAATAACTCTCCGGTGTGCTAAGGTCGGCGCAGAACCTTGGGGGTGTCGGTGGGCAAGAAAGGCTCAGCCGGCTGAGATTATACCCTTTGAACCTGACGCGGGTAATGCCGCCGCAGGAAAGAGGCGTCGCGGCGTGACTTATTCGAGTCCCTTCGCACTCATGCGTGAGTATCTGCTCACACCCTCCCCGCAAGTTTGGGGTTTCGATGAACATCACGATAAACGGTGAGCCGCACGTGGCGCCCGATCGTGCGACTTTGGCCGGTGCTCTCAGCACGCTTGGGGTCGTTGTTGAGCGAGGTGTTGCGGTCGCGGTGAACGACCGGGTAGTGCCACGCGATAAGATTCCCGCATTCGAACTGAGACCCAACGATAGAATTTTGCTCATCACCGCAACTCAAGGTGGGTGAAAGAATCTCCTCAAAGAGTTTTAAACGAAGGAACGGTATGTCGAAAGAAAAAGCGATCACGAACGAGCAGATCACCCGCGAACCTTTTCCCCGCTCGGAGAAGGTGTACGTTTCGGGAAAAGTCCACGATATCGCGGTAGCGATGCGGGAGATCGAGCTTGAGCATAATCGGCCACAGGGATTTGCAGCGTCGTTAAGCGCTCGCCCGAAACGGATTGCGGTGTACGACACGAGTGGTCCATATACCGATCCGAACGTCCCCATCGATGTGCGGCGGGGATTGCCGAAACTGCGCGCCCCGTGGATTCGGGAGCGGGGCGATGTGGTTGAGCTTACCGATGTAAGCTCGCGCTACGCAAAAGAGCGCGCCGAGATCCACGACACGACACTCTTTCGCTTTCCCCGCACAAGCCGGCCGCTCATGGCGAAGTCAGGAGCGAATGTTTCGCAGATGCACTATGCGAAGAAGGGGATAGTTACCCCGGAGATGGAGTACGTGGCGATTCGAGAGAATCAACGGGTGGATGAGTTGCGGGAGCAATACGGCTCCCTTTCAATGAGTCATCCGGGGGCTTCGTTCGGTGCCGCGCTTCCGAGTCGTATCATCACCCCTGAGTTTGTGCGCGATGAAGTCGCGCGAGGCCGGGCGATAATCCCGAACAATATCAACCACCCCGAAAGCGAGCCGATGGCTATTGGGCGAAACTTCTTGGTGAAGATCAACGCGAACATCGGCAACTCTGCGGTTACTTCCACGATTGAGGAGGAGGTCGAAAAGGCGGTGTGGGCGTGCCGATGGGGCGCAGACACGATTATGGATCTCTCCACCGGGAAAAATATCCACGAGACCCGGGAGTGGATTATCAGAAACTCGCCGGTCCCGATCGGGACGGTGCCGATCTATCAGGCGCTCGAAAAGGTTGACGGTAAAGCTGAGGAGCTCACGTGGGAGATCTACCGCGACACGCTCATCGAACAAGCGGAGCAGGGGGTCGATTACTTTACGATTCACGCGGGGGTGCTCCTTCGCTACGTCCCCCTTACCGCGCACCGGATGACCGGGATTGTGTCGCGGGGGGGGTCGATCCTTGCGAAGTGGTGTCTCGCGCACCACCAAGAGAACTTTCTGTACACCCACTTTGAAGAGATCTGCGAGATCATGAAGGCGTACGACGTGGCGTTCTCGCTCGGCGATGGGCTTCGCCCCGGGTCGATTGCGGACGCCAACGATCGGGCCCAATTCGCCGAGCTTGAGACGCTCGGAGAGCTTACGAAGATCGCGTGGCAGCACGATGTGCAGGTCATGATCGAGGGCCCCGGTCACGTGCCGATGCAGATGATCAAGGAGAACATGGACAAGCAGCTCGATATCTGTCGGGAGGCACCGTTCTACACCTTAGGGCCGCTCACGACCGATATCGCGCCCGGATACGACCATATCACCTCGGCTATCGGAGCCGCGATGATTGGGTGGTACGGCTGCGCGATGCTCTGCTACGTGACGCCGAAAGAGCACTTGGGGCTTCCGAATCGGGACGATGTTAAGGCCGGGGTGATCGCGTATAAGATCGCAGCCCATGCAGCGGATCTGGCGAAGGGGCACCCGGCGGCGCAGCTTCGGGATAATGCCCTAAGCCAGGCGCGGTTTGAGTTTCGGTGGAACGACCAATTTAATCTCTCGCTCGATCCGGACACCGCACGGGAGTATCACGACGAGACGCTTCCGTCTGACAACGCCAAAGAGGCGCACTTCTGCTCGATGTGTGGACCGAAGTTCTGTTCGATGAAGATCACCCAAGACGTGCGTGATTTTGCGGCGAAGGAGGGGCTGGGGGGCGAGATCTCGGCCGAAGAGGGGATGAAACAGAAAGCCGCGGAGTTTCGCGCCCAAGGTGGTGAGCTTTACACCGAGGCGAAGGCGTAATGGAGCTTCCGTTTGAGATAGTTGTTATCTCTCCACCGGAGAGCGGCTCCTTTGAGGGGGAGATTGTGAACGATCTATTTCAGGCGGGGCTCACCCGTTTTTATCTTCGGAAAGGAGGGGCTTCCAAAGCCGAGCTTTCGGAATACCTCCGCCGAATCACCCCCCGATTTTATGACCGAGTGGTGGTGGGGAGCCACTTTGAGCTCGTCGACGATTTTGGGCTCGGAGGTGCACACCTACCGACCGAGGCGCGGCTGCATCAGGAGACCTTTAGCCGATGGGCGGGGCGGCGAGCGGAGAAGGGAATGCGGCTGAGCACCTCGGTTCACTCGGTGAGTGAGCTTGAGGCGTTGGGAGCGAACTTCGATTTCACGTTTCTCTCGCCCGTTTTTGGGAGCCTTTCTAAGGATCTTCCGCGGGGAGCATTTAGCGAGGCTGAGCTTCGACGTGCGACGACAGCGGGGCTGAATCTGGTCTACGCGCTGGGCGGCATCAATCCGGGGACGATCGCGGAGGCGCGAGTGCTTGGGTTTAAGGGGTGCGGGGTTATCGGGAGCGTTTGGAGCGCATCCGATCCGGTGGGGGCGTTTAAGGAACTACAAAAGGAGGCGGGCGTATGAGTGTGGTCTCGAAACTCGAACGTCCGGTAGCGCTGACGATCGCCGGGCTCGATCCGAGCGGTGGAGCAGGGATACTCGCCGATATCAAGACCTTCGAGCAGTGTGGAGTATACGGCTTTGGGGCGGCAAGTGCTCTGACTTACCAAAGTGATGTCGAGTTTCGGGGGCTCACCTGGCTCTCCTTCGAGGAGATTGCGCGGCAACTAACCCCCCTCTTTGCTCGGTTTCAGGTGGGTTACGCTAAAATCGGGATCGTCGAGGATCTGGCGACACTCGAACAGGTTATGGATCTCCTCCTTGACCATAAGCCGGATATGAGGATTGTGTGGGATCCGATCCTCGCCGCGAGCGCGGGGTATGCATTTCACCAAGCATGGGACTTAGCGGCCGTGAAACGGATCGCGAAGCGGTGCGCGGTTATCACCCCTAATTATGACGAGATGCTGGGGATTCTCCCCGGCAGGTCTGCGCGGGAGGGGGCTGAGCAGCTGAGCGCTCTTGTGCCGGTGCTTTTAAAAGGGGGGCACGCGCCCGGTGAGGTAGTAGTCGATACTTTGTGTATGCAGGGGGAGTGCTACGAGTACCGGACGCCACGACTTCCTGAGGCCCTGGGCGTGTCGGGTAAGCACGGCTCGGGGTGTGTGCTTGCCGCAGCGATCACGGCAGCACTGGCGCGAAGTGAGGAGCTTCCAGCGGCGTGTGAGCACGGTCGAGTGTATACGCAGCGATTCCTACGGAGTGGCGCGACTCGGCTCGGATTTCACACCGGGATGGGCCCGACGATGAGTAGCACTTTTTTTCACGGCGCGAAGGAGTAGCAGCCGATGAGAACGATCGAACCGGTGCAATTTATCACCCCCGATAGACCGAGTGATTACCACGTCAGCTACGTCGAAAAGGCGTGTTGGGGCGGCGTTCGGTGGGTACAGCTTCGGGTGAAGGGGCGGGATTTTCATGAGTGGTGCGCACTTGCCCTCGAGGTGAAGGGCGTGTGTCGAAATTACGGTGCAGTCTTTATCGTGAACGACTCGGCTGAGGTCGCAGCGGCAGTAGATGCCGATGGGGTGCATGTGGGGGAGAACGATACGCCACCTGAAAGGGCGCGTGAGATCGTGGGGCCCGGTAAGATAATTGGAGCTACGGCGAATACGCTCGAAGTGGCCCGTCGTCACGTCGAGGCAGGGGTCGATTACCTCGGTGTGGGGCCGTATCGGTATACGGATACCAAAGCGAACTTAAGCCCTGTGCTCGGCTGCGCAGGGGTGCGAGATCTCTGCCAGGGGCTTCGAGACCGCGGGGCTTTGACTCCGGTGGTCGTTGTCGGAGGGGTTACCCCGACCGATATTTCGGAGATTCGGGCGGCGGGGGCGCACGGTGTTGCGGTCAGCGGGGCTATCTCAGCGGCTCAGGATAAGATGGCGGCGGCTCGAAGTTTCGTCGAGCAGTTTTATGGAGTAACGGCATGACGGTGGCGTTAGAGATCGGCGGAAAGAAGCTCGCCTCGAGGCTTTTTCTGGGTACCGGAAAATTCAGCTCGGCCGCAGTGATGCGTGAAGCGGTCGCGGCGTCTGCAAGCGAGCTTGTGACGGTGGCGCTCAAGCGGGTGAACGTTCGAGCGGAAATAGACTCCATGATCGAGCACTTAAACCTTCCGGGGGTAAATCTTCTTCCGAATACCTCGGGGGTTCGTACGGCGAAGGAAGCTGTTTTGGCGGCACATCTTGCCCGCGAGGCGCTGGAGACGAATTGGCTTAAACTTGAGATCCATCCTGATCCTCAGTATCTCCTCCCCGATCCAATTGAGACGCTCCTTGCGTGTGAGGAATTAGCAAAAGACGGCTTTATTATCTTGCCCTATGTCAACGCGGATCCGGTGCTGTGCAAGCGGCTCGAGGAGGCGGGGGCTGCAGCGGTGATGCCGCTCGGCGCTCCTATCGGGAGTAACCAAGGGCTTCAAACGAAAGCGATGCTCGAGATCATCATCGCCCAGAGTAACGTTCCGGTGGTTATCGATGCGGGGCTGGGAGCCCCCTCCCATGCGGCGGCGGCGCTTGAGATGGGAGCGGCCGCGGTGCTCGTGAACACCGCGATCGCGGTGGCGGGTGATCCGGTTGAGATGGCCCGGGCATTTCGTGAGGCGACGGTGGCGGGGCAGCGCGCACGAGAGGCCAGTCTGGCGCGGCCAGAGGTGCGGGCTGTGGCATCGAGTCCTTTGACAGCGTTCTTAGATTAGTACGTATGAGTTTTGAGAACGTTCTCGAGACATATCGGTGGGAGGAGATAACGGCACAGATAGATGCCGCCTCGTCCCGTGATGTTGAGCGTGCCCTTCAAGCGACGGGACGTCGATCGTTTGAGGATTTTCTCGCGCTGGTTTCTCCCGCAGCGCGCAACTATCTTCCCCTTATGGCGGAGGAGAGCCAGCGAGTCACCCAACGGCGATTCGGAAAAACGATTCAGCTCTATGCACCGATGTATCTCTCTAACGAGTGCCAGAATATCTGCACCTACTGTGGGTTTTCCTTTCATAACAAAATCGCCCGAAAGACCCTGATAGATGAGGAGATCCTCCGCGAAGTCGGAGTGATAAAGTCATACGGGTATGACCATATCCTGCTCGTCTCGGGCGAAGCCCAAAAAACGGTGGGGAGCGATTACTTTGAAAACGCGGTTCGGCTTATACGGCCGCACTTTAGCCACATCTCGCTTGAGGTACAGCCGCTGGAGGAAGTGGAGTATCGGCGGCTTATGGAGGCGGGTGTCCAGACGGTGCTCGTCTATCAGGAGACCTACAACCGGGAGCGCTATAAGAGCTATCACCCGAAGGGTAAGAAATCGAACTTCTCGTATCGGCTTGATACGCCGGAGCGGCTCGGGCGAGCGGGGATATATAAAATAGGGCTCGGCGCGCTTTTGGGGCTTGAGGAGTGGCGGACCGATACGGCGTGTGTCGCACTCCACCTTGCATATCTCCGGAAGAAATTTTGGCGCACAAAGTTTTCGCTCTCTTTCCCGCGGCTTCGCCCCGCGGAGGGGTATCTTGAACCGAACGTCGTGATGACCGATCGGGACCTTGTGCAGCTTATCTGTGCATTTCGGCTTTTTGATGAGAACGTGGAACTTTCGCTTTCTACGCGGGAGAGCCCGAAGTTTCGGGATAATGTGGTGCAGCTTGGGGTGACCTCGATGAGCGCCGGCTCAAAGACCGAGCCCGGTGGGTATTCACAACCCCACGCAGCGCTCTCCCAATTTGAGATAAGCGACGAGCGAACGCCCGCAGAGGTCGCTCAGATGATCGCGGCGCAAGGCTATGAGCCGGTATGGAAGGATTGGGATCCTGTGCTTGAGGGGGGAGCTTCCCCCAATAATGGGGCGCTCTGATGTCCGTTGACCGCGAACGGTTTAGCCGCCAGATAATGCTCCCCGAGTTCGGAGAGGTTGGGCAGCGCCGTCTTTTAGACGCGAGCGTCCTTGTTGTTGGCGCGGGCGGACTTGGAAGCCCGGTGCTCCTGTACCTTGCGGCAGCGGGTGTTGGACGGATCGGGATTGTTGATGGCGATACGGTGGCGGTGCATAACCTCCACCGTCAGGTGCTCTTTCATGATAACGATATTGGGAGCAAAAAGGCGGAGTGTGCCGCACGGGAGGTCTCAGCCATTTTCCCCGGTGGTCGGGTCGATATCGTTTCAGCTCCGTTAACACCAGAGAACGCGCGCGAGGTGGTTGCCCCGTACGATCTTCTGGTCGACGGGACCGATAATTTCTCCACCCGGTATCTCGTCAATGACGTCTGCGTTGAGCTTCAAAAGCCGTGGGTATCGGGAGCTGTGTTTAGATTTTCAGGGCAGGTAACGGTTTTTAACGTGCTCCAAAAAAACGGTGCACGGGGTCCCACCTATCGGTGCCTGTTTCCCGAGCCCCCGGCACCGGAGAAGGTGCCGGGATGTGGAGAGAGCGGTGTCCTCGGCGTTGTCCCTGGTGTCGTGGGCACCGTCATGGCGTCTGAGGCTGTAAAGCTCCTCGCTGGGATCGGTGATGTTCTCTCGGGGAAGCTCTGGACCTTCGATGCGCTTACCAATGCGAGCCGAACGGTCGAGTTTGAGCGAGAGGACGCCGCTGGTGCTGCCCGAGTGAAGAGTGCTGAAGAGTATCGATATCTGTGTGGAGTAAAGACGGAGGCAACAATGAAAGAGATTACCCCGAGGGAGCTTAAAGCGAAGCTCGATGCGAAAGAGGATTTTACCCTTATCGATGTGCGCGAACCATTTGAGCGGGATATCGCTACGATCGGTGGAGTTTCGATTCCCCTGGCTGAGGTCGTAAATCGGGCAGGAGAGATACCCAAAGATAAACCGGTGGTGATCTATTGCCGTAGCGGCGGGCGAAGTGGCCGCGCATGCGCTGAGCTTGAACAGCGGTTTCAGTTTAAAAATCTTATTAACCTTGCAGGTGGAATCCTACGGTGGAGCGACGATGTCGATCCGGCGGTGAAAAAATATTGAGGCTTCGCCTCACAGCCGAAATCCAGCGCTCTTCGGATATTTTGCGATCGGAATGGGGATCGAGAGTCTCAGCCGCCCCAACTCTCGTCGTACGTAATCCCAATCGAACTCAATCGTGCTGAAGAGGATGTCCTTTAAGTCATCGAGATCTTGAAAGGGGAATAAACCCCACCACCGGTCGAAGACCCAACTTCCGAATAACCCGCTCAGCGGTTTTCAGTGAGTCCTTGGGTTTCTCCGTCACCGATGCGAAATCGACATCCCGTGTGCCCCGCGCCTGAGTGCGATAAAGACTCCCCGCGTGTCCAACCACGAGGCAGTACCGGGCGTTGGGGCTCTCGACAACAGCAATTCATATGCTTTGAGGAATGCGGCGATAGCAGCTCGGTCGGTGTCGCCGCAGGTGAGCGCAAAACACCGTCGATTCCCTCGCCTGGTCTCTGTGAGAAGCCCCGCTTCCAAGAGCCGGCGAAGGATGTCCGAGACCCCGGAGGGGGAGAGCTTATACTCATGAGCTAGGGCCCGTAGATGCCGGGGCTCGGGAGCGTAGGAAGTCGACAAGGGAAGCGGGCATACAAATAATGTCCGATTTATCGAACAGTATGGCAAGGATGCGAACGGCGCTCTGACCCGAGCTGGTCGTCGCTCATAGAGTCAACGGTGCAAAAAGAGCGAGCTTTGACTCGACATGAGAGAAATCACTCCGATATGGACACACGGAGTATGGTTACTCAATGAATTGATCGCTATCTCTGCGTGGGCCGGCGTGGATGCTTTAGTGGCTGGTAGGCATGAACTGCAGACAGTCGACGCCACAACCAAAACGAGAATGGTCGGTGAAATAGAGAGATCAAGATTTCCAGAACAAAACCTTCAACAAACGAGAGCAGTCACAACAAGAGGGATCACCACCTCTCACCGAGGGCACCGGGGTTCGACGTATCGCTACGTGAACCCCGGTGCGTGGTGAGTCCTCCAGCCGGTATCGCTCAGTGGATACCGGGGAAGTTCGATTGACTTCCCACGATCGCCGCACGGAGAACCGGATTGGTGGATGTGGGGGTCCTCCCAATCAGCTCGTTGCGGATGATGGGGATCTCGATGGGAGCGTTCACGAGAACCATGACCTTCTTGGGATGAATCTCGGCGATCCCGATCGAGATTTCCGCGAACATGAACGTGTCGCCGGCGCCGACAGTTGTCTCGATGTGGAAACCCCTGGGCTCCTTCGTCTTGACGATGCTGATGCGAGCGAATCTCGTTCCGACCGATAGGATCTTCAGCGTGTACTCTCCGATGAAAATCTTCTCCCCCGTCCGACGCGTAAGCTTCATACGAACCTCCATGTCTGAACCACCTTCGCCTCTGTCACATCGTGTGGCAGAATCCATGCGAAAGTTCGCTCGGCGCTGAGGCCCTCTCGACCTTAACAGCGAACGAACTCCCCCATGGAGCGAAACCCTTCTACCCAGAAATCTTGACCATGCAATTTTAAGCGTAATGATTCCGCTAAGCAAATCGGGTGGATGGGTGATTTTATTCGAGCTATTTGACTAAGTTTACCTCAGCTCGTACTCTCGTTTCCGTTGGACTGAAATGGGTAGCGTAGGTCCACGTTTGATTCCTCTCGGCGAGTGGGTTGCCCCCCACCCAAGCCTTGGTGAAATCGTTGAAACCGAAGGTAACTTCGGCTCGATTCGTCATGTGTTTTGGAGTGGTGCATGTTCGGCAACGCGTTCGGCAGTCAGAGCTCTCCGGTAAATCTCCACGGTATCGAATTATCTTTCTTGAAAGGTGCGTGGTGCTCCAGCTTCGCTGTGTTTTTCGGTCTCTTTTTTAGTGGGGCTGTCGAGGCCTCCCCCCCCATCTCTGGTACCCCAACAGCGCCGAGCTGCAGCAGTGCTGGGTTTGATCTCGCGCGGCGATATTGCTGTTGTAAGCCCCGTCATATCGGGTTTGCGGTAGCTGAAAATCTCCTAGCGGAAGGGGTTTTTTCAGAGGCGACTACGCTCGCACCTCCGAGAGGTGTGTCGAAACCGATCGCGTTTCTATGCCGGAATGCCAATCCGTGGGAGAGCCCCACAGCGCCGCTCAATCCAGCGACAAGCGCGTCATCGTTGAATGCTGCCGGAGCGCTCTGCCGTTGCGATCCAGCAACCGCTAATCGCTACTGTGATGGGCCGACTCCTACTCCCACGCCGTCGCCAACCCCAACACGAACGCCGACACCGACGCCGACAAGCACCCCGACGCCCACCCCCACACCAATAGTGACTCTCTCTCCATCGCCCGAACCGGAGGTGACCGTGACCCCACCGCCGGTGGTGACTATCGATCCTGGAAATGATCAAAGCCCCAATTGCGAGATATCGGGGCGTGTTCCGACGCCGCTCCCACGGCCGGCTCTTCGCCTCACGGAGCGCAGGCTCCGGGCGTGGAGCGATGTAGGAAACCGCTCGGACATCGAGTCGTCCGCAGAGCCGGAACGCTCAGCAGTCGAGGAATGGGGAGCTTGGGGGGGGCCGGGACGGGTCGTGATGGTTGGGCGGTACGATAGTAACTATAACGGGCTGCCCGACTTTTTAGACGGGATAGAGGGAATTGAGAGCCTCGATCGGATCCGACAACAGAATGGCATTCCGCGCAGCTCGACGAGCCGTCACTTCGTGATGATCGAGGTTGAGATCGAGGGGGGAGCACCGGCAGCCTACTACGTGCCGGATCGGATGGCGCCGGGTGGGGAGCGGATTGAGTCGCCGAGCTTACGCATCGACTACAGTGGTTCGCCCCTTCTCCCGGACCCAATCGGGTGTCCTTTTTTTCGGGGGCTTCAGGCCGCGTGGGGGTCCTCGGGTGTGACGTGGGGGGGGTACGATGAGCGTGTTGCCTCGACCCTCGCAGACTGTGGACTATCCTCCGGTGGTTGGCGGGTTTGGACTAAAAACGGACAGTATCTTCGAGATGCGCGCTCAGTCCCCGCTGGTGGAGATTACGTCCCCTCAGGGATCGAGATCCCTCTCCACAATCTTGATACCTCGGGGAATCGGGTCCGATTTTACGTTGAAGCTACCCCGCTGGGAGAGTTAGCTCGCGATTTCGATATCACGCTTCGTTATGGGCGAGTGATATCGGGAGACACGTTACCGCGGGAGTCGGTATCACACGAGCGGGTTAGCCTTCTACCGGTGGATCTTATCTATCAGGATGCGCGGACACACGGGCCGATCTGGGTCTCGCCTGAAGACGGATCCCGCGACCCTGAGGGTGAGGTGAGACTAGCACTCGACCGAACTTTCGCGCCGCGACTCCCGGCCCTCTCACCGTCATGGAGCGCTATCGATGCCGATTCGGGTGCATTCCTCGTTCAAGGAGCGCTTACCGATGGAGCTTCGCTTATCAGTATCGCGCTGCAAGAGCGTTTGGAGGGGCGTTACCAAGGGGGGGGCAATCCACTTCGCCGTTACGCAACTTGGGCGGATGACAATGGGAACCAGCACTGTTACACCCCGTTTGAAGATAATGTTTTCCTTGGTATTCGCCGTAAGGGTGGTCCGCTTCAAGGCGAGGAGCAGCCGGCTAATCTGCCGAATGTGTACGGTGGCTTCCATCCGCCGATCGGACCACATGGGGAGCTTAATCTCTTACCAAGGATGCCGATGCCGAGCGACTCCGCGACCGCAGAGGAGTGGGGATACTCGACGAGGATCAATCTGGGGAGTGGTATCCGACCCCAACGGTACCCCGTTTTGAATGCGATCGGGGGATATTACCTCCCACCCAATAACTTTATCTCGGGTCTCGCGCCGGGTGATAACGACTCTCGATACGGTGGTGGTTCGATCGTGCTTGAGCGCTCGGTCAATCAACCGGAGGAGGTTGCGCCGATGGAAGTGGTGCTCTACCGACGGGTAGGGAGCCGAGTCGTTGTATTAGAGGTTCAGCCGTTCTATCTTCGGCGGCCTCCGGTGGTGTTGGTGCACGGCATGAACGGTGATGGTCGGGATTACTGGCCGTGGGATCTGTGGGCCGAGCGTAATCCCACGCATCTAGACGGCTTACCAACCCGGATCTATCGCGCTGACTACAGTTTCTCGGCAGGGCTCGGCTATACCGAGAATTTTACCGCGGTGCCAAAAGCGATTCAGCAAGCGCTTGTGGAGTACCGTTGGGCTTACGACAACACCTTTGTTCCACCCCCTGATGCAACCGGACCTGTTGAGCCTCCCTTCGATCCGCCGGCGGTGATGCCCCATCCTTCTTTCGGATTTTATGGGGACTCACACCGGGTCTATGCGTGGCACCGACCGGAGCGTGCGTTTAAGGGGATCAACTACGCAGCCACCCGGGTTGATGTTGTAGCCCATAGTATGGGGGGACAACTGGTTCGCACCTATGTCTCGAATCTTGGTGATAACACCGGTATGACCGGTGTAACACGTGCCCATCCCGATACCCGCCGAAAGCCGAGAGGGGCTGTGGATTTCTCGATGCCGGCAGCGTTAATCCCAGGCACCGGAGTGCCTGGCATTCCGGCGCGGTTCCAGAACCTACGACTGCAGATCCCACCGCGGATTGACCGAAGCGGGGATAGTTGGACTTTCTGGTACGCCGCGGATCTTGAGGCCTCTCGGTTGCAGATACCGAAGTATCAGCGAAGTTTTAACTATGGAACCGGAGATATTCGGCGGTTTATTCCGATCGGCTCGCCTTTTAAAGGTGCTCCCGCTGCGTGGATCACTGAGCGGGCCTACTCACCATCTCAAAGAACTTTTTGGAATACTATTCTAAGCCAGTACGGTGGCTCTTCGGCAGCCGCTCAGTGGCTCAAAGATAACAATTTGGTAGATCGGAGGTCGAGTTTTCCGCTCTATCCGACCTGCCATGCCGATCTTGTGCCGGGCAGTCGGATCCAATCTCTTCTTGAGGAGGAAAACCGGTATCCAGAGGGCCGCTATAGCGTGAGTTGGTCGCCGATCGTTGGACAAGCTATGCGTCATCACGCGATCGAGTTGTCTCGACTAGGGATGTCCGCGTTTGTTGTTGAACGGTGCGATCCATTCTGTGTCCAGCCATGGGAAGTTGCGTGGCAGCAGCTCATGACGTCGATCTATGGAACTCCGGATATCAGCGAAAGTTGGTATCCCAACGGTACCCATGACGATATGGTCGTGCCGGGCTTTTCCCAACGCAATGCTGGGATCGGCAGCCGGCTTGTACGGACATATGAGTATGGGGATTACGAAGACCAAGGTGGCAGGCGGATCATCGTCGATGAATGGGATACGATCTTCCCCCAGGTTAGTGCGGATTCAGAGTGGATCACCGGCTCGCGCGAGTACCCAAATTCCGGGCTCGGTACTACCGTTGTGGAGCTACCCCATAGTCGGTCCCGTGTCATGCAACTACGGCTGTTAAGCGATCTTCAACAGATACTTGGTCTTGAGAGCATGTTCTCTTCGGATCTCCTCGAGGCCCAAAACGGTGGGCGGTTCACCCCGAATGGGTGGGACTATCGCGAGAGTTCCCTCTTGAGGATGGTTCTCGAAACGCTCCGTGGCGCCGAGGGATTACCGACCAACGTCGCGGACTCATCTGCTGGCCCAGCCGGCATGAGTCGTAATTCACTAGGACGGTAATAAGCGAGGGGTTGTATGAGGAACGACACTGTTACGAAAGCAGCTTTATTCGCCGCGGGCGGTACGACCTTGGCCTCGTTGGGATTCGGTGCGTTTCATGAACGGAGCGTCCATGGCCCAGACTTCACCGCGAATCATGAGGCCTATCCGAGGAGCGTAACAACGCACGGTGAGCCGATAGCTCGCTCCCGTACCTCGCCCGGCGCCTTGGGACTCACGATGGCGGGGGTTGCGGGTATCGAGCGACTCTACGGCGACCGGTCGGAGTTGGCTCAGGAGCTCATCGCGACGACAACCCTGCAGGGTAAGATCGGTGCGACGTTGGCGCGGCTGAAACGGGCCTACAGCGAGGGAATAGAGCGAGGGGACCGTACCGGTGTCATTGAGGAGACGCAACGACTGGAGCGATTAGTTTCGACCCTCGACCGGACCGTGCTTGCGATACCACTCGACCCCAGTGGTGATAGAGCAAAGACGGTGGGAAGTGCGTTACAAGGGGTAGTCGTGCCATCTCCGTCAACGCCGAACTGGCACGATCTGATAGTGAGCTGTGAGAAGATCGAAGCGCGGCTACTCCCCCATGGGAGTCCCGATGTGGGGCTCTCTATCGATAGCACACTGTCGAATCTGAGAGATCAGCTCGGGATGTTAACACGCCCAGACTATTTACCGAGTGATAACAAAACTGCGCCGAGTAGTATGAGTATGTATGCTGCGGTACGGCTCGGGAACTCGGTGCCCGGTATCTCGACCGTACGATGGCTTATCTTGCCCCATGCGACGGTGGCGCAAGAGCTGCAGGGGCTCATGCGCCAACTGGGTGCTGATCGCGAGCTCCTGGTGAGATGGTCTAAAGATAGTAGCCAATTTGCATCGATGTGGGGGGAGCTATCCCCGATCGGGCGAGAGTATGTGTCTGTTCAATCGCTCGCGCTCGCTGACGGAACCAAAGCGCCGACTCGCGTCACCGTGGTCTCACCCGACGAGCGGTATCTGCTTGAGGCAGGCAAGGAATACGCCCGCACTCGGGAGGACTTATTTCGAGCCTATCGAGAACTTATGAACCCGGCCGATGGAGGATTCGCCGATAATGAATTCGATGTACAGCACGTCGTTGAGCGGGCGTCGAAGCTGCGGGATGACTTCGTCCGGTCTCTCCCGAAGACCTCAACCCGATACCTCGAACAGTTATCGATGGCCATCACCGCTCAAGATCGCGAGGCGTGTCTGACCGGAGCGAATACGTTAATGACTGAGACATTCCCCGAGGGGCCGATGGTGAGAGCTGAGATCGAATCAGCCCGTGAAACTCTCGCAGCGGTCATCACAGCGCTCGAAGGAGACACAGCGAAGGGAGCTCCTATCGCGATCGGACTGGCGAGCACCATCACGTGGGCGAGGCAATGCCTCGATCCCGCCGCTGAGAATTCGTTTTCTGCGGTGAAGTCCGGCACAGTTGAGCGGAGTCTCGAACTCGCCCGAGATGCGACGATGCGGAGCTTCATTCGGCCGTGACTTCGGCGAGCTCAGTCTCACGGAGCTCGAAAGCAGAGATGCCGAAGAAGCGAGCACTCGGCCCCCCGGACCGATGTTGAGATAAAAAACTTTCCGCTCGAAGCACTATCCCGGAAACTTAAAGACCGTCCAAAGGCTACTGTATCGATCGGTCCACAAGCGGGTACGCCGCTCGATCGGAGTCGTCGCAGGCGCGATTTCGGGATGATTGAGAAAACTTTGATTGCGGGTGATGATCACGGAATCGCTCGGGGATCTCAATTCAGATGGCATGCCACCATCGGTAAGAAGCGCGCTGTGCAGTTCGGCTTTATGGGCAATCGTCGCGAGAACCGGTGCCAGGTCGATGTAGAAATTGGAGATGTGAAAAACAAGCACTCCCTCCGGCTTCAATTTCGTGAGGTAGCTCCTTATCGCCTCATCGGTGAGAAGATGAGTTGGGATAGCGTCACCGCTAAAAGCATCAAGAAAAATTACATCGAACGGTTCGCTGTCCCACCGTTCAAACTCGAGTCGCCCGTCCCCAATACTTACCGTCACCGTACCACGACTCTTTGAGAGAAAAGTGAACCGTTCTTGGGCGATCTGGTGGACGGTTGGATTCAATTCCACGAAATGATAGCGGTCGCCGGGGCGTGCGTAGGCGGCCACGGTGCCGATGCCGAGTCCGACAACTCCGACTGAGATAGGTGCTCCCGAGAACGTGCGTAACACCCGCCCGATAGCACTTGTCGGGCCGTAGTAGGTGGTCGGGTCGAGCTCTTGTGATTCCTCGATTCGCTGAATGCCGTGGATGGTCGAGCCGTGACTGAATTCCCGATAGGCTGACGGTCCTTGCGTTCGTTCGGTGACTTTTAGAACTCCGTAAAAGTTGCGGGTGATGAGGTTTGATTGGCCCGGAGAGCCTTGTTGAGTCCGATCGAACGTGAGGAGACAGATCCCGAGGGCGAGGAGTACGAAAAGGGGGAGCGGCTTAACCGGTCCGGTGGATTGTTGCCGATCGAGGCTCCACCGATGAACCAGCAGTGGCGCTGCAATAGCCAAGATGAGCTCGAGGTTTTGCGAGAAGATCAGCGGGGCCCCGATGCCGACGAAAAGACCTCCCAGTGCCCCCCCGAGCGCGAGTTGACGGTAAAAACGGGGTAGGGCTTGTGGGGCGGGCCGCGAGCGGGCGAGCTCAGTGTGGCACACCAAGCAACCTAGCGTCATAGTGACGAGAAGGCTGAGCATCGAGAGCGCCGGTCGACCGAGATATGCGGCGCCGAGGTAGCTAAAAAGAGCGAGGATATAGAGCGGGAGGCACCATTTGAGGTAGTCGCTCCGGAGCGAACCGAACGCTACCGTGAAGGTCGCGAGGTAGAGGGCGAGGGGAAGCACCCACAAAAGGGGCACGGGGGCGATATCGGCCGAGAGGTGGTGAGTCGTCGAGAGGAGTAACATCACCCCGAATGCCGAGGTGGCTATCCAAAAAAGCTCGTCACCGCTCCGGACGCTCGGCTGTGCCACCTGAACCATTTGACGGACGGGCGCGGGTTCTTTTGAACGAAGAGCGGTGATGTAGATACCGATCGCACCAAACGCCATGAGCCACAGCACGGATTGCCACAGCGACATCTGGATAGGCAGGTCAAAACGAGGTTCAATCAGAAAAGGGTAGGTAAGGAGTGCGAGGAACGAAGCACCGTTCGAGAGCGCATAGAGGTGGTAGGGGGTGCGATCCCGAAAGGTATGTAGCCAGTGCTGACAGAGCGAGCTTGTCATCGAAAGAGCGATAAACGGTAATCCGACGGTGTGGCCGAGCAGAAAAAGAATGTGCACCGTGGGTTGAAGCGTTTGATCTGCGGTGCTTTGCAAGAGCGTGGTGAGCGGGGAGAAAAATCCCGCTGCGATGAGGAGCCCGCTGAAAACGATTATCTGATAGCGTGGGGAGATAGCGACGCTCAGTCGATCGACCGCAAGATAGCCAAGATAGAGAGCGCACTGAAAAAAGACGGCGCAGGTTACCCATACCGCCGCGGCTCCGCCAAATTTAGGCAGGAGCACCTTTGCAACCAGTGGCTGAATTTGGAAGAGGAGAAATGCTCCCAAGGTTACCTCGAGAGCGATGAGTAGGTAGAGGGGGTCTACAGCTGAGGGGCGGCTCGCCCGAGCGGGGTCAGCCGAAGTTTCGCGGGGTGCATCGGTCAAGGTACCTGACATAAGGAGATAAAAAAGAAGCGTAGACTCGTCGCGTGTCTATGTGACGGCATCTTTCGCGATCTCTCAGTCCTCGCTACGATTTCAGTCCGGCACGCCTGTTTAATGAGGATACAATATGCAGCCCGTCAGAGCTATCGGTAACGCAAGTCCGACCGCCGAATTGAAACCGATTGAGATTCCCCGGCGAGAGGTCGGTGAGCACGATGTAGAGATTGAGATCCTGTACTGTGGTATTTGTCACTCCGATCTTCATACCGCTCGAAACGAGTGGTCGATATGGCCAACGGTCTATCCCTGTGTCCCGGGGCATGAAATCATCGGACGGGTGAAGAGCGTCGGCCCGGGAGTCACTCGCCACACCGTTGGGGCGATGGTGGGAGTCGGGTGTATGGTCGATTCGTGTGGGGCCTGTGGAAGCTGCCAGGAGAGCCTCGAGCAGTACTGTGATACGGGCGGGACGATTTTCACCTACGGGACTCCTGATCCTCACGGAACAGCACCGGTTACTTACGGTGGGTACTCTGAAAAGATAGTAGTCAACGAAAAATTCGTCCTCAAAGTATCGGAAAAGTTGAATCCAGCGGCGGCCGCGCCGCTTCTCTGTGCTGGCATTACGCTGTATTCGCCCCTCCGTCATTGGAAAGCGGGACCGGGTAAAAAAGTGGGGATCGTAGGACTCGGTGGGCTTGGCCATATGGGGGTTAAATTCGCTCACGCCTTTGGGGCCGAGACGGTGCTTTTTACGACATCGCCCGGCAAAGTTGCGGATGGTAAACGTCTCGGCGCAGATACGGTTGTCATATCGAGCGATGCGGGAGCGATGGCGCAGCATACGCGCTCTTTTGATCTCATCGTCGATACCGTCTCCGCAGCCCACAACCTCGATCCGTATATCGGTCTTCTGAAGCGGGATGGCGCGCTCGTTTTGGTCGGAGCACCGGAGCATCCGCATCCCTCTCCGACGGTGTTTAACCTCCTTCTGGCGCGGCGTTCGGTTGCAGGGTCAGGCATCGGTGGTATTCGTGAGACTCAGGAGATGCTCGATTTTTGCGCGGCCAAGGGAATCGCCTCGGATATTGAGCTTATTGGTGCAGGAGAAATCAATCGGGCGTATGCGCGGATGTTGGAGGGCGACGTTAAGTACCGGTTTGTTCTCGATATGGAGTCGCTACGCGGAAGGTAGTTGGTAAGCGAGTCGCCATCGGTGCGACTCCTATGCCCTTCAAGAACGTCGGGAGTAGAGGGGCCGCGCGCGCCGTCTGGGGGGGCGAAGAGCCGTCTTTCAGATGGTCGCTCGGCCGAATTTCCCGTCATAGGGTGAATACCGATCGCCTCTCAGCTTTATCAAAGCTGCAAGGTGACTGGTCATAACATCTTGCGCTTAGGAGACCCGGCGTCGCCGGATCTTCAGCAAAGAGCGCCCCTCTGGTGCGGCACTCTCTCCGTCGACGCGGAACGTTTCCCACCTTACCTGGCCGTCTTCGATGAGTTTTTTAAGCCGTTGTTGAGATTCGGAGAGACGTGCGCCCCCCGATTTCACCTCAATGAAAGTGATACCCTCCGCGGGATCGAAATGAATGAAGTCGATCGGCTGACCGAGAAAAACGGTGCTCGTGCCGTCTTTCTTCACATCAACGGGAAAGTCCTCAAGTATCGGGGCTAGCGACTCGGCGATCTTTCCGGTGCGAACCTCAGAGCTTTTTTTCTGCGAGAGAATCGCTGCAATACGGGCATCAAAGGAAAAGAGCCACCAGAACAAGGGCTTCGCGAGGAGGATCGCGACGATCGCCACGGTGATGAAGCTCGCGATGCGATGGGTGGAAACAAAATCGAGGATAGTCTGTCCCATCGAATCGCCGCGGCCCCTGCGTCCTCATCTCCTGCGCGCGCTCTATTTGTTTGAGCGCGGCCCCTTAGTGGTGGTGTCCCCCCGGTCCGTGAGCGTGCCCGTGCTCAAGCTCTTCCTTTGTCGCGGCACGAACGTCGATGACCTCGACATCAAAAGTGAGTGTTTTCCCGGCAAAGGGGTGATTCTGGTCGACGGTAACGGTGTCTTTGTTCACCTTCGTGATTCGCGCAACCGCGACCTCACCATCGGGCGCGGCGAATTGAAAGATCGCTCCGACTTTGAGTTCTTTTTTGTCCTTGAATTGGCTCTTTTGTAATTCCGCGACAAGCTCTTCGTCGTAGTCGCCGTATCCGTGCTTGGGGGCGATGTCGACCGAAAATTTAGCTCCGATCTCTTTTCCCGAGAGAGCCTTTTCCAACCCGGAGATGATCTGATCATGGCCATGCAGGTACATGAGTGGCTCTTCGCCCCGCGATGACTCGACCTTTTTGCTCCCTTCTTTGACGGTGTAGTGGATCGAGACGACCTTATTTTTGGCGACTTTGTCTTTCATGTCTTCCTTCATCGGATAGCCCGAGGTCAAGGATACCGGGTTATTTCATTTCCGCCAGTAGGGTGTTCGTCGAGCCGCTTTCTTCGTGCCTCGACGAGCCTACTCGCGGGAGGCCGTGTCGCGGGGGGATGAAGGCGTGGCCTTCTTTGAGCAGCCACATTTTTTGCCGCAGCCACGTGATGACATCGCGTGAATTCCGCCGAAAAGAAGCCAGGCGACCGCACCGAGACCAAGCATAACCAAGATGATGTTCTCTAAGGTTGGCATCACATTATCCTATAACTCGGCTTAGCGCTTGATAGGTGAGGAAGGCTGCCAGGTACGCAAGTGTTGTCATGTAGGTAAACATGAAGATCGGCCACCGCCATGAGTTAGTTTCGCGCCGGCAGACGGCGAGAGTTGACATGCATTGGCAAGCGAAGACGTAGAAGACCATGAGGGCGAGCGCCGAGGCGAGGGTAAAAGTTCCTGCATCGCGCCGTTCCTCGAGCGCTTTGATGACCGGTCGAGACTCGTCGGACTCGTCAGCTTCAAGGTTGTATACCGTGGCCAGCGAGGCGACAAACACCTCTCGTGCCGCGAAAGAGGCGAGGATGCCGACCCCGATCTCCCAGTTAAATCCGAGCGGCCGAATCGCTGGCTCGATGGCGTGACCGATTTTTCCGGCATAGCTTTCCTCGACCTTGTCGGAGGGGAAGGCGGCGAGAAACCATAAAACGATCGAGCACGCTAAGATCATGGTGCCGGCGCTCTTTAAAAAGAGAACAACCCGATCGATGACGTCGCGCAAAACCATTTTCATCGCTGGAAGGCGAAAAGGCGGCATCTCCATAACAAAGAGGGCCGGGGTGCCCCGGAGGAGCGAGGCCTTTAATAGCCACGCAACGAGGGCCGCTCCAGCGATGCCGAGAAGGTACATTCCGAGCAGGACGAGGCCCTGAAGTGAGATAAAGCCAAGGTAAAGCTTACTCGGAATGAATGCCGCGATGAGCAGAGCGTAAACGGGGAGGCGTGCACTGCAGCTCATGAGAGGCGCGATGAGTATCGTGGTCAGGCGGTCGGCAAAAGAGGGGATGGAGCGGGCCGACATAATACCCGGAATCGCGCAGGCAAAGGAGCTGAGGAGTGGGATAAAAGAGCGCCCTTGAAGGCCGACTTTGCGCATGATTCGGTCCATGAGGAATGCGGCGCGGCAGAGGTACCCGGTTTCCTCGAGGATGCCGAGGAACAAAAAGAGGATGGCGATTTGGGGGACAAAGATAACAACGCTCCCGACCCCAGCGATGACTCCGTCAACGAGGAGACTTTCGAGCTTGCCGTCGGGCATCGATGCTTTCACAAAGGTCCCGAGCTGGGCGAACGCCGAGTCGATGAGGTCCATCGGGGCGCTCGCCCACAAGAAGATCGCTTGAAAAATAACGGTCATCACGCCGAGGAAGATGAGACTTCCCCAAATTTTATGGGTGATGAGCGCATCGCAACGCTCAGCCCAGCGCCGTTTGTCGGAGTGAGCTTGGACACACGAATTTTTGACGACCTGGTTAATCCACTGGTAACGGGCGGTCGCCTCAAAACTCATTGCATCGAGTCCGTGGTGGGCGAGGTCGGCTCGTGCCTCGAGAACCGCGTTCCGCATCGCCTCGGAGCTTCCCTGGCTCGATTCGCTGAGGAGCGCCGTTCCGATGAGAAGGCTCGGAATCGTTGGGCGGGCGTGGCCCGCAAGTTGGGCCGCGGTACCGAGCTTCGTGGCTCTGTCGGTAAAGGGGGATTCCGGTGGAAGCCATTGAAATGTCGGGGCGGGGGTAACGTGACGTCCGTTTGCGACCCGCTCGATCTCGGCGCGCAGAACTTCGAGTCCGCTACCTTTGCTCGCCGTGAGCGGCACGACCGGCACGCCAAGGAGTCGCCCGAGGATCTCGGTGCGTATCGTGAGTCCGCGCTCGGCAGCGATATCGCTCATGTTGAGGGCGACGATTATCGGCCGGCCAAGATCGATTAGTTGCGTTGTCAGATACAGGTTGCGTTCAAGATTGCTTGCGTCGAGGACGGCGACGATAAGGTCCGGTAATTGCTCGCCTTCGATTTGTCCGAGGAGGGCGGCCGTGGCTATTTGTTCGTCGAGGGAATTCCCGGAGAGGCTATAAATGCCCGGAAGATCGAGGAGTCGAGCGTTCTCTACTCCCGGAAGGGCGATCGCTCCGATCTTTTTCTCGACGGTAACCCCAGGGTAGTTGGCGACTTTATACCGCAGGCCGGTAAGCCCATTAAAAATGGTTGTTTTGCCGCAATTCGGATTGCCCGCGAGTGCCACCGTATACGGCGATCCCGAAGAGTGCACTCCGCTCGGTGCGCGAGGTGTTGATGACTGCGCTGACGACATGAAACTCGTTTCACTCAGTGACTGCGACTAACTCGGCGTGAAGTCGCTGGGGCGCTCTCTTGTCGGCTTAGGCGAGCGCGACCTCTACGTGACGCGCCTCCGAGCGACGCAAGGAAAGGCTGTATCCCAACGCTTGAATCTTCATCGGATCTCCCAGCGGGGCTATCGACAGGACCTCGATCTTTGTTCCACTGACGATTCCCATCGAGAGAAGTTTGTTACAGAGCGTTTTATTCTCGTTTGAAACTCCGACGACAACCCCTTTCTTACCGCTCGGGATTGAGTCGAGGGTGGCCCGGCGCTCCGGTACCGACAAGTCGCTAGAGACATCGAGAGCCAGAGCGTTTGCCATATCGAGACCTCGAAAATGAGAGACTGAGAAAACGAGAAACCTAGAAAATAGGGCTCTGTTTTTTATAAAAATCTTTGCTCGTGAGTAATTGAGAGGTTTTGGGCCGGACCTCCAATAACGAGCCAACTCTGGTAACCCTAGGGCAGATATGGGTGGTGTGTCAAGTTGTTGGTTGGGGTTGCGCTTGTTTGCTATATCAAGCGCTAATCTTGATTAGTTTAGTCTAGTTAGGGTGAGTCTTGGGAATGCGCGGCACCTTTGTAGGGTCGTTAATGCCCCGCTCACGGTAAGAGCGGGCATCTTGGGGGGTAAAGCCCAGGGATTGCCATTTAACCGCCTCCAGGGGATCGAGTCCGGCACGTAACCATAGGGTAGCCTCAGTAGCCGAAAAGCCGGCCTCTTTCCAGGTAACCATAACGGCTGGTAGTTCGATCCCGCCTTTGCGCCATAAGGCTGCTTCGGCTGGGTCGGTGCCGTAAGCACGCCAGTATCCTGCATCGGTCGGGGTAAAGCCCTGATTGAGCCACTTAGCTCCCTCTTGTTCAACGAATTCAACCGTGAGGAACGTAAGTCCCCCCCGAAACGGCGCGGTCAGGATGTTGATGTCGTGAACTTGAGTGAGAGCGAGCGGGGAGAGCTTGGCGCACTCCGTGCCGAATCCGGCGAGGAACGTGGGGCCAAGATCATTTTCCGGATTGGTGAGGGCTTGGGAGGCGGTGTAGGTCAATTCGACTTCGGCGAGTAGTCGGGGCTCTAAGCCGCGGTGATAGGCGGTGAATTCGGTAAGCTTCATCGCCTCACCGAACTGGATATTGCCTAGGCAATAGAAGTGGCTTGCTACCTTCATACGGGCAAGGCACGCGCAAAGCACCTGCAGCTCGTCCCGCGGTAGTGTTGCGAGGTCGCCCCGACTTGTTGCGCGGCTACAGACATCGCTGACCCAGCGCAACTCTGGCTTCATCGCATCAAGCATATCGAGCGCCCTTTTCGCGTCGAACGTGCCTGGAGTGGTCCAATGCGCGGCAAACAGAGGAGAGCCTTGAAAGAGTTCGTTAAGCCACTGCCCGATTCTTTGAAGCGCCTCCCCGCTCCGTTGGAGCTCTTGAGGGTCTACGCCAGGGACGCCGAAATCCGAGAGTACTTTAAAAAAGACGTAGCGCCCCTGGTAGCTTGAGCGGAGGTAGTTGAGCACGGAGAGGGAGTACTCAATGTCAGGGGTTAGGGTCGTTTTCACGTCGAGTAGTAACTTTATATGGCCTTTGTGGCGCGAGCTCCGGGTTCATTGCCACCAAAACCGCAGAGCGGGGGGCTTAGCCCTGATAAGACTATCGGCGCACCGCACGATGAGCTTCACCGGGTAGTCGGCATCCTCGACTGGCCCTTATTGACGGCGGTTCTTGGCTAAGCTCCTCGGTAAAAGCAGAGTGGTCAGATTTACGGCCCCGTCCGGTATTTTTAATGGGTGGGGCTAGTTATTTCAGCCTCTTGCGGCAGTCCGGCATCGGGTGAGTTCTCTAGGCCGCTAAAAGCGCTGAGGGCGTGAGGATTTAGAAAACGATTTGAAAAATAATCCTTATGTAATTTTGTCATGTTACACTAACGGCTGTAGGAAATTTTTAACCACCTTGAAATTAGTGTGGACACTCGATAGGTGCACACATATACCTAGTATGTTGGGTGGTCGAGAGACACAACATATAGTGATTCGGTGGGTAGTTTTGGCGCCGCAGTCACTAAAGATAACGAAAAATAGAACAAAAGTTTGGCCATCGGGTGTGGTCGCGGGCTTGTTTTGTCTTCAGTCGTGAGTGGGTGTCGCTCGGAAGCCGAGCTTACGTTGTAAACACGAAATACGGCGTAAATTAGGATAGCGAGCAAACTAGAAAAGCGCAGTTGAGGGGAGAGGCGGTTATGGCTACGGAAACTATCGATGTTCAAAAAACGGCGGGCACTGTGGACGCGAAGTCTGCAATCGGAAGCTCTTCGTTGGCCCGCTCCGCAGGGGAGCGCGCGGCGGGGCAACCGCTGCCGTCGGAGCAAGAGCGGCTGAGCTGCTTTACCGTGGTGAAGCGCAACGGCATGCTCGTGCCGTTTCGGCGCGATAGAATTTTTAGCGCTATCGAAGCGGCCTTCCGTGCGACGCACGACATCTCCTCGGCTACACCGTTGCCCCAGAATCTCTACAGCGCGGTTCAGGCGGTGACTGAAGAAGTTGTCAAAGAGGCAACGGCGAAGGCGCAGGATGGTGCTTGTCTGACCGTTGAGGGGATCCAGGACATCGTCGAGCTCAAGCTTATGCAGGGCAGTCACTACGACGTTGGGCGACGCTACATTATATATCGTGACGAGCATAAGCTCGTCCGTGACGATTCTCCCCGGAATCTTAAGGTCCTTCGTCGCGACGGCAAATCGCTGGTCCGTTTCAACCCAATGAAGATCGCTTCGGCGATCGAGCGCGGCTTTCGAGCCACGCTCAAAATAGCAGGAGCAACCCCCCAGGAGGTGATCGACTCGGTCAACCTTTTGACGAACCGTGTGGTTCAGCGCGTGATGCAGCTCTCGAAGGAGGGGGTAGAGCTCCATGTTGAGCTCATCCAGGACGAAGTCGAGCGCCAGATGATGGCCGAGGGGTACTATAAGGTAGCAAAGGACTTTATCTTGTACCGCGCTGAGCGGGCGGCCGTGCGGGCTGTCGAGGAAGCGGCGCCTGAGGTCACTGAAAGTGTCGCGCGCCAAATTCCGCTCGATGTTGATACCGGCGCACCGGGGCGTACTTTTAAAGTCACCGCGAAGGATAAGTCGGTCTTTACGATTACCGAGCGGGAGCTGCGAAAGCGTATCGAGTTTGCCGCCCGTGGTTATGAAAGTGTGGTCAACGCGGAGCAGATCCTCGAAGAGTCGCTGCGGAATTTCTACGAAAACATTCGGGTCGATGAGGTCGATCAGTCGAACGTCATGGCGGCGCGTGCTCGAGTTGAAAAAGAGCCGGCCTATTCTTACGTTGCTGCCCGCTTACTTCTCGATGTCATCTATCGAGAAACCCTCGGAGTGGATGCGCACAGCCCGCAAATTGAGGAGCTTCACGCCGAGTACTTCAAGAAGTATTTGAAGCGCGCAGTTGAAGTTGAGCGGGTTGACCCAGTTTTGCTCAATTTCGATCTGGAGAAGCTCGGCAAGGCGATGAAGCTCGAGCGTGACCAGCAGTTCACCTTCCTCGGGGTGCAGACCCTCTACGATCGCTACCTCATCCACCATGAGGATGTGCGGCTTGAGACCCCGCAGATTTTCTGGATGCGTGTATCGATGGGCTTGGCGCTCCTCGAGGGTGAGCAGAAGAACGAGCGCGCTATCGAGTTCTATAACGTCCTCTCGCGGTTCCTTTTCACCTCGAGCACCCCGACGTTATTCAACTCTGGCACCCTCCACTCGCAGATGAGCTCGTGTTACCTCACGACGACGATGGATGATCTCCAGCACATCTTTAAGATCATCTCTGATGACGCGCAGCTCTCGAAGTGGGCTGGTGGTCTTGGCAACGACTGGACCAATGTCCGGGCGACCGGTGCGCGGATCAAGGGCACGAACGGGCGTAGCCAGGGCGTTATCCCGTTCTTGAAAGTAGCCAACGATACGGCTGTCGCTGTCAACCAAGGTGGCAAGCGGAAGGGGGCCATGTGCGCATACCTCGAGACGTGGCATCTCGATATCGAGGACTTCCTCGAGCTCAGGAAAAACACGGGCGACGAGCGTCGGCGTACTCACGACATGAACACGGCGAACTGGATTCCCGACCTCTTCATGAAGCGGGTGGCTCAGAACGGTACCTGGACCATGTTCAGCCCGAGCGATGTGCCCGACCTCCACGATCTCTACGGCACGGCCTTCGAGAAGCGCTATGCTGAGTACGAGGCGATGACGGAGAGCGGAAAGATTACTCTCTTCAAGAAAGTCGAAGCGATGACTCTGTGGCGAAAGATGCTCAGCATGCTCTTCGAGACGGGCCATCCGTGGATGACCTTCAAGGATCCGTCGAACATTCGATCGCCGCAAGACCACGCTGGGGTTGTGCACAGCTCGAACCTCTGCACCGAGATATTGCTCAATACCTCGGCAGATGAAACGGCGGTCTGTAACCTGGGTTCGATCAACCTGCTCTCGCATACCGGTCCGAACGGACTTAACCGAGAGTTGTTGGCTTCGACGGTAAGAACCGCCGTGCGGATGCTCGATAACGTTATCGACATCAACTTCTATCCAACGGCTGAGGCGAAGAACGCGAACCTGCGGCACCGCCCGATCGGTCTCGGTATCATGGGATTCCAAGATGCCTTGTACGCTCAGGGGATCAGCTATGCGAGCCCTGATGCGGTTCGGTTCGCCGACGAGAGCATGGAAGCGATCTCGTACTATGCGATCCTCGCCTCCAGTGAGCTTGCGAAGGAGCGGGGTGCGTACTCGAGCTATAAAGGCTCGAAGTGGGATCGCGGGATGCTCCCGATCGATACCTTAAAGCTTCTCGCGGAGGAGCGAGGCGACTACCTTGATATCGATACCTCGGTTTCGATGGATTGGGCCCCGGTGCGGGAGTCGATCAAGAAGCACGGCATGCGCAACAGCAACACGATGGCGATCGCGCCGACGGCGACGATCTCGAACATCACCGGTGTGGCGCAGTCGATTGAGCCGGCGTACAAGCACCTCTATGCGAAGTCGAACCTCTCGGGTGAGTTCACGGTGAACAACACCTTCCTCATCAACGACCTGCGCAAGCGTGGTTTGTGGGACGAGGAGATGATCGACGACCTCAAGTACTTTGACGGTTCGATCATGGAGATTCCGCGGGTGCCGGATGAGCTCAAGAAGGTCTACCTCACGGCTTTCGAGATCGAGCCGGAATGGATTATCGAGTGCGCAAGCCGCCGACAGAAGTGGATCGACATGGGGCAGTCGCTGAACCTCTATATCGCTGAACCGAGCGGTAAGAAGCTCAACGATATGTACATGCTGGCCTGGAAGAAGGGCTTAAAGACCACCTACTACCTGCGCTCGCTTGGTGCGACTCAGATTGAAAAGTCGACGACCGACGTCAACAAGCGAGGTCTCCAACCTCGCTGGATGAAGGAGAAGTCGGCTTCGAGTGAGATCGTGGTCGATCGCTCAGCGGTAGCCGCTCCGGAGATTCCGAAGGTGTGCAACCTCGATGGTGATTGCGAGAGCTGTCAGTAAATTGAACGAAGTGCGTCGGCGCACCGAAGGGAGCGCTGACGCCGGGTGAATAACAAAGGGAAGGAGACGTTATGTTGGATTTTGGTGACTCAGGTAGTCAGGGAAAAAGCGAGAGTAAAGACGACACGGCCGGTCGGGTAAAGGCGAATCAGAAGCGCCTTATCAATGCGAACAAAGTTGATGTGAATCAGCTTATGCCGCTGAAGTACAAGTGGGCGTGGGAGCACTATCTCAACGGCTGCGCGAATAACTGGCTTCCCACCGAGGTCTCGATGGGTAAAGACATCGAGCTTTGGAAGTCGGATAAGCTGACCCAGGATGAGCGCCGGGTTATTATGCGAAATCTCGGCTTCTTCAGCACGGCGGAGAGCCTCGTCGGGAATAATATTATTCTCGCCATCTTTAAGCACGTGACGAACCCGGAGGCACGGCAATACCTCCTTCGTCAGGCGTTTGAGGAAGCGGTCCACACGCACACATTCCATTACATCGTTGAGTCGCTTTCGCTCGATCAGGGCGAAGTCTTCAACATGTATAACGAGGTCAACACCATCCGGAATAAAGATAAGTTCGAGATGAAGTTGACCGCAGAAGTGGTGCGTGATGACTTCACGACCGAGACGTTTGAGGGGGCCCAGAAGTTCCTCGAGAACCTCATCGGCTACTACGTCATCATGGAGGGAATCTTCTTCTACAGCGGATTCGTCATGATTCTGTCGTTCCACCGCCAGAATAAGATGACTGGGGTTGGAGAGCAGTTCCAGTACATCCTCCGTGACGAGTCGATCCACTTGAACTTCGGTATCGATCTCATCAACAGTATCAAAGCGGAGAACCCCGAACTGTGGAGCCCGGAGTTCCAGGAACGCATGGTCGCGAAGATCCGCGAGGCGGTAGAGCTCGAGTATCAATACGCTGCGGACTGCCTCCCCAACGGTATCTTGGGCCTCAGCGCGCCGATGTTCCGAGATTACGTTCAGTATATCGCCGATCGGCGGTTGGAGCGTATCGGATTGAAGCCCCAGTACGGCTCGAAGAATCCATTCCCGTGGATGAGCGAGACGATCGATCTTGGGAAGGAGAAGAACTTCTTCGAAACTCGGGTAACTGAGTATCAGACGGCGGCGTCGTTGAGCTGGTAATACCGTCAACCGACTGAAGAGCCATGAGTGGGGCGTGTGGGTCTGACCTACACGCCCCTTTTTTGCTGATGCCCCTTGTGGGAGCGATGCCCAGCGTCTCTTGTCGATTGTCCCGAGTCTCGTCGGCCGCCGAGAATTTTGTATCCGTCCCCCCCCCAGGTAGCGCCCGCCGTTTATA
>JBILDU010000121.1:0-7208 GCA_044352465.1 Bdellovibrionota bacterium
CCGTTTGACGTCCTACCGGGGGCTCGTCCCCATGAGGGTACCGGCTCGGGAGTCGTGGTCGATGCCGCCCGTGGTGTGGTGCTCACGAGCCTGCACGTTATCCAAGACGCCCACAAAATAGAGATAACGCTCGCGAACGGACTGAATTACCGCGCCCGATTGCTTGGCTTCGACGGGGAGTACGATATCGCGGCGCTCCAGATAATTGATCCGCCGGAAAAACTGACGAGCGTCGTCTTTGGCGATTCCTCCAAGCTTGAGGTGGGCCAAAGGATGTTGGCGATCGGAAACCCTTTTCGGCTTACCCGGACCCTGACAACCGGAATCGTGTCCAGTGTTGACCGGACGGTTCGAAATCCCGGTGGCACGCTCATGCGTGGACTCATTCAGACCGATGCGGCGATTAATCCTGGCAATTCGGGAGGCCCGCTGCTCGACACCGAGGGGCGTCTCGTGGGTATCAATAGCGCCATTTTAAGCCAGTCGGGGGACTCGGCGGGGATCGGGTTTGCGGTCCCGATCAATCAAATTAAACGGGTGCTCCCCGAACTCATCGCTACCGGTAAGGTCCTCCGACCAACGTTCGGCTGGATCCTCGCCGATACAACGCAGGGACCGATGGTCCGGCGAGTCTTCCCCGATGGGCCGGCGAGTGGGGCGGGGATTCAGCCGGTTGAGCGTCGGGTCGAGAATATCTTCCTGCAAGGCTACGTCCTTGATTTCACCCGTGGGGACCTTATCGTCAAGGTGAACGGGGTTCAGGTCCGAAGCAAAGACGAGGTCGAGGAGCTCATCTCCCGGAGCGATCCGAACGAACCCGTGACGGTGACGTTACGTCTCGGTGGCCCGAGTGGGCGAGAGCGCACCGTGACGATGAAGGCGGTGCTGAAATGAAGGTTCGGGTTCTGCCCGATCATGTCGCCAATCAGATTGCGGCGGGCGAGGTCGTCGATAGGCCGGCCGCGATCGTACGCGAACTTGTCGATAACGCGCTCGATGCGGGGGCCACCGATATCGCCGTGTTTCTCGAGAACGGCGGGCACGCCAGTGTCCGGGTCGTTGATGACGGGTGCGGCATGACTCGCGACGACGCGCTCCTCGCCTTCGAGCGACACGCGACCTCAAAGATCGCGGCGGCGGAGGATCTTCAAACCCTCGCCACGCTGGGATTTCGGGGTGAGGCTCTTCCCTCGATCGCATCGGTTTCGAAGATAGAGCTCATCACCCGGGAGCGGGAGAGTGCGACAGCGACACGGCTCCTTATCGAAGGGGGGCAGGTTCGCCGAGTTGAAGGGGTGGCTGCTCCGGTCGGTACCTCATTTGAAGTTCGCTCTCTTTTCTACAATACCCCGGCGCGGAAGAAGTTCTTAAAGCAGCCGAAGACTGAAGAGCAGCGGATTAAGCAGTGGCTCTCCTTCGTTTCTATTCCCCATCCGGGGGTCAGGTTTCGCCTTACGTCAGATGGACGGGAGGTGCTCAACCTGGCAAGGCGGGAGAGCTCGATCGAGCGGGGGGTCCAATTCTTCAAGGGCTCAACGGTGCCTTTCGAGAGTACTCGGGGAGAGATCGCGGTGCGTGGTCGGGTGGGGCATCCTGCCCTGGCCGAGGCGAGCACCCAGTCTTTCGCAACGTTTGTGAATGGTCGTCTGGTCTCCGACCGGGGGCTTCTGCGCGCGGTAAAAGAGGGATTCGATTCAACCTTAAAGGAACGTGAATTCCCCATCGGTTTTCTCCTGGTTGAGCTTCCCCCGGGGGATGTCGATGTAAACGTTCATCCGCAGAAAAGTGAGATCAGGTTGCGTACGCCCCACGATGTCTTCCTTGCGGTCAAAGAAGGTGTCATGGCGGCGGTGCGTGAGTTCCGTGGGCCCGCGGTGATCCCGAGCGGCACCGGTAGCGGCATGTCCAAGCCATGGGATGCCCCACGGTCTGCGGACCGTACCTTATCCGCGTTCGACCGACCCCCGGCTTCGGCGCTGCAGCTCGCTGCACCTCGGAGTAGTGTTTTTCCGACCGTTATCCAAGAGACTCCACCGATTCAGGCGACGATGTGGGGGAGCTCCGCACCCGCGTTGACCTGCGCGCCGCTGGTGGCATCTTTTCGCTACACGGACCTGCGATATGTCGGCCTGATCCTTGAGTGCTACCTGATTTGCCAACATAGCGAGAAGCTGTACGTCGTCGATATGCATGCGGCGCACGAGCGGTGTAACTACAATCGGGTGCGGCAGCAATATC
The DNA here is from genome assembly GCA_044352465.1 of Bdellovibrionota bacterium. Lineage (GTDB taxonomy): Bacteria > Bdellovibrionota_C > UBA2361 > UBA2361 > UBA2361 > JBILDU01. The sequence continues at coordinate 2,239 of JBILDU010000121.1, forward strand.
GCGATCGCGCGGTGAATGCTCAACAGCTTTTAGTCCCTTTCGTTGTTGAGCTCTCGGAGATCGGACTCGCCAATTGCCTCGAACAGAGTGAAATCTTTCGTGCCTTCGGGTTCGAGGTTGATGCGTTCGGCGATTCTGCACTCGTTGTTCGTAGTGTGCCGGTGCTTTTTGGATCGGGCGATATCGCTGCGCTTATCAAGGAGGTTGCCGCGCTCACCTCAGAGGACGATGCGACGGGGCGCTTTGAGGAGCGGATCGATCATATCGCCGCTCGGATCGCCTGCCACGCGAGCATCCGCTCCGGTGAGACGATGACCCGGGAAGAGGCGTATGCTCTGTTAGCCGATCTTGATCAAGCGGAGCTCAGTGGTGCGTGTCCGCACGGCCGCCCTGTCATCGTCTCGTTCGATCGAGTGACGGTTGAGCAGTGGTTCGGTCGGGACAGGTAAGGTGACGTCGACGAGCGCTCCGCACCCCATTGTCGTTGTGGCGGGTCCCACCGCCGCTGGAAAAAGCGCGCTCGGATTGCGCCTTGCGGAGGCTCTCGGGGGCGAGATCGTCAGCATCGATTCGGTTCAGGTGTATCGCGGTGCCGATATCGGCTCAGCCAAACCCACCGCCAGTGAGCAGCGTGTCGTGCCGCATCATATGATCGATCGTTGGGAGCCGAGCCACGGTGGCGATATGGCTCAGTTTCTGCGGGGTGCTCGAAGTGCGATCGACGAGGTCGTCGCGCGTGGCAAACCGGTCGTGTGTGTCGGTGGAACCGGGCTCTATCTCACCGGGTTACTGCATGGATTAGCCGAGCTTCCTCCCCGTGATGAGTTGCTGCGTGCTGAGCTTGAGTCGCTCTCCGGTGATGAGCTTGTGAAACGGTTGCTCCACGTTGACCCGGAAGCGGCGGCGCGGCTTCACCGCAATGATCGCGTGCGACTCATCCGCGCGATCGAGGGGAGTGAGATCTCCGGTGAACCGATGTCCGCACGGCATGCCCGTCACGGTTACCGTGAGGCGCTCTATCATGCGAGGCTGCTCGTCCCGTTATGGAGTCGGGCGGAGCTCTATCGACGAATCGATCAGCGCACGGAGACGATGGTGACGGGGGGGCTTCTGGCAGAGACCCGCGCGATCCATGATCGCTACGGTGATGGAGCTCCCGTGTTGGATGCGGTCGGTTATGCCGAGGCGCGTGCGGTGCTCCGCGGACAGCTTGACGAAGCTGACTTGATAGCGGCGATAGCTCAAGCCACGCGGCGGTTTGCTAAGCGCCAAATGACCTATTGGCGAAATGAGCCGCTCAAAAGGGGGTGGGAGATCCGCCCGGCGGTAGATGATCCGGCCATTGAATTGCCGCAAGGTGCCCGGGGAGGGGCCGGGGCTCTCTTTCGGGCGCGGGAGGTCGATTTTTTAACGCTTCTGAGCGAGACGCGGGGCTGGCTAGCCCAACCCGACCGAACGGGAGCTCCGATTTCGGTGCACTACCTTGCTGCTAAGAGCGTTGTGTAGTGGTTGTTCGCCCCGCGATGTACAGGGCCTCCTCCGTCTCGACCTGCTCTGCGGTGAATCAAACTTTCTGGTTGTAGTAGTACCCCGCATGATCCCTCTGAGGATGGCCAATGCGGGGTAGCCACTAACATCCTGAATATCCTCATGGTCTTGGCTTTTGGGGTAAAGTCGTGATAGAAACGCGGTGGTCTAAAAGATTGAATTCGCCGATGAAACGGCGGGAAATAAAGTAGCGTATGGCTTTGTCGCACCCACTAGAGTTCGAGCGCCCCCTTATCGAGATCGAGATGCAACTCGAGGCGATGAAGGACCAGATCGCGACGGGCGATCAATCCAAGCGTGATGAGTTCGCGAAGCTCGAAGCGAAAGTCGCGAAGATGCGTTCGGATATTTACGGAAAACTGACGCCGTATCAGCGGGTCCAGCTTTCGCGACACTTCGACCGGCCGTTCACCCTCGACTTTCTGCACTACATGGTGACCGAGTTCGTTGAGCTGCATGGTGACCGGCTCTTCCGTGACGATCCCGCGATCGTTGGTGGAACGGCGCGGCTGGGAGAGCTTCCGGTCATGGTGGTCGGGCATCAACGGGGCCGTACGACGGCTGAGCGACTCCGGCGCAACTTTGGGATGCCGCAGCCTGAAGGATATCGCAAAGCGTTGCGTTTGTTTCGGCTGGCGGAGAAGTTTGGTCTTCCTATCTTGGCCTTCATTGATACCCAAGGGGCCTTTCCCGGTATGGAAGCTGAGGAACGGGGACAGGCGGAGGCTATCGCTCGTAATCTTGCCGAGCTCGCTGAGGTAACCGTTCCGGTGATCAATATCGTTATCGGCGAAGGGGGAAGTGGGGGAGCGTTGGCCCTGGGCGTCGGGGATCGTGTTTTGATGCTCGAGAATGCTTGTTACTCTGTTATTACCCCAGAGGGGTGTGCCTCGATTCTCTGGCATCATGAGCGGAATGAGCCCCCCTTGGCCCAGGCAGCGATCGCGGCTGAAGCGCTTCAGGTTACCGCGACGGACCTCAAGCGTCTTGGCGTGATTGACGAGGTGATTCAGGAACCGCTCGGTGGCGCTCACACCAACCATAAGGAAGCAGCCGAGATATTAAAGGTGGCGCTGATTCGAAACCTTGAGGTGCTTGCAAAACTGAGTGTGAAGGATCTGCTCGAGGCACGGTACCAGAAGTTCCGCGCCATGGGCCCCTTTACAGACCAGGCTTAAACGGGTAAGTTTCACGCGCTATGGGTAAAGACGGAATCGAGATGAACGGCGTGATTAAGGAGTGTTTTCCGAACACTACCTTTCGCGTTGTGTGCGACAATGGCCACGAACTGTTAGCCTATCTGGCTGGCAAGATGCGTCGCTTCTACATCCGCGTTCTCCCCGGAGATAAAGTGGTAGTTGAGATATCGCCGTACGACCTTTCGAAAGGGCGCATCGTGCGACGTCTCACCGATGGCCCGGCGCAGAGCCCCGCGCAAACCGGTGGAACGCAGAAGCGTTAGATCCCGCCGCGACGAGCAGTTTCCGATTACATCTATAGATTACATCTGAAAATAGATTGCCCTTTGGGCAAGCTGGTTAAGAGTCGAGCAGGTATCCGGGGTCCGTAGAAGATTTGTCCGGCGCTTTTTTGTCCTCGAGACTTGGCGCGTACCCCATCCAGGCAGTTTTTTTCACTCGAGAGCCGGTCCGGGGAATGGAGTCACCGCAGGCTTGTTCTTCAGGCAATTTGTGGGCCGTTAACTGCCTACGGCCGTACTTTCATCTCCGCCTGCGGCTGTACTTTCATCTCAACGGGGGTATCGCTGGCTGCGAGCTCCCGCAGGAGGTCAAAGGTGTAGATCCCTGTATTGTGGCCATCTCCCCAGGTCATTCCGAGAGCGTACTGGCCGACCACCCAGATCTGTTTGAGAGCGGTTTGTTCAGCGAGAGAGCTATCGACGATAGCGAGACCGCGTGGTTTGAGCGGCTTCGCGGGGGTGGTAAGCGGTTTCGCGTGTGAGGTGTCTCCGCGCATCTCGCGGCATCCGGCGCACGGGCAGTTTCGGCGTAACGTGTCGCTCGCTACCTCAGCCCGCGAGCCGTCGCTCCAGGTGATAGCGATACCTTTTGATTCGAGGCGTTTGATCTCAACTGGCACGATCTTCATAGCCAGGTGTCTTAATCTGTTTGGGGCAAATCAGCAACTCCGCAGCACGCTTTGGTCGATTACTCTCGCCCTTTTCGGTCTGAGGAGCTATGCTAAGATATTGATCTGTGGACGCGTAGATTTTTCCCCTCTTTGGTAGCTTCATCTCTCGCGCATGGCGGCTGAGTCGCAACAACGCACCATCGGTAAGTATCAAGTCTTGGGCCCCCTGGGACGGGGGGCGATGGGTCTCGTCTACAAGGCGCGCGATCCAGAGATCGGCCGTATCGTAGCGGTGAAGACATTAAGAAAGTTGATGACGAGCCACCTTCACGACGCGGATGCGGCGCTCGAACGTTTTCGTAACGAGGCTCGTTCCGCGGGAAATCTCCGCCATCAAAATATCATCACTATCTTTGAGATCGGGCGAGACGGCGACACCCCTTTCATCGTGATGGATTACGTTGAGGGCAAAACGCTTGAGGAGCTTCTCGATGAGGGAAAGAAACTCGCTCCGTCTCAAGCCATCAAATACCTCCGTCAGATCGCGGCAGGGCTCGATTACGCTCACGGCAAATCGATCATCCACCGAGACATCAAACCGGCGAATATTCTCGTTGATAAAAACGACAACGTCTTCATTCTTGATTTCGGGATCGCCAGTATTAACGATTCGATCGGGGCGCGAGAGTCCGAGCCAGGAGCTCCGGTGATGGGGACTCCGAGTTATATGGCACCGGAGCAGATCTTGAACGAGAAACTCGATTCTCGGGCCGATCTCTTCGCGTTGGCGATCGTTGCTTTCGAATGCCTCACCGGTGAGCGCCCGTTCCGAGGAGAGAACTTCACGGAGGTCATCAGCAACATTGTTGGGGGGAAAGCGGTTCCCTTGACCGCGGTAGCCCCCCATCTACCACTCACGTTGGAAGCTGAGTTTCGGCGCGCCCTTGCGCGGGAGCGGGGTGACCGATTTTCCTCCGCCATAGAGATGGTGGCAGCGTTTGCTCGTCCCCTGCACCTCGAGGGAGGGAGTGGGGAGCGGGGAGGGGCGGCCGTGGGGCGGCCCTCCCGAAGTGCTCCGTGGGTGGGCCGTGAGGGCGCTGACGCAGGCGCCTCTCCAACCGTCCTCGGCGGACGCGAGCCGAGGATCGCGGGGACCCAAAGCGCGGTGCGGTTTCCGAGCGGTGGGCCTACGGGGACCGGCGGGCGGGACGCTACGCAGCTCAACATCACCTTTCCGGTTGGGGAGGGCGGCGCTCGGCGATTTCGCCGGTGGACTGTCCTGCTCGGAGCGGTCTGCCTCGTTTTAGCAATAGCGCTGGTCATCGAGCTCG